>JAUSGG010000105.1 GCA_030649165.1 Armatimonadota bacterium
GCGTCCTGGGATACGTCCAGGGTCAGGTAATGGTATCCGCCGCTCTTGGCGTCGAAGGCTATCCTGTTTGCTATGGCCGCTCCGCCCGAGGCTATGGTATCCATCAAGGCGGCTTTGCCGCTCTCGGCGTACCCCGACTGCACCTGAGCGCTAGCCGCGCCAGTGGTGGTCCAAGCGCCCTGGCCGCCGAGGTTGCCGTTATTGTAACTGTCGAAGATTTCGTCAAGCCAGACCGCCACGCAGCCGGGGGTGGCGGAGGCTAATGACGCTTGCGCATAATTCGGAACTTCGTCGTAGGAGAAAGCGGCGTAGTAGTAGGTGTTGTTACCAAGTCCGCTGTGAAGGTAGCTGTCATTGCCGCCTGGAGTGGTCGCGCGGTCGCAAAGCAGCGTACCATCGGTTGGCCCCGTGGGGTAGCCGCTCGTCTTGTACCGGATGATTGTCCCCCTGAAATCGCTTTCGGACGGATTTGTCCAACTCAGAGAGACTTGCGCCGCGCCCGCCGCAGCGGTAAAGTTGGCGACCGGCGCGGGAGGAGTTACATCGGGAACGTCTCCGATTTGCAGTTCATCAAAGAACACATAGTTACCGTCCACACTACTAGTCGTTCCTCTCGTGAACCTCAGCCTGCCGATAATGTTGCCCGCGCCGGTGACGCCGTGATCGAGGACGCCTATCGACCCGCCATTGAAGAAGAACTCGGAGCTATTGTCGTAGGGGTTTATCTTTACTTTCAGCTCATCCCATCCGCCCGTAAGAGTCTGAGTAGCGGTGACACTGGTCGTCCCGCCGATTCTTCCGCGAGCCGTTGTGCCAGCCCCATACCAGCGCGCCAGGTTGAGGTTGGCGGTGTCGTCGATCCACAAATCCCACATATTCTCGGTCCCTACGCCGGCCCGGACCCTGACAGCCACCGTCATATAACCGGTTCCGGGATCTCCGCAGTTTGTGGTATGGATCGCGTCCTGCGCTGTTGCTCCACCGGTGATCTTCACCGTCTGGCCCACCACATATATGTTTGATCCGGCCGATCCGGCCCAACCTCCCCGGCCATTCAGGTTGCCGTCGGAATAGGAGAACTCGTCGGAGAAGCAGAGGGGCACGGTAGGCAGGCCGTAGGCGGTCCTCGAAAGCGAGTAGTTCGGGGCGCTGTCGTGCGCCCAGGCAGTGTAGTAGTAGGTCACGCCGTTGGTCAGTCCGCCGTGCAGTTGACTGTCATTCGCCCCGGGAGAACCGCCTTTGTCGACCAAGAGGGTTCCGTCCGTCGGACTGGTCGGATACGTATCGGTCCTGTAGCGGATCAAAGCGCCGGTGAAATCAGACTCGACCGGGTTAGTCCATGTGAGGGTATTCTGCCCGTTTCCGGAGGATGCAACAAGGTTGCTTACCGGCCCCGGCGCGGGGTTGGGGTTGACTTCGTAAACTTGCCCCCGAACGTAATACATTCCCTCGAAACTCTCCCAAACCGCGAGGAACCGGTTCAGACTTGTGTCGGCCGCTACACCCCCATGTCCGCCGGTGTTTGTTCCAAGTATGACCGGGCCGCCGGGCAGCGCCCCGGACGGCAGGACTTCCTGCCCCGCCATGTTGGAGTCCTGTTGGAAAATGGAGAAGTATCGCCGCGCGCCTCCCGTGTAGGCCACGTCGCCGCCAAGCAGAGTCTCGCCCTCGAAAGACGCGGTGTGAGCTATCGGTATGAAGCCGCCGTAAAGCGTGCCGTCAGTGTTGACCAATTGCCCGTATTGGTCGTAACTGTAGCCGGGGTTGCCCTGCTCATTGCACTGCACCATGAAACGGTTGTTGACGTTGTCGTAGGTGACCGATGACCTGTCCTCATAGCCCAAGGACGTAACGGAGAAAACGCCGCCGACAGCGTTGCCCGTCGCGGCGTCTATGCGCTGGCCATGTATGGGGCTTGTGAAGTCAGAGTGGTCCCAGGTAACCAGGAACTGGTTTCCTGATGATCCATATCCCACGGATGGGTAACCGGAGTACGCCGTGTCATTGGAGATGTTCTTCTCGCTCCCGAGAAGCGTCCCGGCATTGCTGACTCTCTGGCCAAAGACATCCACATTGCCGGCGGCCAGGTAGTACACGACGTAATAGCAGTTGCTGGTCGAACTCCAGGCCACGGAAGATCTGCCACCCGGGGTCGTCCCGATTGTGAAATTCCCTCCAAGGAGAGCGCCGTCGGACCCTCTTACTCTCTGGCCGGCGATCTTGTCGGGGCCGCGTCCATCGTCCCAGGTCACCAGAAATTCGTTGTTCGTCGAATTGTACGCCAGCGTCGGGTAAAGCGCATAGACCGTTCCGTCCGATATCTGGAATGGACTGCCGATATTCGCCCCCGCGTTAGACACGAACCGCCCGAATATTCTGCCCGGGCTGTAGTTATAGTCCGGCCATACGACAAGGTATTTCCCGTCCACACTGTCGTAAGCCACGTCAGGGAACCGACAGCCGGCTCCTGAAACGTAGATGTTGCCTCCGATCAGTCCCGCCTGAGCGTACGCGCCAAGGGCCCAGACGCTGACCAAGCAAAAGGCCAGGATCACAATAACGCGGAACGGTTTTCTCCTGTCAACTTCAACCATCTAATACTCCACAATATCGGATTGTGTTCTTGGCCGAACCGCCCGGCCCGGCGGCGACACCCCGCCGTCCAGAGCGCTGAACCCCGTGACCGCGACGTACGGCTGCCCAACCGGCTCGGCGAGGCTTCCGCTCAGGACCTTCACCGGACCCGATCCGTCGTCGATCTTAAAATACTGCCCTAGAGGATCGACTTCCGTCACTCTGCCGAATACACGGATCAAGACGCCTATGTTATTCGGACCGGTCCCGCCGTCCGGCCCCCTCTGACCGGCGCCCGAAACCGGATCGTAACTCAGAGCGGCGCCGCCAAGCGCGAGTCCCGCCATCGCGAAGGGCGCGGCGGCGGTTCCCGTCCCGGTTTTGTACACGGTCGTCGCTTGTATGTACCGCTCGCCGTCGGGTTTCGTCTGCATCGTCCCGGAAACATCCACGGCGTGGCCGGCGGCCCTGCCGTGAGCGGTTTTGTCCACTCTCAGGCCGCGGATCCCATCCTGAATGTACAGATAATCGGTGAACGCGCCGCTGACGACGTTCCCGCCGACCGTCACCGATTGCCCGTTGCCGAGGAGCTTCGCCGATAGTATGTCGATCGATATACTGGCGGCGGGAGGAACGGCCCCCGTAGTCTTATAACAGAGATTGTCGATGTACAGGCTTTGGGTGTGGGCTGAGCCGTTCACGCCGATGATGATGCTGTTGTCCGCGCTCGCGTAGGCAGCGCCGGTGAAGACAGGAATAAGGGCCTCGTCTACGTAGCAGGCGTACGAGCCGTTCTGGAGAGTGAACCGGTACTTGCGGTACGTCGTCCCGTTGAGAAGATACTGGCGGTCGTATAAGCCTGAACCGGTGTTCTTCGAAACTACCCGGTCCGGAAGAATAATGAACGTGATCGAACAGGTTCCGTTGGAAACGGTGATGTTTCCGCTGTTGGCGCCGGGAGAGGCGGAATCGCACTTGGCTCTGACAATAACGGTGGCTCCGGTCGAATCCGAAGCCGCCCAACTCCTCGACCACAGGACTTTGCTGCCCCCGGCAGTGGAATCATCCAGGATGTGGAGGACTCCTCCGGGCGGTTCGATATGGCAATAGGTCTCGCCGCCGTCGTAGAGGGTCCAGACTGGAGTTGACGACGAGGGCAGATAGTCCGCGAGGTATTCGAGGGTCCACGTCTCCGGCGTCGAAAAGTCGTTGGCCGCGCCGGAGTACAACCCGCTGGAGTCGTACGAGAATACGCTGTAGTAGTACCTGATGCCATTTGTCAGGTTGAGATGCGTATAGCCGGCTGCCCCGCCCGGCGTTCCGCCCGACACGGTCCCCGCAAGCAGGCCGTCGGTCCTCGAAACCGGATAGCCTTTCGTGCTGTATCGGACCGTGACTCCGGCGAAATCGGGCTCCGGAGGGTTCTTCCACGTGAGTCTCAGCACTCTGTTGTTGCTCATCACTCCGAACTCGACTGGAGGAGACGGCGCGTTGGAGTTCTGCGTAACCCTGAACCAGTGTCCGGCGGCGCTCCAGGGCCCCCAACCGTCGCCGTTGTGCAGCCTCACGAAGACGTAGTACGTTTGTCCGACGGCAAGAGGCCCGACCGTCCAATAGTTGAGAGAACTCGTTCTCTCCCCGGAGTCATAACTCGTTCCGTCAGTGGGGGAATTGGTCGTGTTGACGTGGACTTCGAGCATGTCGTGAGTGTCGCCCGTCCACGATATAGTGGGATATTGCGTTTCAACGTCTTCGCCGATCGCCGGCACGTTCACGGAAGGGGCCGACGGAGGAACCAACGCGCGCTCCCCCTTCAGGTTATCGAGATATGATGGGATAGTCGCGACGTTATACCCCGTGAGAGATATCGTGTCGATCTGGCTCGTCGCCTGGTAGAACGGCCTGGAGAAGACCTTCTGAACGCTATCCACCCACGCGTTCAGTAGTTGGCCGTCAAGATCGGCCTCGATCTCCACGTGATACCACTGGCCGGCTGCCGGAGAAGGCACGAGGTCCGTCAGAGTGTCGCCCGGGCCGGTCAGCATCCTGTAACCACCGCCCCAGTACACGCGCGCGATCTTAGCTCCCGATCCGTAGATCTCAATGATAGACTGATTCGTGGAAGCGGCGGCATTGCGGCGCATATCGAAACTGATCTTCTGCCGCGCTCCGGTTATCACGCTGAAATCGGCAATGTTGGCCTGATCGCTGTACGTCGGGCCCCACATTATCTCGACGGCTTTGCCGGCCGACCCGGTCCGTACCTGGTCCTGCACGAAACAGCCCCTCGTATTGTTGTCGCTTCTGTTCCATCCGCCCTGCATATCGAGGTATCCAAGCGCGTAGTTATCGAAGGTTTCGTTGAGCCACAAATCAGAGGACACGGCAGACCCGGACGCGGAGTAGTTGTAAGTCGGGGAAGCGTTGTCGCGGCTGAATATGGTATAGTACCACGTTTCGCCCGACGCGATCGTATTTGCAAACGAGTCACTCGATCCCGGAATTCCCGTCCTTTCACATACCAGGATGCCGTCGGTAATCGACGTTGGGTAGGTGTCGGCGCGCCGCCGGATTATGAGGCCCGCGAAATCGAGATCGTAGGGGTTCGTCCACGTGAGTTTGACGCTCGTGGTCGATTGTTTGTGCGCGCGCAGCGAAATCGGGCCGCTCGGCGCGTACGTGTCGGACCCCGTTTTGAACCGCTGCGTGAGGACGAACTTGGGCACGGTATGCATCACCAGGTTCTCGTACCAAGTGGTCACCTGCATAAGCCGGCCGTCGTTCGGTCTGATGTCCAGATAGCCAAAGTTCTCTTCGTACAGCGAGGTCCTGAAGACGGGGATGACGGAGCCGATCTGAACTCCGGCCGCCGAAAACTGTTTGGCCGACAAATCGTAGTTCGCGTCGAGGTAGGACATGATATATGTGTTATCGACCGGATTGTGGACCGCGCCGGTGAAGGCGCCGCGCTCGGGGTAGGACACATTGAAGATACTCGTGTAAGGCGTCGCGTCCGAGTTCAGAACACGTCCCAGAGCGACCCATCCGCCCACCGGAGCGCCGGTGGGTTGCAGCCGTGTTATAGCAAGGAAGTACCTTCCATCCGCCGGATTTGCGATGATCTCCCCAAGATCCAGACCATCTCCCACGTAAGGAACGCCAGTGGGGCCGCACACCATCACGTTGCCGCCGATAAGCGTCCCGTTGACGGGATTGATCCGCTGCGCGTACACGTCGACCCAATCGTTATCGTTCCCCTGACCGTTCCAGTTGCGCTGGTCGGTCCAGGTGACTAGAAACTCGTTGGTGACCGGGTTGTACGCCACCCTGGACTCGCTCTTGGAATAGGGTGAGGTGTCGCTGATGCTGACGCGCGAACCGATGGGAGAGCCGTACTGGTCGAATAGCCTACCGTGCACCTTGAGCGGACTTGGGGTCCAGTCGGTCCACGTGACCAGGTACCTGTGAGAAGCAGGGTCGTACGCGGCGTGCGCCTGGCTCTGATACCCGGCGGTGGTCACGAGCGGTATGTAGCTGCCTATCTGGTTCCCGTTTGCGTCGACCCTCTGAGCGTATATGTCTCCTTCGCTGCCGGAGAGTTCGATCACGAATAGGACGAACCATTCGCCGTTGTCGGGGTTGTACGTGACGCTCTGAATGTACGTAGGGCCGGAGGGCCATGAGGACACCACGAAGTCGCGGACGATCGGCTCGCCGGTGTCGGCGTCCACGATCTGACCTCGCAGATGCGGGGCTCCGCTGCCGTAGTCGTTGTAGTCTCCCCAAAGGACGAGGTACCGGTCCGACGTGGGGTTATAGCAGATAGTCGGCCAGAAGCAGCCGCCATCTTTGATCTGGACAAATGGACCCAGAGGAGACGCGAAGGCGCGCAGGGAGATAAACAACACGAGCGCAAGCGTACACACGAGCGTTCTCACGAACGTCGTGCGACTGGAACCGTTCATAAGCGCCATCTCCTCTTAGCTTCTCGACGCGACCGATCGGACGCCGGAGAGCGCGCGCACACTCCCCCGTCCATGATATGCCGGTTCCATCCTGCCTTCAATCCGTATAATTACCAGTATGCGCTAAGGCCGCAGTATTTGAACGTTAACCGGCAGTATTTGCCGAACGAGACCTCCCGAGTCGAAGCAAGAGCTGATGCCTGTCACGGCCACGTAACAACCCTCCGGATAGCTCGCCGGGTCGGCCACGACTCTGACTCCGACGTTCTCCGCTCCGCCGGTCGTAGTCCCATCTCTCAGACCGCAGCCGTCATCGATGTAGAAGCACTTCGGATCTGTAGTCTGTCTCTGCGTTACTACTCCGTAAGCGGTGATATACAGACCCAGGTTGTTCGGGCCGATTCCTCCCACGACGCCAGGACTGTAGGAATTCATCTCGGCCCCGCCAATAGAGGTGTTTGGTAGACTCACGGTTTCCGGAAGGCCGGGGCCCGGAGTCGTCGCTATCACTCCACAATTCGCCCCATCCATGTACCTTTCAGCGCCTGAGCCTTTCATCACTCCGCAGACGTCAACTTCGTTGCCGGGGGCAACCGAAGCCGAGGAGACTATCTTTAAGCCGCACGGGCTGCCCGGCTCCTGGATATAGAAGCTGCCGGGGAAGACTCCCGTGACGTTCTTGCTCCTCAGAGCTTTGACATCAGTGGGCGCTCCATCGGCGAGGGCCTTGGCCGCCTGTATGCTGGCAATGGCAGGGGCGACCTTAATACCGTTGGTATTTGCCGACGGTCCCCAGTTCCCATACATTGTGGCTTGCGCGCTTATGTAGTAGGTCGTAGTGGACTGGTTAAGACTCAGCCCGCTCGCTGTATAGTCCGTCGAAGTCCCACAGCTTGTCCAGCCTCTTATCTGAGTCCCGCCGGAGCTCGTGCCTATGGCATACTGATACTCGTTCGCTCCCGCCACAGGCTCGATGTTGAAATGCAGTCTGTCGAGGCTTGGGCTCCAGGAGCCGTCATCGGTGACGCCGGCGATGGTGAGTTTCGGCTCGAACTTGACATTGTCGATATAAGCCTTTTGCGGGTTCAGAGCGGAGTTTCTGTCACTCGATATCACTATCCTGGATATATTGGTTCCTATCCCTTTCCAGGAGTAGTTTGTGCCCTTGCCGGAATTATCCAGCCACAGATCGAACTTCCTCGTGTCCGCGTTAAAGCCTATTTTTACCGTATTCCAGGTCAGATTCCCGATAGTCGTGCTAAGAGTGGCCAGGAGACCGGAGCCGTACTCCATGAACATCCTGCCCTTCTGAATATGAAGCTTGGCTATCTCCGTGGAAGAGCTCGACCCGTATATGCTGATGTAGCCGATGATCTGGCCGGTAGTCCCGGCGGCGTCCTGCGCGACGTCAAAGCTCATATAGTAGTTACCGGCTGACTTTTCCTGAAATCTCTTCTGGTTGGCAATCGCCTGGCCGGTCGGGACGGTATCCACAAGGACGGCCTTGCCTATGCCGTCTTTCACGAATGCCGACTGGACCTGGGCGCTTGCGGTTCCGACTGTCTCCCAGCCTCCCTGTCCTCCCAGGGGGCCGTCATTGTAGTTATCGAAGGTGTCGTTGATCCATTCCGGCAGGTTGTCTTCACCCACAACGGCGTGCGCCGGCGTCGAGCAGTAGTTCGGAACTTCGTCGTACGACCAGCCGGAGTAGTAGTAAGTCCCCGTTGGACTGACCCCCGTGTGCGCAAAACTATCGTTCGAACCGGGCGCGGCCGTCCTGTTGCAGACAAGGGTTCCATCGGTGGGCGAGGTAGGATAGCCGTCCGTCCTGAACCTGACCATCGTGCCCACGAAGTAGGACTGGGGAGGATTAGTCCAGCTCAGGTTGTTAGTTGTGCCGTTATTTGCAGCCGTGAAGTTTGTCGGGGCATCGGGCCGAGGATGCCCTCCGATTATCCCCTTGATGAGATAAGCCGTAGCGCTTCCCGGAAGAGTAAAGGTGGTGTCCGGGGCCATGACAACATAATCGTAGCCGGAGATTATCGCTCCCGTCACGGCGTTATACACCGTAAAAGCCAGGTTGAGCTGCAAGCCTTGCAGGTCCCGGCACTTCAGCGTGACACCACCGCTCAGCACGCCCTGCGTGTAGCAGACGAACGGCGTTCCAGCCGCCACCGGGCCGTTGACCGCGCCTATGTTCCTGTGGCATCCCTTCGTGGCGAGGGGGTATTCGGTCCAATACGTATTGGCCTGTCCGTCGCCGGCGTCTCCCGACTTCCAGCAGTAAACGGTGAACGGAGCGGCGGACTCTATGCCGTCGTTCCTGGTCCAGGCGCCTACATCGGCAGGAATGAGCTTCGTCATGTTCAGGAAGGCCGAAAAGCCACCCGTGGAAGACATCTTGACGTCTACGCCCTGATCGGTAAGCCCGCTGGTGCCGAATCTTCCGTGATACACGTACATGGGCACATGGGCAATCCAGCAGAAGGACGCGGCGGAGCAGAGCCTGGTCGGGTCTATCTCCTCGCTGCCCGAAGACGCCGGACCGGCCGGCTCGTTGCTACTCACCGGAGCTACACCGGGATAGAGCGACATAACCCTCCAGGGGTCTCTGACGCGGAACCATCCATATTCGTCGCTATCGCGTGGGAAGTGAACGGTCGCAATGTCGGCCTGGGCGCCGAGGTACATCCCCTGGATGTCGGCGTTGCTCCGGGAGCCGCCCGGGTCGCTCAGCGCGATCGGTATGGTGGTGCGGGCAGCCAGGTAAGCCCCGTCGTCCTTCACTTCGGTCATACTCAGACCATTCTGATAGTACTCGTTGGCGACCTCGATAAGAATGATCTTGTGCTCGCGGCCAACGATCCAACTGAGGATATTATTCATGTGCGTCGTACGGTCGGTCCCGTTCGGCATGCAGTTTTGCGCATCGGCGAATATGGTGATCTGCGTCCGAATGCCGTAGTTGTCGTACGCGATGTCTATGGCGTCCTTGAACTGCTGCTGGTAGTCTTCCCACTGCCAGATGCTCGCTGCTTCGTTGGTCACAGGCGCGATCTCCAGGCCGTCCCAGCCGACCATAGACAGGATTCTCTGGTAGTTGAACCCCTTGCTCGCCATATCGCAGAGGTCGTGCTGATACCTGAGTTTGTCACCCCTGCACCGGTGCATGGCCCTCATGTGGGTGAACCCCAGCGCGAGGAACTTCCCCCCGTCGTCCTGAAGGCAGGAGTTGCTGACCACCACCCGGCCACGTCGAGCGGCCACGTAGCTCGTATCGACCTTGAACCAGAAGCCGGCCGCGCTCCAATTGCTCCAGCCGGTCGCGGTCCCGATCCTGACAAACGGGTAGAATGTGGTCTGATTTGCCAGAGTCCCCGTCGTCGCCTGGGTTGCAACGGAACTGACCTGCCCCGAGTCCCAAGCTACTCCGATATTGGGGTCGTTGCTCGTGTTGACCCTGACCTGGTACGAGGTATGGGGTTCGCCATGCCACTTGATGGTGGGATTCCTGCTGGTTATGGTCTGCGTATTGCCCGGCTGGACGATCGCGGCGGCGGGAGGGGTCACAAGTTCCGACAGGTCCGTGACCTTCACGTAGCTGAATATGGCGCCCGGGATAGATCCTTCGCCCATATCTCTGCAGGCGGCAATGCGGATGCTGTGACCGGCGGGAGTGTAGTTCCCAACCACCTTGTCGTTGAAGATCTGTGTGCTGTCCCTGTAGATCGTGAGGTAGGTATTGCCGTTACCGTCCGGCCCCCAGTCCACAATGAAGTGGTAGTTTGTAGCCGCGTCCCAGGACAACACGGGAGTGTCCGGCTCAAAGCCGTCGCCCAGGATTTGGAAAACCAGCTCGCAGGAGTTGGCCACCGCCCCATCGTTGGTCCCGCTTTTCCGAATGTACATCTTGTATGGGTTATTCCGATAGCCCCAGTAATAGGTGTCCGCGCTTTGATACGTGTTGTCGTACATGTGGAAGAGCTCGCCCTTATAAGCGTAAGTGGAGCTAAGCCCTTTGACATAGAACTCGGCTCTCCCATGGCTGACAGGGTGAGGTAAATGCCAATAGATGTAGTCGTTGCCGTGGTTCGGGTCAGTGCTCTGCCAGCCTCCGCCGGCGAACACTCCGCCGTTTCGCGTGCCGGTCGTGGATCCCTGCAGCGTATCGTTGAGCACGACACCTACCTGGCCAACCGCGGCCGTCCACGTAGTTGAAACTAGAAGGATGCTTGCGAGAACAACCAAACCCAGCGTCCTTAACCTCATGATTCCCCTCTCCTTTATATGTAAGTCTGGAAACACGCAACCGGGCGGAATGCCGCGGCGCCTACGGTCCCCGGAGTATCTGTATCTCCGTGGGTAATATCTGGGGCCTCAGACCTGCCGAATCGAAGCAGGAAACCACCCCCATTACGAACACGTAACTTCCTTCCGCATAACTTGCCGGATCGCCCGCGATTCTCATTCCGACATTCTCCACTCCCCCCGTGTCCGTTCCATCTCCGATTGCGCATCCGTCGTCGATGTAGAAATACTTCGGGGCGGAAGTCTTCCTTTGGGTCACCTTGCCGAACGCTATGACGAACGAACCAATATTGTTCGGTCCAATTCCTCCCACGACTCCAGGCGTGAAGGAGTTAAGTTCCGCTCCTCCCAGCGCGGAGCTCGCTGCCGCGAAAGGTCCCGGAACACCCGGACCCGGACTCGTCGTCATGACCGGGTTTCCCGTGCAGTCAAGATACCTCTCAGAGCCGGAGCCTCTCATCACTCCGCACACGTCGACTTCTTCGCCCGCCGTAACAGAGGCGGATGTTACAAGTTTTATGCCAAACGGGCTGTTCTGCTCCTGAACGTAGACACAGTCGGGGAAGACCGCCGTGACTACTTTGCCTCGCAGCGACTTGACATCAGAAGCCGAGCCGTCCGCCAGGGCTTTCGCGCCCTGGATCGTGACCGCCGGCGCGACTCTTATGCCG
>JAUSGG010000107.1 GCA_030649165.1 Armatimonadota bacterium
CGGGGACACGGACTTGTTGTTTTCGTGCTGGAAAAGTATAACTCCGCGTTCCCGAGTAGCCGCTCCGGCGGCGTATCGAGGGACAGTGTAGCCTATGGCAGACTGCAGTGTTTTCAGACGTTTCGTGAATAATCCGGGCTAGTCCTTCAGCCCGTATTGTTTGACCGCGGCGGCGGCGGACAGACCGTTCCTGACCACGTCGCAGAGCGCGCGCTGGAACGCGGCCGGGTCGCGAACCTGTATGGCATTGCGGCCGAATACCACTCCCCTACCCCCGTTTTGCACGATCTTTTCCGCAAGCTCCAGGGCCTGTATCTGCTTGGGGGTCTTCTCCGCGCCCAGGCCGAGGATCGGGATCGGGCAGGACTCGGTAACTTCCTTGAACTTGTGAGTGTAGAAAGTCTTGATCAGATCGGCCCCAAGCTCGGCGACAATCCTGCAGGAACGGTAGACTTGCTCGTGCATTTGTTCCTTGGAGAGCTTGTCGGACCGGACCGGAAAGAACTCGCCGACGACGGGCATGCCCAGCCTTTTCGCTTCGTTGACCAGCTCGCAGAACACCCCGACGTTGGCGGCGTCGCGCGCTTCGCTGCCGGTGTTGAGAGTCAGCGACACGAGCGCTATCTCCGCGCCCGCGGCGACGGCGTCGGCGGCGCTTACTGCCTTCACCGTGTTAGCGTCGTTGTAGTTCCAGTGGAAGCAGTAGACCGTGCTCCAGTTGAGGCGCACTATCGCCATCGGCGCGCCTTTGTAGCCGAACGCGTGACCGCAGTGGGCCAGCATCCCAGGCGAAAGCAGAACCGCGGAAACGCCGGGATCGATTCTCTTGATGACCTCCGGCAGATCGATCATGCCCGGCAGCGGGCCGTCGAACTCACCGTGGTCAATTGCTACGACGACGGCGTTCTCGCCGTTTGAGAACAGCTTGTTCAGTCTGATGTCTTTACCGGTCAATGGCAGGGTCCTTTCTATCAGGAGTCGGAGGAGTTGAACGAGTCGAAGGAAATGCCGGGAGGGACAAACATGTCCCCGGAATCTCGTCCCAGACAATATGTCCGGGACGATCCGACATCGCTTGTCTCTCATCCCGCATCCCCACCCTAACTCCAATCTGCGTTTATCCGCGTGCATCCGTGTTCATCTGCGTTCTACAAGCTAACCCACACGCCGGGGGAATTATAGCATGCTTCGATGACTTGATGAGTTGCGAGGCCATCGGAGAGCGAAGGCTCGCCGGGCTCGCCTTCCACCACACGCCTGACAAACTCGTAGATGCTCGCGAAGTGGAAGCGCGTCCAACCGACCGTCAGCTTCGGGCCGGGAATCGCGGCCGGCTTCGGATAACGTTGGACGCACTCGATCCGCAAGAAGCCTTTTTCGCCTCCGAGCGGGGCGTCCAAGAGCGTGTTGTCGTAGAAGCTCAGCCAGTTCGGGTCCATGAGGTTGAAGAGAATCGCGCCATTGGAACCACGAATCTCCACGGTCAGCTCGTCGTTCGCTCCGGTCGCCATTTTGGACGCTTCCAGCGTCCCCACCGCGCCGTTTTGCAGCTCCGCAAGCACATAGCAGACGTCATCGGTTTCGACTCGAACCGTCCCGCCTATGCCGTTCGGGCGTTCCTCGATCGGCGTCACGGGGTTTGCGCAAACGCGCTTGAAGTCGCCCAGGAGGAAGCGCGTCATATCGATGATATGCGATCCGAGATCGACAAGGACGCCACCCCCGCCTACGGCTTTGTCCGACTTCCAGTGCAGCGGGCGGTTGGGATCCACGTTGCTGCTGTGCAGATACCGCAGCGCAAACGTGTAGATCCGGCCCAGCCGGCCTTCGTCCATGAGCTGCTTTGCGCGCATTATCGCCGGAACGAACCTGTAATTGTGCGCCATTTGGCGAGCGCTATGTGAGCCGGCGGCCTCGGCTTCAGCCTCGGCATGGACTATCTCCTTCGCTTGCTCCAGGTTCAGCGCAAGAGGTTTATCGACGTAGATATGCCTGCCCGCGCGAATCGCGTCCACCACCACTTCCTTGTGCAAGTTGTTCGGAACGCAGCAGTTGATGACATCGATGTCGTCGCGGGCAAGCAAATCGTGATAGTCGCGGGTTGAGAACTCGTATCCGCCTTGCTCCACCGCCAGGCGACCGGATTCCTCGGTCCGGGTGGCCGCGCCGACCAGTCTGATCGCCGCGGGCGCGGGCTCGTACAGCATGGGGAGAGACTTGTAGCCGTAGGTGTGCACTTTGCCCATGAAGCCGTAGCCAACCATGCCGACGCCAAGTGTTTTCATATATCAGGTTCCTCTTGCCGCTCCGTCGCCTCGGACCGTGAGGTTAAAGCCTCACGCTGCTCAGCCGAAGCGTGCTAAAGCAAGCCGCGGACATGGGAGAGGTGGAAATCCCAGGTTCCTGTGCACGAACCTCCCCCTAACCCCCTCCTAAGAGGAGGGGGGATTGGCACGTTTCCCCAAGTCACGGCGCCTTTTTTCGTAAGAGTTCAGGAATGGGTAGAATTGTATCACCCTCACCCTAGCCCTCTCCCGTCAAGGGAGAGGGGATTACGCTCGTCTTCTTCCGAGGACGGAGGAATAACGACCGACAGTCTACCTAATCGTGAACAGTTACCTTTTTTCACAACACGCCGGATTTGCCCAGGTAAGATGTCCGCCAGCCCATGATCTCGCCGAAACGCATTATGTCATCGGCGATGTCGCCGTAGACGAGCGCCAGGTGATGTGTTCCACCCGCACGGCTGTATTCCTCCAGAAACTGAGCAATCGGGATTTCGGGGCGGAACCAGCCGTGAATCAGGGTCCCCATATTGTCCTTGCCTTTGATGTAGAGCATCTCGACCGGAGCGACGACCAGGGTGTAGGAAACGCGGCCCCCCGCGGGAACTGACTTCGACGATGCTCGATCGGTCGGTCGCGCGAGACCGTTCCCGCGGGATAGGTTATCGGGTCCGGGGGCCAGGTTGACCAGGACCGCCTCGCCACCGCGGAACCTGCCCACGGCGAAGACGGGATCATCGGCGTCGGTCCAGGGGAAATCCATGACGCGCAGCAGCGGCTTGCCGACTGCCAGGTTGACGTTCATCTCGCCCATGTGGTTCAGGAAGATGCTGTTTCCCGCCCAATCCGGGCAGAACATCTCGGTGAACGTAGTGTCGGGAAACGCGCTCAACAGCGCGCCGACGAGGGCCGCGGTCAGCACATCTCCTTCGCCGGCATATCCAACGCCGCGAGACATGGCCTTGCTTGCTTCCAGGAATGGAACGGTGGGAAGGCCGGAGGACTTATCGGTCTCCAAAAAGTTCATCGTGAACGCGCTCAGATTCTCCTGCGCAAGCCAGCGGCGCACGGCAAGGCAGGCACGGGCCGTTTCGCGACGTTTCTCCATATCGAGACCGTTGCTGAGGAAACTGTTCGGGTCGGAGTCGATCTCCTCCCGCACTTCGGGGGCATCCGGCTCCGGCACGAGGGCGCGTATGACGGCAGGGTCGCAGGCAATGGTCTCGACGCCGATTGTAGAGCGCAAATCATCCGTTGGAACGGCGAAATCGCCCATTCCTTTGAACGGCGAGCCGATGATCCCCACTCTGGCGCGCCGCATCGCCGCGGCCACCGCGGCGCCTCTCGCCCAACCGGCGACGCGGTCCAGCACATCGGACTTTTCCCAGTGACCCGCTTCGATTTGGAACCGCTTGCTGTTCCTGATCAGCACGTTGCACATGTCCTGCACGCCGTGTATGCCGTGGTTGAACATCAACTCGGTCGGGTCCTGGGCGGGGCCGTAGGAATAGGTGGGCGTGGTATCGAGGACTATCAACGGCAGTTTCGTCTGAGCCAGGACGCGGGCGGACTCCAGCGAAGGGGAGTAGGCGAGATGCAGAGTGACAATCGCGTCACAAGCAGCCTGCTCGAAGGAACTGACTGCCGCGGCAAACTCCGGCTCAAGCCTGCAGACCGGCGCGGTGACCACGTCCATGCCTCGCTTCTCTAATTGGAAAGCGATGGTGGAAGAGAATGCGTCGATGCGGGGGCGGACCTCCGGCAGCGCGCGGTCGTAGAGTTCGATGTACAGGGGGAGTAGGCCGATTTTGGGTTTGGTCACTTCTGAAATCTCCCGTTCTTGCGCCGTCCGCTAACGAAGCCACTCGATTTGGAGCACGCCCTCCAGTTTGCTGAATTCCGAGTCAGCCGTGACCAGCGGACAGTCAAGCTGAATGGCAGCCGCGGCTGCAAAGCAATCCGCCAGAGACACCGCGAATCTTGTCTTGAGAGCGATGACTTGATCGATGCATTCGTCGGCCGAGAGTATTCGGACGGGCAAAGCCTCGATTGCGGCCATCACCCGCGGGGTGTGCTCCTTTCGGCGCATGACGATGTACTTCACCTCGGCCAGATTGATGATCGACATGTACAGCTCGACCGCTCCACTGGAAGAGGCCGTGATGAGATCCTTCACACGTTCCCAACCCCGCTCCTGCTGAAGAAAAGCCAGGACTGCATGCGAATCCAACACATATCTACTCATGCTCCAGGTCCCGCTTTCTCTCCTTCAAGAGTTCCTCAGTCATAGAGGGCTTGTCCTTAAAGATGCCGCACAGGAACTCGATAGGGTCAGCAGGAATCGGAGTCAGGATGATCATCCCGTCAGCTTCCGAGATAGCGAGTTTCTGGCCGGGCCGGATGTGCAGCTTGCTGCGGATGGCCTTAGGAATTGCCACTTGATATTTGGATGATGCTCGAACTACTGACATAGTTTTACTCCACATACTAGATCAACAATAGTTTTACTATTACGATATTATACCACGTTATGCCGATATTGCCTACCGCAAACAGGCAAAAGCTACTTTGCATCCGACGGATCCGACGGATCGTACGCCCTAGCTCCACTCCCGCGAGTTTGGCACCGGCAGCCACTCGGAACTGCGCTCGATCGACTGCTGGCTGACGAGGCCGGGGAGCGTCATATCCATCGCCTCGTGGATTCCGATCGGCGGTTCCTTGTCCTCCAGAATCGCCTGGACGAAGTCCCGAGCCTGCCAATAATCACCGCCGCCGTGGCCGGCTTCAATTGCCTCTTTGGGAGGGTGAAGCCACCAGTCGGGCAAGAATTCCTGCTCCAGTTCAGACAACGGCGTCCACTCGACACTGCTCGACTTCGATTTCAGCCAAATCTTGGCCTGGTCGCCAAGCCCGCGAGGCGCCTCATAACAGCCGTCTGTTCCCTGAAGCGAGTAGTAGACCATATTATGCGGGCGGTTCGAGAGCATGTCCAGGCGAATAGTCGCCAATCCGCCCTTTGCGAGGCGGCAGAGCATGGTGGTGCTGTCCTCGTTTTCGTAACGGTCGCCCCTGGGGTCCGTATAATGATGGCCCGTCCCCGCGCAGCAGACGCTGACGACCCGGTCCTGCATCCACTGGAGAAGCGGGCCGAGGCTGTGCGTTGGGTAGGTGTTGCCGTTGATGCCGGTCTGCCATTTGCGTCGCCACCTGGTGATCTCGTTCAGCTCTTTCAGTTCGTGGACGTACTCCCCTTCGGCAAGATACATTTCGCCGAAAAGCCCGGCCCTGGCAAGCTCCTTGACGAGCACATTCGGGCGCATGTAGCAGTAGTTCTCGCCCATCATGTATTTCGCTTTGCTGCGATTGACCGCACGGACCAGGTCCTTTGCCTCATCCATTGACACAGCGGCCGGGACTTCGCTCAGGACGTGGATATTGCGCCGAAGAGCCATAATCGCCTGCGGGACGTGCAGCGGCATGGGCGTGCCGATGACCGCGATGTCGATGCCCGCCTTGTCCAGCATCTCCTCATAGTCGGTGTAAATCTTGGAGACGCCGACCTTCTCGGCGGTAACCTTCATTCGCTCTTCGTCGATGTCGCAAACGGCTTCAAGCCTGGTGTTGGGATTGTGGATGAAGGCGCTGAAGAAACCTCTACCTCTTCCGGCGGCGCCGACGATACCTACCTTGAGCTGTTTCATTGATCCTCTCCAGTCTTACGCCCGGCGGTTGAAACCACGGCAACAACTACACAAAGTCGGCCTGCGCCGACTCCAGATCGGGCCGCTATGGCATTTACGCGTAGCCAAGTGTCTTTTCGGTCTCGGCGATTGCTTCCTCGATGATATCCATCGCCTTCTCGGCGACCTCATTTGGCATTATGATCGGCGGGCTCATGCGCAATATATGCCCCGCCGGAATCCACGCCAGGCCCTTGCGGAACGCCGACTGGTAGACCATCTTGCCGGCCTCGTCAAAAGGCTCTTTGGTTTTCTTGTCCTTGACCAACTCGACGCCCATCAGGCAGCCTTTGACGCGAGTGTCGCCGACGATGTTGTACTTCGTCGTCCAGTCCGCCATCTTCCCGCGAAAGACGCCTTCCAACTCCAGCGCGTGCTCCAGAAGGCCCTCCTCCTCGATCACCTCGATGCTGGCCAACGCCGCCGCGCAGGCCATCGGATTGCCGCCGTAACTGGTGCTCGCGCTGATCTTGTCCACTGCGTCGGCATATTCTTCGCGCACTACCATAGCCGTCACGGGGAAGCCGTTGCCGAAGCCTTTGCCAAGCGTAACGACATCGGGGACGACGTCCCAGCGCTCCATGCATAGGTACTTGCCGGTGCGGCCCCAACCGGTCAGCACTTCATCGGCGAAAAGTAATATACCACGGTCCTTGCAGAACTTGCTCAGTTTCGGGAAGAAGTCATCGGGCGGCATGATCGAGCCGCCCCAGCCCTGGATCGGCTCCAGCACGAAGGCCGCGACCTGCCCGGCCGTGCCGTTTGTGATAAACGAGTCGTAGAACTCGAGGTACTTCTCGGTGTCGAGCGAGCCGTCCGCGCGGGTCCACCATGGGCGATAGGTGTCGGGGCGCGGGACCATGTAGAAACCGGGCGAGCGGGTGGGTCCGTACAGCTTGTTGGTGTTGGCGAGGCTGACCGCGTGGCCGGTCTTGCCGTGGAAATCGCGGAAGCAGGAGATGAACTCGCACTTGCCCGTCGCGGCGCGGCAGGTGCGCAATCCGGCCTCGACCGCCGTTGTGCCGCTGTCGTAAAGCTGGATTCCTTTCAGATCGCCGGGCAGGACTTCCATCATCTTCTCAAGGAGCTTGACCTTGAGCGGAGTAGTAAAATCGTGCGCGTTCATGAGCGTACGGGCGGCATTTGCGACAGCTTCCGAGACTTTCGGATGGCAGTGGCCGAGGGTTGTGACGTAGATACCGCTGGAAAAGTCGATGTAATTGTTGCCGTCAACGTCCTGAAGCGCGCAGCCGAATCCCTTTTCGAAGACGACTGGAAAGAGCCGCACCTGGCCGGAGAGGCCGCGGATGTTCTCGCAGGCCCGCTTGTGGAGTTCGCGGCTTTTGGGACCGGGCAATTCGCTGGTGACCACGCCGGGCCATTGCCGCAGGTCTAGTTGGTATGGTGTTGGATTGTAGTTAGGCATCCTCGTGCTCTTGGCTCCGTGACAGTGGAGAATTGTATCACCCTCACCCCAGCCCTCTCCCTTCCAGGGAGAGGGGATTGCTCTCGCGGCTTTCCAAGGCGGGTTGCGTATGTTGTGAGGCTATACTTTCTCCGATAGGTTCAACCCTCACCCTTGCCCTCTCCCTTCCAGGGAGAGGGAGTCTTACCCTCGACTCTTTCGACTCGCTCGACTCATTCCCTCATCTGTGTCCATCTGTGCGCATCTGTGGTTCGACTAGCAAGGTTCGCTTCTTGCCATCCCACCCCAAGTCCTTGCCGTTCAACGTTACTTTTGTCAAGCCAGTCACCGGCGGGATGTGCAGGACGACTTTCTTCGGAGACTCCCGGAACCTTGGCGCGTATGTGACGCGAAGCTCCTTGCCTGACTGGGCCAGCTTGACCCGCAGCGTCACCGGGCCGAATTCTGTTGGTATCTGCCCGAACTTGGCCTCTTTGTCCTTTCGCAGCCAGGCCAGCGGAATGAGGCGCAGCAGGTGAAGCTCGCCTTCCCTGATCTGGTCGTCGACGACCGCAAGCCTCGCCATATAGCCCGGAAGGAGCACGGGAGAAAGCCCCATCATCCCACCGCGGTGCTCGCACATGGTGAACGTCTGCTGAGACATATAGCCGGCAAACAGGCTGTACATCCCTTCGAGGAACTTCATCCTGTCGCCCGACTGCCACGAATGGAAGACGTTGAAGCTATAAACCGGCTCGCAGCTCGATATTTCGTGACGGAGACACGGGATTTGCGACCAGTTCGAATCCAGCCGGTAGAGTCTTGTCTGCGGTCCTTCGCGGAACCAGAGCAGCGTGGATTTCATCAGCTCGTCGTTCGCGTCGAGCAGACCGGAGAAGACGCAGAACAGCGGCCCGGTGTCCAGGTAGAACGGAAACCTGGTTTCCCACTTCTCGTCGCCGAACAGGGCCGTGGGAATGAGGTGATGCTTCTTTCCGGTCTTGTCCGTCCATACCGGCATGGTCTTCGTCTTCTCGCGTATCGCTTTGTCGAACGCGGCCTTGTACTCTTTGGCCTCGGAGTCGAATTCGGCGGCCCTTGGATGCTTGATCTTCTTCAGCAGCCTGACGGCGGTAGTGAGGCCTTTGTAAGCCCAGCCGTCGTTCCAGACGGCTTGGGTTTGAGTGCAGGCATCCGTTGCGACCGCGGGGGGCAAAACGCCCTGTAGGCCCCCGTGGCCTGTCTTCCCGCGAGCGTCCTTTATGAACTCGCAAGCCTTGATGATGCTCGGCGTCCACTTCTCGATAAACTTCTTGTCTCCGGACAGCAGCGCGTGCTCCGAGGCCGACCAGAGGATCGCGCCGTGGTCGCTCAACCAGTTTATCGCCGTCAGGGTCTTTGGCGTGGCCAGGTAGCCGGGATGCAGCTCATAATGGTCCCCGGGCGGCTTCACCGTCCCTTGCGCTTTTCTGAGGATTTCCAGGTAACGGTCAGCGGCGGAGTGATATCCCATTGTGTCCAGCAGCATCACGGAGGTCATGGAGACGGGAGTGGCCCACATTACCGCATAGGCCCACGAGCCGAGGAGGATGGAGTACTCGCCGTCAGCCGGGTTCATCTCCGCGATGATCTCCGCGAGCTTGAGCGAGCAAGTGAAGGCCCGGTTTACGTAGTCTTCGGGAGTGTCGATGTGGGCCGCGGTGGCCGGGAGTTTGCTCCAATATCGGTTGGTCTCGTCAAGCGCGTTTTCGTAGCCGAGCGCAAGTTCCTTGTCCAATTCTTCTCGCGCGGCTGGAAGCATTGGGACCAGGAGGTCCACGTACTGCCCCTTCCGGCTGGACATCTTGATATACATGGTGGAATCGCGCTCGCGGGGTTCGCGCGATTTGAGGTCCTTCGTGTCGAATTCCACGCTGCATTTCCGGCCCGGCGCAATGGCAAGGCGCGCTTTGCCGTCGTCCTCCAGGAGCCGCCAGCCAAGGGTGGAATCATAGTCTTTGCGTTCGGGCCGCAGGTCGCGAGGGTACAGGGAGTTGTCGGGGCTCAACACGGTGTTGTTCCTGGCGTCCATCGCGTGATGGATGTGGGGCGCGTTGATCTGGATGCGAAAGCCGTAGTCATCCTCCAGGGGCAGCTCTTCGCATCTATCGTGCACGGAAAGCCGGACCCAGAGGTAGAGAGGCTCGATTCCTGTCTCTATGTCTTTCGCGCCGGCAATATGCGCGAATACCTCCTCGCGCAAGACGAAGCCGTCAGCGCGCCACTCGCTCCACAGGACAGGCGCGGAACAGTCTCGCCAGCCCTGGACCACGCCGTTGTCATCTCGCCACAAGCCCATACCGTAAGGAAGCCTTATACTAGGGGCCGGGGACACGAGCAGTTGCACACCCTGTCCCGCCCACTGGGCCGTTCGCGCGTTCAGATTCGGCAGGGCCACAATAGCGCCGTTGAACTCGATGTTGAACCTGAACAGGTGGTTCTTCCAGCCGACGGGCGTCCATTTGTCCGGGATTTCAGTCCACCAGCCGAACGCGGTTTCGATATTCGGCTCCGACACGGGTTTCCGATCTTTCAATCTCGTCCCCTCCACGCTTGGCGCGGCGTGCGCCGGCGAACAGACAGCCTGCAGCAAGCCCACCAGGATAATGGCGCGCAACATATTGGTAAACGGTTTGAACTGTAGAATGGGTTTCACGTTTTATACATAGCGTCATAAATGATTGCGCATCTTATCCCTCCAGGTACCCTACCTGGAGGATGACCGCCGTCCAGGTAAGGTACCTGGACGGATAGGAGAATGGGTTTCACGTTTTAGTTTAGCCGGACCCCCGCGGGAACTACGTCCGCCAAGTCCGATAGCTCGTCGCGCTCAGGCCGTTCCCGCGGGATAGGAACCTCTATTCGCTCTGAGGACTTCCACCCTCACCCCATTCGCTGCGCTCAGGGCAGGCTCTAACCCTCTCCCTCATAGGGAGAGGGGATTACGCTCGACTCCCTCGACTTCCTAGACTCTCTTCGATTCCTTGGACTCGTCGGACTCATCCTCGGCCATGGATCCGGTAGTAGTCGAATCCCTGCAGCAAGGTCTCCATGTTCTCCCACGGCACGCCGGGAGTTATTGAGCTTGAGACACCCAGGAAAAGCCCCGTCTTCGGCCCCTTCTCCACCAGCCACGCCATCTCCTGTTTGACATCGTCAGGGGTTCCCAAAGGCAGCGTTGTTGTCACGGAGACTCCGCCGATTATGGTGAGGTTTTCGCCGTCTTCGGTCTTCATCGCGCAAATCTTCTCGTAATCCATCCCGCACTCATACTGGAAACCCTGAAAGCCCTTGAGTCCCACTTCCAGAAGCCGGGGGACCATTTCCATCAGGTTTCCGTCACAGTGCCAGATCATCTTCAGATCGGTCTTGAGCAGCGGCTCCAGGCAGCGAGCGAAATGCGGGACCCATATCCTGTCGAGCGATTTGACGTCCACAAGCGTGCCCCGGGAATCGGCCATGTCAAAATCCAGTCTGTGCAGCGGCGGCAGATCGGCTTTTGCGTAAGCCTCCGCCGCGGCGTGGTTGTTCAGAAGCGCCAGGTCAGCCTGCAGCGAGAAATGCTTCTCCATCACTTCCGGGTAAAGCGCGTAGGCCATGAAGTAATTCTCATAGCCGTAGATGCCGTAGTGGAAACAGGGAAACGCGATTCCGCCGTATCCGGTCTTGAGGATGTTCGGGCCGAGCTTCTCCTGCAGAGTGTCGTGGTCGGCAATGATCCAGTTTGTAACAGATTCCGCATCAAACTTACCCACTGCGTCGAGGAGGCTGGGAAAGACGAATCGTTCCATGTGCTCCACAACAGCTTCCGGCGAGTCTATTGTTATCCCGTCTCGAACTATCTCCTCCGCTCCCGTCGTTGCTCCTAACTCGACATTCTCATACCCCTTCTCGCCCATACTCAGTGGGTTGGTCGGGATAAATTGATCGACTATGCAGACGCCCGCGGCGCGCTGCATTGCGGTATAGACTTCCTCGGGGCGTTTTTCGTACTCGCCGGGCGCGGCGCCGGCAATCCGCTCGATGTGGTCGCGCTGCATCGCAAAGATCGCGCAGGTGGGAATGCCTTTCACCGGCTTGTGCAGGATTGTGTCCAGCGCAAGCTGGGCGTTTTCACCGAGCATATCAACGTTCTCCTTCACCCAATATCTTCGCCGAGTTCCAGAACATTATCTTATCGACGGCGTCTGCTCCTAATCCTGAAGCATCCACGGCACGGATAATCGCCCGCAGTTCCTCATAAAGGAAGTAAGTGTAGTTTGCTTCCTCTTCGGGGCTTTTCCTGTTGACGTTCCAGGAGTACGCCGCATCGGTGTAGTTGATGTATCTGTCGCCCACGTGTTCCCGAACGCCTCGCATCATTGTGACGGGTAGATCGCTCCCGAAAAGTAGCCGGTCCGGCCCGATAGTCTCAAGGGCGTATTGGAACACATCGGAGTTCAAGTTTGCTGAAGTATCGAAGTAAATACTTGTGCTGTTTGCGAAGTGAGGCAGTCCCCGGCGCGCGGTCGGAAGACAAAACGACCTGCCTATGTGCGCCACTATCATCTTGATCCGCTGATACTCGTCCGCTATGTTCAGTAGTTCCTTTACGTTGTCCGGGTTGGCAAGTCTGTCCGCGCGCGGCAGGTGGAGCATCAGGATTCCGCCAAGCTCATCCAGCGCTTTGAGATGTCTCTTAGGCAGAAAGTCAAAGATTCCGGCTTTTTCCTGATCACACTGAGCGAGATCGGGGTAAGGCTTGATTCCGGCGAACCCCGCGGCCATACCTTCCTTTATCCTCTCCGGCTCCCATTCCGGGCGCGTGACGAGCAATCCGAGAGCGTTGTTCGCGGCCTCGCGCGTTCCCGCCAGTATGTAGGAGTTGTTCGCGTCTACGTCGGTCTCTTTGAAGACCCCGCCGAACGCCAGGACGGAAACCTCCCTGTCGGGGAAAAGCGTACGGTAATTCCGCCGAAGGTCCTCCCACGACTGCGCTACTCCGACCTCAAGCGCCCAGTTGGCCTTGAGCCGTGCTGGACTGATCGGACCGCAGTGCTCGGGGAGGCCGACGTGGACGTGACAGTCGATGATCTTCCGCGGCAAGCGAGGAGCAATCTCTTCCGTATAGACCAGATTGTCGATCGGGCGTTGAATGGCGCAGCGCTCCTTTCCGGGAGGGATGGTCGTGAATACCGCGGATCGGCGCTTCGAGATTATCTTCGCGCTCGCGTGGCTTATCTCCTGCGGGAATGCGTTCAGTATCTGCCGTATTCGCGCGCCGTCTCTATCATTGCGCGGATGTTTTCGAATGGGGTGTCGCGGCCGCATTGGTCTCCGGTGGAAAGGATGAACCCACCGCCGGCCGCCGCCGCGTCGATAGCTTTGCGACACTCCTCCCGGACTCTTTCGGGAGAACCCAGCAGCATCACATCAGTGGTGTGGATGTTGCCCATCAGCGCGAGCCTGTCTCCTCCGTAAGCGCTCTTGATCTCCGCGAGATCGCAATCGCCCATAGGAGCGATTTCGAGGGGGTTCACAACATCCAGATCGGTTTCTTCCGCCAGTATGCCGACCATTTCCCGCTGTTTGCCGCAGCTATGCAGAAAAGACGGCAGGCCGGCCTCGCGGCTCATCCGCGTCATCTTCCGGATCGCCGGCAGGCTGTACTGCCGGAATTGGCGGGGTGACTGAAGCGTTCCGAGCCCGCTCGCGCCGAGCATGAAGAAGTCGGGACGGGCGTCGATAACCATCTCCGCCATTTGGAGATAGTATTCGCCGAGCCAGGAGACGAATTCGGCGAATTCATCCGGATAGTCGGCCTCCGCGTATACCGCGGTCTCCAGCCCGCCGTCGAACCACCCGTGGAGGTCCTGCAGTCCAGGTACCGGCACGCATACCGTCACAGCGGCGCTGTCGCCCACATGCTCCATCTGCTCCTTGAGCGGGGCGGGATCGTATCCGGTAATCCGGGGGACCATGTGCCGAAGCCTCGCCATATCGGCGGGGAAGTCCTTGATCCACGCGTGAGTCAGGACGGGAGGCTGATCGTTGAAGTATGTGACCTCGTTCCAGAGCGGCCCGGCGGGAGTGTCGCAGGTGGTACGGACGACGAAACTCTCTTCGGAACGCGAGACGACCTCGGAATTGAACGACCACTGGGCGTCATAGGTGTAGTTCAATGAGCCGTAGATGTGCCAGCCGTCGAAGCCGAAGTACTTGACCGCGTCGGCGTAGGCGCGCCAAAGCGGATACTCGCCCCCGTAGTACATCTGCCAGAACGGCCTGCCCGTGAGCCTGCATGGGACCATGTTGGACATGTCCGGCGACACAGGGATCATATCTGGTTGGCCGTGACGCATGGCGGTGAGCATACGTTCTTTGGGGGTCATCTGGCGCTTTTCCACTGCGCTTATTCTACAGTAAACCAGCTCACGGGGCAAAGGGCGCAACAGTTCAGAAATGGGTGTATTACACTAGCGTGACAACTGAGGAATGCAGAGCGCTTTCACCCTCACCCCATTTCAGTCTTCCGGGAATTGTCATTTCAAGCAACCGACCCCGCAGGCGGGGTTATTTCGGAAAGAAAGCGGCCTATGTGGAGCCCCGTTGTTTCGGGATTTGAGGGTTGGGCGTCATACGCATGCTATAGCGGACAGCTTCGGGTCCCAACCCGGAAATCCCGAAACGG
>JAUSGG010000108.1 GCA_030649165.1 Armatimonadota bacterium
GGGCTGAGGGCTGAGGGCTGAGGGCTGAGGGCTGAGGGCTGAGGGCTGAGTGACCTCCCCCTAACCCCCTCCTGGGAGGAGGGGGAACTTGCCCCCTCTCCTTTTAGGAGAGGGCTGGGGTGAGGTTAGTCCGGTTCGTTCAACGTTAAACTCTCAACAATTCAACTCCCAACTTCCCTATCACCCTTCGATCAGCCTATGCGCGTCGGCCCGCGTCGGAAGCGCCTCTATCGCGCCTTTCTTGGTGGTGGTGAGGGCCGCGACGGCGTTGGCGAAGCGGCAGATGTCTTTGAGGTCTTCGCCGGGGAGTTGAGATAGATCGCTGAGCCGCCAGCCCCTCAGGAGGATTTCCACCAAAGCCGCGGCGGCGAAGGCGTCGCCGGCGCCGGTCGTGTCAACGACATCGACCTTGAACCCGGGAACTCGACCGCTGACGGACCTATTGTTGAAGTAACAACCGTCCGGCCCCATAGTTGCCAGGATCAACCGGAGGTCGCGGTGACCATCGAAGAGGACCCTGCAGGCCTTGTCCCGGTCCGGTTCTCCGGTCACGAACTCAAGTTCTTCAGTCGAGAGCTTCAGGATATTGGCGTGTTGCATCCCCTGGAGAATACCGGTCCTGGCCTCGTCCAGGTCCTTCCAAAGGGCGGGACGCAGGTTCGGGTCGTAGCTGATTATGGCCCGGCCTTCTCTTGCGGCCTCTATCGCCGCGAAGGTCGCCGACCGGCTCGGCTCCGAAATGAGGCTTAGCGATCCATAGCAGAAGACTTTGGCCGCTTTGAGGAAGTCGCGGTCCAATTCCGACGCCTGGAGCATCAGGTCGGCGCTGGGATTGCGGTAGAAGGTGAAGTCCGGGACCATCCCCGGCAGCAGGGCGACAAATGCCAGTGTCGTGTGGTAGTTCGGATCGAAAACCATGCGGCTCGTGTCGGTCCCTGCGTCCGCGAAGGTCCGCTCCAGGAACCTGCCGAACGGGTCGTCCCCGACCTTGGCAATCAACGCGGAACTGATTCCGAGTCTCGCGGCGGCGCAGGCAAGATTCGCCGGCGCGCCTCCCGCGGCCTTCACGAAGGTCTTCGCGTCCATCAGCGAGACTTCCGCCTCGCCCGCCACGAAGTCTATGAGAGCTTCACCCAAAGCAACGATATCCGCCATCAACAACCGGCCTCCACAGCAAACCGCCAACCAACAACTAAATCAACCGTTTTGCCATCCTGAATATCGACTTGTACTCCGCGTCGGCCGTCTCTGATACGACGACGCCCGCCCCGCCCGCCGAGTGGATGAACTTATCCGGTCCCAGCGCTATAGCGACGTGGGTGATACTTCTGCCCGCGATCGAGCCGCCGGGATTGCCGAAGAACAGTAGGTCGCCCGGCTGGAGCGCCTCTTCATCGAGCTCGTTGAACAGGTTGCACTCGGCCTGCAGGTACGAATCGCGCGGCAGAAAGACACCGTGCAGCTTGTGGACGAGCTGCGCCAACCCCGAACAGTCCAGACCGAATGCCGTCACGCCGCCCCAGAGGTACGGCACGCCGATAAAACGCTTCGCCGTCGCGGCGATCTCGGAGCCCGTCGGCGACAGCGGAAGCGGGAAAACGGCCCGGTCCAGCAATTCCACCGCGAACCGTTTCACCGCGCCCGGCTTGCCGTCCGGCAGGCGGACTATTACCCAATCCTCGCGTATCTCAGCCGTTTCCAGTTCGGTCCCGACAACGGCCTTGGTGATGATGTCCGCGGCCGGGTCGGGCCACGTGAGCAGTTCGGCGTAGAGATTGCTGATTCTGGCGATCTTGCCGGAGGACGCATAGCCGCGGCCTCTTATATCGGCGACTGTCCAGCGGGACTCGACCCAGCCCGAATACTCATCGGAGGTGCGGATGCGAAACCACCCGGGGGTTTCGTCGTAGGTGAGGACCACCTGCCCGAGGACAGCCTGGCTGACCAGTTCGGAGGACCGGTCCGGGGAGGCTCGCATGTCGGCCACGTTCTTCGCTATTACGACTGATCCGGAGGCGGGTCGTATCTCCGGGCCGTCGCTACTTCCTGCCTGCGTACCAAGCTTTGTCGAATTCACGGTAGCTGTCACTGTCCTTTGCCTTCCGCCACCAGTTCTGGTTATGGAGGTACCATTCTACCGTATCTCGCAAGCCTTCTTCAAACACTTTTGCCGGTTTCCAGCCAATAGCTTTCAGTTTATCGCAGTTGAGAGAGTAGCGCCTGTCGTGACCGGGCCGGTCGGCAACGTATTTGATGAGGCTCTCGGGCTTGTTCAAGCTCTTGAGTAGCAGCTTCGTGACTTCGATATTAGTACGGTTGCTGTCGCCACCCACGTTGTAGGCTTCCCCGGGGACACCTTCGTGGAGAACGAGATCGATGGCCGAGCAGTGGTCATCCACGTGCAGCCAATCGCGCACCTGCAGGCCGTCGCCGTAAACGGGGAGCGGTTTATCGTCTATGGCATTCGATATGAATAGAGGGATCAGCTTCTCCGGATGCTGGTAAGGTCCGTAGGTATTGGAGCCGCGCGTGATGACGACGGGCAGCCCGTAGGTGATGCAGTACGATCTTGCGAGCAGATCGCCGCCCGCCTTGCTGGCCGAATAGGGGCTGTTGGGAAGAATGCCGTCCGTCTCGACCGACGAGCCTTCCTCCACGCTGCCGTACACCTCGTCCGTCGAAACCTGCAGAAAGCGTTCTACGCCCAACTCCCTGGACGCCTGCAGGAGCACGAAAGTCCCGAGCACGTCGGTCGTGATGAAACCGTCTGGGTCGAGAATCGAGCGGTCCACAAAGCTCTCCGCCGCGAAATTGACGACCATATTCGCGCCGCGCAGGACCTCCCGCACGGCGGCGCTGTCTCTGATGTCGCCTTTGACGAACCTCACGCGCTCGTTGTCGAGAACTCCCGCCAGATTGTCCAGGTTTCCGGCGTAGGTGAGGAGATCGAATACGATCACCCGGTAGTCCGGGTATCTGCCGGCTATGCGGCGCACAAAGTTGCTGCCTATGAACCCGGCCCCGCCGGTCACCACCATTGTTTTCATTGCTACCCCAGTTTAGAGATTTAGAAGTTAGAGACGGATTTCGCCCTCACACTAACCCTCTCCCAATTCCAGGAAATCACGTCTGGTTTACCCCATAACTATATCCCAGTCGTAAGGGATGTTTTCGGAGTTATAGGGCTCGCGATACTCGTCCGGTTCCTCGGGATTGTAGGGCAGAGTCGGGAAATTGACGAGAAGCGACGGCTCGACCCCGATGGTCTTATACCCATGCATCACGCCGACCGGAATCCTGAGCAGAATAGGATTGTGTTCGCCCAGGAAGACCTCGTTCACCAGCCCTTTCGTCGGCGAATCTTCGCGAGCGTCGTACAGCCCGGCCTTGACCTCGCCCTTGACGACCACCCACAGGTCCTCCTGCATCTTGTGATAGTGCCACGCGCGAATGACGCCGGGGTAGTTGAGCGACACGTAACACTGGCCGAATTGCTCGTAGATATCGTCGTCGCGGCGGAGCATTTCCATAAGGTAGCCCCGCTCATCGACCATACGCTTCAACTGCTTGATCCGGACCCCGGTGATCATCTGCCGGCTCTTCATAAAACGCTCACCTCGCTGTGGTCGCCGAGCATAAAGCGATACGCTTTTGGCATCTTGTTGTCCCTGCTGACGACGACGTTCTTACCGATCAGGCTGTCCTCGATCCTGCTTCCGATGTCTATTATGCTGCTGTTTTCGAGAACGATGCTGTGCTCGATCTCGCTGTTCAGCAGCTTCACTTCGTTATATATAGATGTGTACGGACCGACGTACGCGTTTTGGATGAGGCAGCCCGAGCCGATTATGGCGGGCCCTCGCACCACGCTGTTGACGATCTTCGCGCCGGCGTCGATGGTCACACGGCCGTAGATGCGCGAATCAGCGTCCACCTCTCCCATAATCGACGGTTCCAAGCCGTCCAGAGCCAACCGGTTCGCCTCCAGCATATCCTCCAGCTTGCCTGTGTCTTTCCACCAACCGCTGATTATCTGGTAGCGCACGTCGTAGTTATGCTCGATAAGATACTGGATTGCGTCCGTTATCTCCAGTTCACCGCGCGCCGAAGGCGTGATCGCGTTTACGGCCTCGAAGACGCAGGGATCGAACATATAGACGCCGACGAGGGCCAGGTCGCTTTTTGGATTCTGAGGCTTCTCCTGGAGGCGCAGCACGCGGTCGCCGTCCAGCTCGGCCACACCGAAATCCTGCGGATTGCGCACGTGAGCGAGGAGGATTTGCGAGTTTGCCTTGCTCTCGCCGAATTCTTTGACGAGCCGGGCGATGCCGTCGCGGATGAGGTTATCGCCGAGGAACATCACGAACGGCTCCCGGTTCAGGAACGGCTCGGCTATTTTGACCGCGTGCGCCAGGCCGAGCGGGGCTTCCTGCGGGATGTAGGTAACTTTTGCGTCCCACGGCGAGCCGTCGCCCACCGCCGCCTCGATCTCGCCGCGCGTGTCGCCGACTATGATGCCGATATCGGTTATGCCGGCGTTGCGTATCGCCTCCAGCGCGTAGAAAAGGATCGGCTTGTTAGCGATGGGCACAAGCTGTTTCGCGCTGGTGTGCGTGATGGGCCGCAGCCGCGTGCCCCGTCCTCCGCTCAAAACCAATGCCTTCATAGCCATTACCTCTACATCATATACGGCAGAACTAGTACGTTAGTCGCACTATACCCATTATCGGAACCGCTGAAAAGACCTTAACCGTAGATCACCTTCTTTCCTTCCACGTTCCGCCTGGTTCGCTCTGTCCGCCCCGTCCGACTCCTCCGACTCCTCCCCTGGAGGTAAACCGTCCCCCGCCGTACAATAGAAACAAGGTGATCAGCTAATCGCGGGGGGATGGATGGATAACAATACAGTCCTGGACCAGCTTGTCCGTATGTCGCTCAACCTCGGCAAACCGGAGAATGAGTACGCCATTCTGGGCGAGGGGAATACCTCGGCGCGAGTCGATGAGGAGACTTTCTACGTAAAGCAAAGTGGGAGCTACCTTTGCACGGCAGCGTGCGAATCGTTCGTCCACGTCCGGTTTGCGCCCGTTTTGGCCATGATAGAGGAGAGCGGGCTGTCCGACGACGAGATAAAGGGCCGGCTGATGTCGGCGCGAGCGGACAGCTCAAGCCCGTCGATGCCGTCAATCGAGACGGTCTTTCACGCCTATCTCCTGACGCTGCCGGGTGTGAGCTTCGTCGGCCACACGCACCCCATCGCCGTCAACTCGCTCCTTTGTTCCCATAAGGCAAAGGAGGCGTTCAGCGGCCGGGTTTTCCCCGACGAGATCGTTTTCTGCGGTATCGAACCCGTGTATATGGAGTACGTCGATCCGGGGCCCGCCCTTGCGAGGGCAATACGCGAGCATATTCAGGAGTTCATGGATAAACAGGGCGTGACGCCCAAGGTGGTCTATATGCAGAACCACGGAGTGATCGCGCTGGGCGCCAACCCGCAAGAGGTGGAGGCGATCACCGCGATGGCCGTAAAGACCTGCAGGGTCCTCGCGGGAACCTACATATTCGGCGGACCGAGGTTTCTGACGAAAGAGAACGTGGACCGGATCTACACCCGGCCCGATGAGGAATATCGCAAGCGACAGTTCAGGCAATAGGCAGACCTACTCCCTCCCCATTCAGGGGAGGGTTGGGGTGGGGTTTTGCCGGTCATCGCAAGCGTCAGTTCAAAGAGTAAGCTTGCTTCAGCTTGCTTCGACTGCGCAGCGTGAGGCTTTAACCTCACGCGCCCTTACATAACGCGGAGGCTTCCTAGTGGACGACATACTGAAGAGATACAAGGAAATGGACTATCCGATGCCACAAACCGTGCTGGCGTGGCAGATGTACGGCGCGGGATTGGAGAATTTCGGCAAAGACGGCAAGCCGGCGGAGCTGCCCTTCCCGTCGCCGGGGCCGGACGAGATTCTCGTACGGGTCGACGCAATCGGCATCTGCTTCAGCGATCTGAAGCTGATAACGCAGGGCAGCCGGCACCCGAGAGTCCTTGGCCGCGATCTGGTCGCCAATCCCGTAGTGCCGGGACACGAGGTGTCGATAACAGTCGTACGGGCAGGAGAGAACCTTAAAGATAAGTTCAAGCCGGGCGAGCGGTACGTAGTCCAGGCGGACGTCTATTATAAAGGCAGGAATTTGGCTTACGGCTACGCGCTCACCGGCGGGATGATCCAGTACGAGACCATCGGCGAGGAAATCCTCAAGGGCGACGCCGGCTGCTATCTGCTTCCGGTGAAGCCGGAGACGGGATATGCGGAAGCGGCGCTGACTGAGCCGTGGGCGTGCGTGGTCGGCGCATATCGAATCCGCCGGCGTCAGACGATCGAGCCGGGCGGCGTCACTCTATTCGTCGAGGCTTCCGGCTGTCTGTGCGACGAGGTCGTGATCAGCGAAGGCATTGACGAGAAGTCGCGCCCTGCCAAGATCATCACCGCGAAGCTCTGCGGCAAACTGGCGGAAGACCTTGCCGATAGGTGCGCAAGGCTTGGGATCGAGTTCATCGAGACGGAGCCGCTGGACGAGATAAGCATAACGGCCCTGGCGCAGGAGCGCACGGGCGAGCGCGGTTTTGACGACATCATCGTGCTCGGCGTTCCGTCCCCGCAACAGGTTGAAATGCTTGCGGCCAGGCTGGCGAAAGGCGGAACGCTCGCTGTTATCGCCAAAGAACAAATGGCTGCGGCCGCGGCGGTTGACGTCGGCAGGGTCCACTATGACGATATCTCGTTCGTCGGCACGACGGGTAACGACGTAGCGGACGCGTACCGCCGCGAACGCGTGAGTGAGCTGAAGCCGGGCGGAACAGCCTGGTTCATCGGGGCGGCGGGTCCAATGGGGCAAATGCACGTGCAGCTCGCCGCGGAGATGGACGGCGGGCCGGCGAAGATACTCGCTACGGACGTTGACAGCGGTCGTATGCAGGCGCTGAAGGATTTGGTCGCGGACAAGGCGGCCCAACGCGGAATCGACATCCGCTTCCTCAACCCCAAGGAAGACGGCCAGGAATCCGTGGACCGCGCGATCGAGGAGTTGACCGGCGGAGAGGGGTTCGATGACGTAGTGCTTTTGGCCCCGATCCCCTTCCCCATACCCGAAGGAATCGAGAGCCTCGGGCGAGATGGGGTTTTCAATATCTTCGCCGGGCTGCCGCGGGGAACCGAGATCGGCATCGATCTGACCCCGATGTGGATGAAGAACGTGCGGATGGTCGGAAGCAGCGGATCGAGCATCGAGGATTTGCGCGATACGCTGGGCCGGGCTGAGTCGGGCCGGCTCTCGACGAACCTGTCCGTCGCGGCGATAGGCGGCATCGACGCGCTCGGCGACGGCGTCGCGGGAGTCAAGAGCAACAGATTTACAGCCAAGACCGTCATCTTCCCACAAATCGAGCTCCCGCTCACGGCGGTCCCGGACCTGAAAGACATCCTGCCCAACGTCTACGCCAAGCTCCAGAACGGGCGGTATTGGACGAAAGAGGCGGAAGAAGAGTTGTTGAGGCAGAAGCTGAGGATTGGTTGATGGGTGGTAAGTGCGTGGCTGAACCGGAGGGTCGGTTCAAGGGAGAACGCAGATTAACGCGGATGTCCGCGGATTAACGCAGATGGAGAAGTAGAATGCGTGGAGTCAGATGGAGAGTCATCGCGGTGATTTACGCAGCGCTGTTCGCGGTCGCCGTGCCTGTTTCCTATCTGTCGCCAGTGTGGCCTCGAACGCTTGTGGGACCGATCCTCGGGGGCATCTGCGGAATCCTGCTGTACCACGAGATCCAACGGGGCGCAATAGCCCCCGTGGCCCTGAAGATGGATCCCAATAGGGGCACAAAACACCGTCAGTCGTAAACTGACAATTGACGGCTGAAAGCTGATAGCTTTGCATCCGCGTTTATCCGCGGGTATCCGCGTTCATCTGCGTTCTAAATAGCGAGGAGAGCTTATGCGTCTAAGAGACAAGTCCGCTATAGTAACAGGCGCCGCCCAGGGATTGGGCGCCGCGCTCGCCGAGCGTCTGGCGAAAGAGGGCGCTAACGTGCTTTTGGCCGACATCAACGGCGAGGGCGCGGAGGCAACGGCGCGCAAGCTGGCCGAGAGTTACGGCGTGAAAGCGATCGGCGCGCGGGTAGACGTTACAAGCGAGGAAGACGTGAACGCCGCCGTCGATCTGGCCGTCAGTGAATTCGGTGGACTGGATATCCTGGTCGCCAATGCCGGCATACTTATCTCCGGCGAGATCGTGGATTTCCCGCTGGACCAGTGGCGCAAAGTGATAGACGTGAACCTCGTGGGGTACTTCGTCTGCGCAAAAGCAGCCGCAAGAGTGATGAAAGAGCAGAAGCGCGGCGTAATCGTCCAGATCAGCTCCAAGTCGGGCAAGAAGGGCAGTTTCCGCAACTCGGCCTACGTGGCGAGCAAGTTCGGCGGCATCGGGCTTACGCAGAGCCTTGCGATGGAGATGGCCCAGTATGGGGTCCGCGTGAACGCCATTTGCCCCGGCAATCTGCTCGACTCGCCGCTCTGGCAGGACAGCCTTTACGAGCAATACGCCAAACGCTGGAATCTGACCGTGGAGCAGGTCCGCGAGAAATACCTGGAGCAGGTTCCTCTCGGGCGTGGGTGCGAGTACGAGGATGTGGCCAACGTGGTCGTGTTCCTGTGTTCGGATGAGTCCAGTTATATGACGGGCCAGGCTATCAACGTAACCGGCGGGCAGGAGATGAGGTAAGAGCTTAATGTCACGAACCGTAAAACTCGAACTCGGAATAAACGGCGCGTTTATTACGCGACGCTGGGAAGAGCCGGAGAACTGGATGCGGCTGACCCGCGAGTTGGGCTATCGCAACCACGAGTTCTGCTGTGATGTGCTTGACCCGTTCTTCTCCGGCGACAAACAATACCAGTTCAAGACCGCCGAGACCGTGAGGCGATTTGCCGAGAAATACGGCGTCAACATAACTTCGGCGTACACCGGCGTCGCCACGCACCGGTTCCACGGTCTTTCCCATAGCTGCCCCGCCGTTCGCCACAGGATGAAACAGTGGATCATCGAGATGATGGACCTGGCCCTGGCTATGGGGACCGATCGCGTCGGCGGCCACTGGGACGCCTTCTCGATCGAAGTCCTGAGCGATCCGGCCAGGACCGACGCCGCCGTGCGGAACCTGTACGCTACCTTCCGTGAACTGGCACAGGTAGGCAAATCCAAGGGGATGGCAGGAATTTACCAGGAGCAGATGTACATTCCAAGCGAGATTCCCTGGACCCTCGACCAGGCGCGGGATTTCCTGATCAACACGAACAAAGACAACGATGGGGTCCCGGTCCTGATCACGGTCGATGTCGGACACCAGGCCGGCCAGCCCTATGGCGCGAAGGGCGCCGACCTCGACTACCTGGAGTGGGTGAGGCGTTACGCGGCGGTCTCCGAAACCGTCCACCTGCAGCAGACCCAGCCCGATGGCAGCCACCACTGGCCGTTTACGGAGAAGTACAATAAGATAGGCCACATCCGCATCGATGCGGTCATAGAGGCGATTCGGTATTCGCACGAGCATTTCGCCGAATCGCCGCTCTCGAAGGTGATGGAGCCGGTGGAAACCAACTACCTGACGCTCGAGGCAATCCCCGGCTCGACCAAATGCGAAGACGTCCTGCTTCAGGAATTGAAAGAATCCGCACAATACCTGCGCCGGTTCGTGCCGGAAGAAGGACTGGAGCTGAGAGTCGAGTGAGTCGAACGTAATCCCTCTCCCCTTTCAGGGGAGGGTTGGGGTGGGGTTCAACATGCGCGCGTACGCCTTTTGGCCGCAAGGGAGGAGTCGAACTACCCGAGGGTAGTTCGACTTCTGAGACTATCCGCGTTCATCTGCGTTCATCGGCGGTTTCAGTTTCTGTCTTTCGTTCTTTCGTGTTTTCGTGATCAGGTCCTTATTCAGACGAGGTAACTTGAATGGCTGAATGCAACTCAAGCAAGAATATGTCCCGATGTAATTGCTCTTATTCCGGATGCTCCCGAAAGGGCAAGTGCTGTGAGTGCCTGCACTATCACTTGAGCAATAACCAGCTTCCGGCGTGCGCGTTTCCGAACGATGTCGAAAAAACGTATGACCGTTCCTTCGCCCGCTTCGTCGCCTGCCGGTCGTAGATAGGTGGGGTTCAGGGAAGAACGCAGATAAACACAGATTAGCACGGATGAACGCGGATACTGAAAGCAGGGCCGGATTCGGAGATCCGGATCTGGCGCACAGGGAACTGGCCGGAAAACCCCAGCCCAACCCTCCCCTGAAAAGGGAGGGAGCAGTTCCCCCCTCCTCTTAGGAGGGGGTTAGGGGGAGGTTTCTCTGATCACTGTTCACCATCCGGAGGATACACAATGGATTTAGGAGTCAGCTACATCGCCGCTCATCTGCCCGAGCATCTCGAAATGGATATGCGCGAGCTGAGGGATATCGGCTGTAATGAGGTCCTGTTCGCGCTGCAGGAGAACCACATCGTCTATCTCCAGGGCGCGCTGAAGTACGGCGCAGGCATCGCCAAAGAGCATGGCCTGAAGCCTTACGTAGTCGTTTGGGGCTACGCCAACACGTTCGGCGGCGGGCGGATTTCGACGATCATGCTCGAAGACACGGAAATGTGGAGGGTTTCGGCGGACGGCAGGAAGACCGCGTTCGGCTGCCTGAACAACCCTAAGCTCATCGACAAGTTCATCGAGATCACGGATGTGTGTCGGGCAAACGGATATGAGGGTATATTCGTGGACGAGCCGACGCCGCAGGAGTGTTTTTGCGAACACTGCCGCCAGTTGTTCTACGCCTCGTACGGAAAGGAGTTGACGGCGGACGCGGAAGAGTACAACGCATTCCGCAATGACACCGTCAGGCGCTACACTGACGGCCTGTGCAAGCGCGTCAAGGCCCTCGATCCGAGCCAGACGACAATGGCCTGCGTGATGCCCTGCGATAGAGAATGCTTCGAGGCGGTAGCGGCGATCCCGGAACTCGACATCTTCGGGACCGACCCGTATTGGCTCCTGAGCAACGGCGGAATGAGTATCGAGCAGGCGTGCGATTACGCCAGGCAGACGAGGGACATTTGCGTCGAACAGAACAAGATCTCGCAGGTCTGGCTGAACGGCTGGGCGATCAAAGAGGGTCTGGAAGAACAGATATACACCGGCGGAAAGGCCCTGGCCGCCGTCGGCTGCGACTCGTTCTACACGTGGTCGTTCCGCGGCGCTATGGGCACGAACGAAGAATGCGCCCGCCCCGACGTAGCATGGTCAAGCGTGAGCAGGCTGTACAGGGAACTCGCCGGCAAATAGCGCCGGGAAAACTCCATCGCGAAAGGACGAATTCGGGAAAACACGAAAGGACGAAAAGAACATGTCGCGTAGGAGCTGACGTAAGCAAGGACGTCATTCCGAGCAACCGACCCCGCAGGCGGGGTTATTTCGGAAAGAAAGCGGCCTATGTGGAGCCCCGTTGTTTCGGGATTTGAGGGTTGGGCGTCATACGCATGCTATAGCGGACAGCTTCGGGTCCCAACCCGGAAATCCCGAAACGG
>JAUSGG010000136.1 GCA_030649165.1 Armatimonadota bacterium
TCGTTACGTGACCGCCCTGATGAACGTTGACGGCCGGCCGGAATGGTACGGCAAGTACAACGACGGTCCGTCGGCGCTGCAGGGTATCGGAAACGTGGACGGCTCCGGTAAGCTTTCTATCGGCGGGGCCGGCTATTCAGATGGTTTCAGATGCATGGACCCCGCTACCGGCGCGGTCAAATGGACTTACGCGCTGCCGAGCCCCGCTTCGGACGGCGCTACGATAACTGCCGACGTGGACGGCGACGGCATCGAGGAATTCCTTTTCACACGAGGACAGACGTTGTACGCGTTGAACGGAAAGGACGGGCAGCCCAATCTGGTTTGGCAAATCGCCTTGCCGGCCCTGCCCGGCCCGCTCGCGTACGCCGATGCGGACGGTGACGGCTCGCCGGAGATCATTTTCGGAGGCGGCGACGGCAACATATATCTGATAGGCGAGGCCAAAGCCGGCCCGGAAAAGTAGCGGTGGACAAACAGGAGATTTGCGCGCAATTCGGGCTAGGAAACCTGATCGACGTTCGTGACGCCGGCGGTACGCGCAACCGGACGTCGGTCTTTAGCACGGACTGCGGCAAATGGCTGGTGCGACGCAGATACAGCGGCTATTCGGATCCCGGTCGGGTGACCTTCGACCACGAGGCCGCGGTCTTCCTTTGCGAGAGGGGCGTTCCGGTAGTCGCGCCGCTGCGAACAAGTGAGGGCGCGACCTGCTATCTTCTCGATGGCGAGAAGTGGGAGGTCTATCCGTACGTGGAGGGCGAACCCCTGCGCGATGGCTCTCCGGATGACCTCCGCCCTCTTGCCGAAGCGCTGGCTCGCATCCACGATGCCGGACGTTCTTTTCCGCTTCGCTTTGACAAGCGGGGGCCTCGCGGCGAAACCGACCCGGAGGGCCTGCTTGCCGGCGCGGACCGGATCGAGGCCGGGAGTCCGGAAACACGTGATTGTCTGGCCTCATATCGTGAGGCAATCGAACAGGCTGCCGCTGATCTGCCGCTTTCCGCTTACTCCCGCCTGCCCCACACGCTCGTACATGGTGATGTTCAGCCCGCCAACATACTGATGCTCGACGGGCGGGTCAATGCGTTTATCGACCTTGACTGGGTCGCGTGGAGACCGAGGATATACGATCTGGCCTTTGCCCTGCTCTGCTGCTGCGCGAGTCATGCAGAGCCGGTGGGCAAGGGCGACATCTGGTCGCTCAGCCAAACGCCGGAGTTGGATCCCGCTGTTCTTGAGCAATTCCTCGGGCTATACCAGCAACACTCTGCCCCGCTAAACGACGCGGAGAAGAGAGCCTTCGGGCCGCAAACGGTCCTGACGTGGTGTCACATACGGGTGGATAACGCGCTGAAAGCAGTCGCGGAAGACCGCATTTCGTTTCTATCCAAGCGGAGCAGCCTCCCTCCGCGATCGTCTGGAGCTGATCGCCGGAGCGAGGCGTGGATTGTCGAGGTAATCGAGACGCTCAGAGCCACTCGAACAACGTAGGAGCAGTTCCCCCCGTTGACTATTCCAATATCGCGGAAACGATTGGTGTCTCTACAGGCGTGTTGAGCTTGTAATCGGGGGAATATGTTTTGACCAGCCGCGAATCACGATACCGGTTGCCCGTTTTTGCATCAACGCGATATTCATCGCGGGTAACCACGGCGGGTCTCCATTGCCCGTTGTTGTACTTGCCGAATTGGACGTTCAGCTCTCTATACAGGCTCTTTGCCCCCAAAGGCTTCATCATTCCGCCCTCTATCCAGTGTCGAAACCTGTGAACCGTGTAATCCATCGACGGGGCAACCCAGATTCTGAGGGTCTCAATCCGACGACCCCCATCCTTCTCTATGTGCCTATGCACACCTTCCAGCATAAGGCACTCAACGCCGTTCACAAGCTCCTTCCCGACAATACGCGTTTCGTTCGGTTTGTAGAAGTAGTATATGCGCCTGGGATCGAGGTATCGGCGGGCGGTAAACCATCTTCGAATGGAATCGGCTTCGCGAGCGCTCGACTTCGCCACCGAATGGCCCTCGCAGACCAATCGTTTGCCGTCGTATGCGTACTCGTGCGCAATCGTCTTTTTGCCGGTCAACCATTTCACCGAGATATTGAACTTGTCCCCGGAGATTGCCACACTCGCCTCGCCATGTGAGTCAGTCTCCGTTTTCCCAGGCTGTTTGTGCCACAGGCGCAGAGTGTACTCCCCTGCTTCGCTCTTCATCGATGCAGACCTGTCGTAAGCCTGCTGCACTCGCGCCAACAACTCGGCGCCCGCCTGCTTCACGCCCGCATAGGCCGGCAGCGCGACCAATGTCAGGAGCACGAGGCACGATCCTGCAATACGGTATTTCGGCGTCATTTGCAGACTCCCAACTACAACAATGGCTCCCGGGTGAGGATTCGAACCTCAATGAAGACATCCAAAGTGTCTCGTCCTGCCATTGAACGACCCGGGAGCGTACGGTATTATTATAGCCGGGGACCGGCGGACGGTCAATACTGGGTGTTGGGTGGGTGTTGGGTGTCGGGTATTGGGCCGCAGTTGCCCGGCGAATGAATTCACGGCTACGACTACACAAAGTCCCCCTTCGGGGACTGAGAGCCGTGGCCGGGTGGTTGGCATGGGTGAGAGGCATCTCAATATGCATACCCAAACGAAAGGTTTATATGAAAGCTATACGTTTGTACGCTCCGTTCGATCTGCGAATGCACCATGAGCCGGCGCCCGATATCGGCTCCGACGATGTTCTGATACGCATCAAGTCCGTTGGCATTTGCGCTTCGGACGTGCACTATTATAAAGAAGGGCGTATCGGGACGAGCGTCGTGGAGAAACCCTTGATCCTCGGCCACGAGCCGTCCGGTGTTATCGAGGATGTCGGCTCCACCGTACAAAATCTGAGAAAAGGCGACCGGGTCGCGGTCGAACCCGCCAGGCCATGTTGGGAATGTGAGCTTTGCAGGGCCGGACACACGCACGTTTGCAGGGGCGTTCGGTTCTTCGGCACGCCTCCGATCGACGGCGCGCTGCGCGAATTGATCGCCTGGCCGTCTCGTCTGGCCATTCCAATCCCCGACAACGTCAGCTTCGATGAGGCCGCTATGGTCGAACCCTTGGCCATCGGCATGCATGCGGCGAGGGTCGCCGACCTCAAGGGCGGCGAAACCGTCGCCGTGCTCGGAGCGGGGGCAATAGGACTCTCCGTATTGCAGGCAGTCAGGCTGCGCAACCCTGCGCGCGTCATCGTGACGGAGCCGATCGAGGAGCGTCGCTCGGCCGCGGTCAAACTCGGCGCGGATGCGGCTTTGGACCCCTCATCCCCCGATATAGTCGGGCGGATCATCGCCGCCAACAGCGGCAGGGAGCCGGACGTTGTTTTCGAATGCGCGGGAGAGCCTGAGGCCTTCACCCAGGCTTGCACCGTCGCACGGCCCCTTAGCACAGTGGTCATAGTCGGCATACCATCCGAGGACGTTTACTGCTTTCCCGCAAGCGTCTCCCGCAGAAAAGAGCTCGTAATCAGGCTGCTTCGCCGAAGCTGTGGAGAAGCGGAAGAGGCGGTTAGGATGGTGGAAGAAGGCAGGGTGGACGTGAAGTCCTACGTCACGCATACATTTCCCCTCGAAAACACGCGCGAGGCCCTCGATCTCGCCGCGGCGAAATCCGATGGAGCCATAAGAGTCGTCGTCCACGTGAGCTGAACGCCTCCGCCGCCTCCACTGGATGGGTATAAATTCAGTGGAATTGCGTGTAGGCGCAGTTTCGGAGGTGGCAGATGAAGAGGAAACTTGCGCTCCTTTTCCTGATTGCAGCGTTCACTTTTCTCGCCACGACAGCGGCGTACGGACGCTTGTTGGCGAGTTATCCGACTAGTTACTCCGTGCAAAACGCGGTCAGGTTCCACTTGTTCGATCCTGACTTCACCCAGTACTATGGCGCGCCTTTGTTCTACAGCCCATTTGGCTACTATAGCTATGGACCATTCCTGAATCCGCCGCCGGTCTGGATACCTCCTCCGCCGATGACCTTGTTCACCAACGTCGTCTCGCAGTGGATCGATCCCGGCATCCTCATGGTAATGTGGAAAGGCGACACCGCCAGGACCAGGAGAATAACCGTGGCTCTGCTGGACGGCTCGCGCAACCTGCTCCTGGTGAGTCCAACCGGGATCACCTTGCAGCCGCATATAGTGACGGTTCGGGTTCCGAGATTGGCGGTGTATATCGATGTGACCACATTCGACGCGCCCGGAAGGAAGATGCTGGATATCACTGTTCCCCTTCCGCCCAGATAGTGAACAAGCCGGCGGAGGCCGACTTTGTGTAGCTTGCCGCGCGGTTTCAAACCGCTCGACATATTCTGGGTATGAATTTAAGTGAAGCCGTATTGCGAATGTGATACGACCTCCGGAGGTGTCAAGATGAAAACGAAGTTCAGACGGCTTGCAACCGTGCTGGCTTTGGCGGCTTCTATGGCAATTGCGGCGAGTTCCGTATATTCCGCGCCGCTGCACAGATCGCGTACAGGTGATGGGCAGCGATGGCGAGTAACGAGATCCGATGGACACTTCAGTCGCAGTCGGTCGGTATTCCACTCCAACAGAGCGCGCCGGCCGAGCAGCAGTTTCTACTTTAGGAGCGGCGACTTCTTCTTCGGATTCGGGCGGCCGTACTCGTATCGGCCGTTTTACTACTATCGCCAACACCACTATAGGCCATATTACTACTACCGGCCGTATTACTACCGGCCATACGATTACTATAGTCCATACTACTATCGCCCGTACTATAACCGCGGGTACGGCGCCTACGACTATGGTTACCGCAGCTACCGGGATGACTGGAAAGCCCCCGCGGCCGTTGAGATCTCGAAAGACATCACGGCCCGGTGGCTCGACCCGGGGACGCTGGAAGTGACGTGGAATGGCGCAAATGCGAATGTGGACCGTTTCGAGTACAGCCTTCTTGACTCTTACAAGAGAGAGATAAGGCACACGACCGTGTATTCTCCTCCATTTGTCGCGTCTTTGGAAGTCCCCGACGGGACGGCGTACGTCAAGACGCGCGTCATTGGAGTCGGAGGACTGCTCATAGCGGAGGATACGGCGCCGCTTCCGGCGAGTTAGCCGCCAAGACAGCCGGTCTGATAACAAACGCGGGGCTTCGAGGCCCCGCGTTTGGTCATGCGACGATTTCTCCCCGCAGGAGGAGGCAACCCCTCTGGATAAGTAATACGTAAAGCGCGTTTCCTTGCCCTGCGGCAACCGGAGGAATGACCCTTGAGACCGAGCTCCCTTCCTTTCCTCGTTGCGTTCCTGGCGGTGTTCGCATTCGCCGTCTCCGCATCGTTTGCGACCGAGGATATCCCGCCCGACACCGCCAGGCAGCTCGTCGAGGATGTAGCCGCCGGAAAGCTTTTTTTCTTCGAGACCGACCCCGCATTTGGCGCCGTCAACAGTTATCCCATTTCCGATTCCCGTTCGCGCATCGGCTCCTCGTTCAAGAGCACGGGCGGGTACGTCGTGACGCTGTCGGGCGATCGACGAGATCAACTGGCCCGTCTCAAGTTCGTCGTGAAACGCGCGGATGGAAAACCTTTCAAGACCCTCTCCTACGGGATCGCCATAGACACGAACGCGATCGCGTGTCTCAAGACGGCGGAGTTCTACCGCGACGGCGGCAACAGGACCTCCGCAAACCGAAACCCACCGGTCGTGTGTCGGAACAACTCGGACGGCTGCTCCGTAATCGTCCTCGGTTTCGCCGATCAGGTCACGCCGGCGGAAATCCATAACGATGGAGACAGACTCAGGATGTCGCGCCCCGCGTCCTGGGAGTCGATCACGGCAAGAGAGATCAAAGACGGCGTCTACCTCGATTTGTCGAAGCAGTACTGGTTCGACGCTCTGAAAGCCTATGCCGCGTACGCCGATAAGTACCGGGCCTTCAAGCCGCGCCCCATTCCCCCGCAGGCTTACGAGCCCGTATGGTGTTCCTGGTACACCCTCACTACGCATGTAAACGAGGAGAACATCTGGGAGAACGCGCGCATAGCCAAATCGCTCGGGATCGGCACGATACTGGTCGACGCCGGCTGGGATACGCCCTTTAACGTGTGCATGGCCGAAAACTCCACCTACGGCGACCGCGTCGCGCATAGCACGAAATTCCCCGATCTGGCCGGCCTGGTAGACCGCATACACCGAGAGTTGGGCTTGGCGGTCGAGGTATGGGCTTCGCCCTGGAGCATCGGCTACAGGAGCCGGGCGGATAAGGAAGTCAACGACATACGTCTCTATCTGGGCAATCCGCCGAAGCGGCTTTTTTTCCTCTGTCCGCGCTGCGCCGGAAGCGGCGATTTCCTCGCGCGGAACATCTCGGACGTGTTCAGAAACTACAATGTAGACGGCATGTGGATGGACTTCCTGGACAGCGTGCCGCTTATCGCCTGCAAAGGGACCCACAAGCACGATTACCAGACCCACGGGGAGGGCTACAACGCCGCCATGACAAAGATCGCAAGCGCCGTGCGCGAGGTCAACCCGAAAGCCTTGATCGAAATCCGGCTCGGCAGCTCCAACATAAACAACAAACTGTTTGCCAACGTTCTGGAAACGTACGACACGCCGCTCGGACGGCATGAGAACCGCGGGCTACTGGTCTACGTTCGAACTCTGGCGGACGGATGCGCGCCGAAAACCGACCCAACGATGTGGCAGCGATCTCGGGAAGAAGGAAAACAGGCGGTCCCGGATGACCTCGTCGGACGGTACATGGCTACGATGATCACCGTCGGCGTTCCGGCTATCTCTCAGGATCTCACTAAAATGTCGGACTCGAACCGACAGGTTATCAGGGCTTACCTCGACTTCTACCACGCTCACAAACGAGACCTTATGAAAGGCGACTTCCGGCCTGTAGGGAATGGACCCGAACACCCTAACTTCTTCGTGCAGGGACGAAAGGCGACATATCTGTACTCCGCGACGCCGGCAATGCCCAAAATCGAAATGAAGCGCTCCACGGGCGCCGTATACCTCTTCAACGGAGGGGATGGATCGGGGATATCCCTGGATATCGACGGACTACCGCCAGGAAGGTATTCCTGGGTTGCCAGAGATGCCCGCTTTCGATTCGTCTCCGGCGGTGACATCGATGTCAATTCCGGCGGCCTTATCTGGAACGCCCCAGCCCCGGTCGGAGGAACTGTCGAACTCCGCCGAATACCGGGACGATGATTCTTGACCGTCAACTGATAATCGTCTTGACAACTACCGAGCAGACATAGTATAAATGTCCTTGCGCCAGACAAAAACAGCCGATCCGGGTTCTTCATACAGCGTGCGAAACCGGAGCGGCTGCTGTTGCGCAACTCGCGGGCAGGCTTTTCCTTCTCCTTTCCCTGCCCGCTCTATCACTATTTCGTGCAGAGCACGAGCCCCACACGAGTGAACACGCGCTTGCCTGCAGAGTATCATGCGATTGGGCCGTGGTCAACAGCCATGCCCAAAAACAGGTATTATTACCGGGATACGGCCCTAACAGCTTCTGGCAAGCGTAAGGACGTACACTGCCCTGGCTCCTGCCTTGCGGAGCGCCGCGGCGGCTTCGGCGGCCGTGCTTCCCGTAGTCAGGATGTCGTCAACCAACAGCACAGCTTGCCCCGCGAACGCGTTCTCCGCCGCGACAAATGCACCCTTGACGTTCTCCATACGCTCGTGCTCTGACAGTTCGACCTGCGGCCGGGTCGCTACGCGTCGTACGAGCGACTTGCTGTCGATGGACAGGTGAAGATAGTCCGCCACTCCGGTCGCCAGCAGGGCGGATTGGTTGAAGCCTCTCTCCCTCTGTCGTGACGAGTGTATCGGCAGCGGCACGACGCACGACGCGTCGATCGCAAAATCGGGCGTTCTGAAGAGGAAGGCCGTCATGAGGTCTCGCAGCTCTTGCGCCACAACCGTCAGTCCGGCGTACTTGAGCTCGTGAATGGCCTGTCTCACTACCCCCTCGTATATGACGACCGCGCGAGCCTGGAAGAAGGGAAACCGCCCGCACATCGCCTGGCGGCACTTGCCATCATCCAACGGCAGTCCGCACTTGTGGCAGACCGGCGGTTCGATGTAGGCGATCTTGCTCAGGCAGGCTTCACAAAGATGGCGGGGCTGGATGTCACCGCATACGACGCACTTCGGCGGATAGATGAGGTCTGCGATACCGCGCGCGATATCTCCGATGCCGGCCGCGGCGGCGGATACGAATGAAGTAAAACCGGAGGACATCTTCAACCACGTCGAATGTAGATTTGCCCCGAGTCGAAAATCTCGACTTCCTCAAAAAACGAGATGCGCTTGAACTCTTCGTACCGATCCGATATTTCCCGATGCGTGAGCCGCCGCAATCGCTCCAGGCTGAAATCCTCCACGTTAAACGAAGCGAGTGCGCTGCCGTAGACGACCGCCTTGCGCAAGTTCCGCTCGGTAAGCTCATCCGTATGAGCCAGGTAACCAATAAAGCCGCCCGCGAAGGAGTCGCCCGCCCCCGTTGGATCCTTCACTTCCGCGAGAGGATAAGCAGGAGCCGCGAAATGCGTGTGATCGGTGAACATCAGAGCGCCGTGTTCGCCTTTCTTTATCACGGCCACATCGGGGCCGTACGAGCGGATCAGTTCCGCCGCCTTGACGACGCTGCTGGTCCCGCAGAACTCTCTGGCTTCGGCATCGTTCATAAAGGCCACATCCGATTTACGAAGGACCTCGACAACCCGGTCCCGCTTCTTCTCGATCCAGAAGTTCATCGTGTCGCACACGACGAGCTTTGGCGCTCGCAACTGGGCCAATACTTCCAACTGCAAGTCGGGATCGATGTTCGCCAGAAAGACGTAAGGGGCGTCCTTATACGATTCGGGAATCACCGGATGGAAGTCGTTGAATACGTTCAGCTCCGTGCGCAGCGTGCGGGCCTGGTTAAGATCGTAATCATAACTCCCCCACCAGCGAAAACTCTTGCCCGGAACGATCTGAATGCCACTGATGTCGATCTGTCGCTCTTTGAGAAAGCTAAAGTGACGTTCGGGGAAATCCTCGCCGGCAACGCAGACCATCATCGCGGGAGCGAAGAAGCTGGCGGCCACCGCCGAGTAAACGGCCGCCCCTCCCAGCGCATCCTCCACTTTGCCTAAAGGCGTTTCCACGTTATCGAGCGCCAAACTGCCGACGGTCAGCACGCCACATCCGCCGTTCCGTTCTTCTTCTGTCATCCTTCTCTTCCTTTTCGCGAGATCAACCTCTCACGCAGCGCCATCAGAGCGAAACGCGGGAGATGCGCCACCTTGCTTATCTTCCTGGGGTTGCTGATCAGACGGTGGAGCCATTCCAGCCCGTGGTTTCGCATCCAAGCCGGAGCGCGGCGCACGTTGCCGGAAAAGACATCGAAGCTGCCGCCGATTCCAATGGCAACCAGGACTCCGAGCTCCCCGAGATGCGCCGCAATCCATTTCTCCTGTTTGGGTATTCCCATAGCGACGAACAGCGCGGCGGCGCCCGACCGCCGTATCTCTTCCACAACCGGTGTGTCGTCCGTAAAAAAGCCGTCGTGTGTTCCTGCTATCCTGAGCCCGGGAAATTTGCCCGTGAGGTTAACGGCGGCAGCCTCGGCGACTCCGGGCGCGGCCCCGAGGAAAAATATGGACAAGCCCACGTCGGCGCAGAGACGGCATATCTCCTGGGCCAGATCAATACCCGACACGCGCTCGATCAAAGGTGTTCCCAGCAGCTTTGCCGCCATAAGTATGCCGGAGCTGTCGGGGGTTACCAGATCGGCCGCGCGTACTATGCTCAGCAGCTCCGGGTCCTTTCGCGTGATCATGACGCCGGCGGAGTCGGCCGTGACTATCATACGAGGACCGTTGCCGCTTAGAAATCCCCGCACCCGGCGGATGGCGTCGTCCATACTGACGCGGTCCACGCCGACGCCGAGAATGTCTACCCGTTCGGGCTTCTTCTCTGGCTGAGCGTTCGTCTGTCTACTCCTGAGTTCGGCTTCCATTCCTATGCGTCCCTGCCGGATAAAGTCGAGACGCATTGACCTCCCCCTAACCCCCTCCTAAGAGGAGGGGGGACTCCCTCTCCTTTTTGGGAGAGGGGCTGGGGTGAGGTCTTGCTTGGTCATTGTGGCTTTATCCGGTCTCTGCTAGACTCTCAACTCTCCCTACGTCCCTTGCTCCCACGACGACAGGTATTTCACCTGCTCTTCAGTCAAAGTGTCAATACTCACGCCCATAGATTTAAGTTTCAAAGCGGCGATGCCCTGGTCTATATGCGTGGGAACCGAGTAAACCTTTCGCTCCAGATCGGACGCATGCTGCCACATATACTCAGCGCACAGAGCCTGATTGGCGAAGCTCATATCCATGACGCTCGGCGGATGTCCTTCCGCCGCCGCAAGGTTAATGAGCCGGCCCTCGCCGAGAAGATAGATGCGCCGGCCGTCGGGCAGTGCGTACTCTTCCGCAAAATCGCGAACGGACCTGTGAGAAGTGGCCATTGCCTCAAGCGCTGCTATGTCGATCTCGACGTTGAAGTGGCCGGAGTTGGATACTATCGCTCCATCCTTCATGACCTCGAAATGCTCTTTGCGTATGACATTGATGTCGCCCGTGACGGTGCAGAAGATATCCCCGATTCTCGCGGCGTCCGCCATTGGCATAACGTCGTAGCCGTCCATGGCAGCTTCGATAGCCCGCAGCGGATTTATCTCGGTCACCACGACCCGCGATCCCATCCCCGACGCCCTCATTGCCAAACCGCGGCCACACCAGCCGTAGCCCGCGATCACAAAAACTCTTCCGGCCAACAGAACGTTTGTAGCGCGAACTATGCCGTCGATCGTGCTCTGTCCAGTCCCATACCGATTGTCGAAGAAGTGCTTGGTGTCGGCATCGTTGACTGCTATTATCGGGTACTTCAGCGCTCCGTCGCGCTCCATGCTTCGCAGTCGGATCACGCCCGTAGTCGTCTCCTCCGTGCCGCCGATGATCTTGTCCAGCAGTTCCGTTCTGGTTGAATGGATAACAGCAACGGTGTCCGCGCCGTCGTCCATTGTCATATTCGGCGCCAAATCGAGCGCTGAGTTGATGTGCTTGTAGTAAGTATCGTTGTCTTCGCCTTTGATGGCGAAGGTGGGAATACCGTACTCGACCACGAGGGCGGCGGCCGCGTCGTCCTGAGTGGACAGCGGATTGGACGCGCACAACCCAACCTTGGCTCCGCCTGCCTTTAGTGTAATGGCCAAATTCGCCGTCTCAGTGGTAACGTGCAGGCAGGCCGCCAGCGTCACGCCCTGTAGCGGCTTCTCGCGCTCAAATCTTTCGCGGATAAGCCTCAGTACCGGCATCTCCCGAGCCGCGTACTCGATCCTCAGCTTGCCTTTCGCCGCTAAGCCGATGTCTTTGACATCATAGTCCATTGAAACCGCCGCCTCTTGAACTGTCATATTCCCTCCTATTACCGCCAATCGGGTCTATCCACTCTCTCCATTATGCCTGACCGGATCGACTATCACCCCGTCAAACACAGCCGCGTTCGATTGGACCCTGCACCCCGTCCCTACAACGCAGCGTTCCAGCATCGTATCCTTCATCACCGACGCGCCGTGCCACAGGATGCTTCGCGTCACGCAGGCGCCTTTCTCCAGCACGCAGTCATCGCCCAGAACAGAGTATTCGAGCAACCGCGCGCCTTTCTCGATGCGGCAATTATTCCCGATCATCACCGGGTAACCTATCTCTGCGCTGGGGTCTATCGTCACGTTCTGACCGCGCCAGTCGTGCTTCTTGACCTGCAAGTGGGGCAGATCGATAGATACGCGCCCGTCCATAACGTCGTAGTGCGTTTGCTGGTATTGCTTCATATTCCCCACGTCGCTCCAGTAGCTGGCCGTAAGATGGCCATTGAACCGTCGCTTCTGCTGCAGCAGGAACGGAAGCAGGTGCTTCCCCAACCCGTATTCCACACCACGGGGAATAAGCTCCAGTATCTCCGGCTCGAATACATAGACACCGGTATTGGCCGTATTGCTGAAGACTTCACGACGCGGCTTCTCGACAAACCTGACGACCCTGTCCCCTTCGTTGATCAGAGCGATACCGTATTCCGACGGATCGTCCACAATCGACAAGGCAATGGTCGCCGCGGCATTCTTCTCCTTGTGGACGCGGACCAGCCTGGTAAGGTCGATGTCCGCGAGGTCATCGGCGCCGATAACGAGGAAGGTGTCGTCGAAGAACTCCTCGCAGCGTTTCACGCTCCCCGCATCGCCCCAGAGACGGTCCTCCATTGAGTACTGAATGTTGACTCCCCACTTCTCGCCGTTGCCGAAGTAGCTCTGAATCTGATCGCCCAGGTAGTAAAGGTTAACCATTATGTCGGTGAAGCCGTGTCGGGCGAGCAGCTCGACTATGTGCTCCATAACCGGCTTGTTGACTATAGGGACCATCGGTTTCGGCAAGTTTCTGGTCAAAGGATCCAGCCTGGATCCGACCCCCGCCGCAAGTATCATTGCTTTCATATTGTCGAAGGTTACCTCCTCATTATCGGCGCTCCAGTTCCATAATAGCCGATCTTATTGTAGCGCCTACGAACTGGACTTGCTCGTCGGTGAGATCAGCATGCACCGGTACGGACAAAACCTCGCGCGACGCGGCCTCGGCATTTGGAAAATCCCCTTCGGAATAACCGAGGCAGCGGTACGCCGGCTGCATGTGGAGCGGCAGCGGGTAGTATATGGCCGAGCCTATGCCCTTTTCCCGCAGCATTGCCTGCATCTCGTCACGTCGGTTGTAACGCAGTGTAAACTGGTGAAAGGTGTGCTTTCCGTTCTCCGGAAGGGCCGGCAGGCTCACCGGCATATCAGCAAGCGAACTGAGGTAGACAGCCGCGTTTTGCCGCCGTTTCTCATTCCACGATTCCAGATACTTCAGTTTTACCAGCAGGATAGCGGCTTGCAGTTCGTCCAGACGGCTGCAATAGCCGATGTCGTCGTGGTAGTACGATCCCGGCTTCATCCCGTGATAGCGCAGCGATTTCGCTTTCGCCGCAAGGGATTCGTCGTTAGTCAGGATCATCCCGCCGTCGCCGTAAGCGCCCAGGTTCTTGGTCGGGTAGAAACTCAACGTAGACACGTCGGCCATTGCGCCTATGGGCTGTCCGCCGGCTACTGCCCCGATCGCCTGCGCCGCGTCGGCCAATAGACCGAGGTTGTGGGTTCGGGCGATCTGCCGTATGGTCGTCATGTCCGCGCACGAGCCGAAAAGGTGCACGGGCACGATTGCCTTGGTTCTGGGCGTTATGCGTTGTTCGATATCCGCTGGGTCGATATTCAGTGTCACCGGATCGATGTCGGCGTACACGGCCCTCGCGCCGGTCAGCGCTATGGCCTCAGTCGTGGCTACCATTGTGAACGGGGTGGTTATGACTTCATCGCCAGCCCCGATGCCCATCGCCCTCAGCCCGATCAGGATCGCATCCGTGCCCGACGCAACCGACACTCCATAGGCGGCTCCACTTACCTCCGCTATCCGGCGCTCCAACCTGGTCACGGATTCCCCAAGAATGAAAACGCAGCCGTCAACAACCTCTTGCACGGCGGCGTCGATCTCATCCTTGACCGCCGCATATTGCGCTTTGAGGTTGACCATTTCGATGCTCAATTACAGCTCCCTTAACAGATGGCGCTTCCGAAGCCGATCCTGCTGTTGGAGGCAAGAACGCATGATGCCTCGATTACAGCATTGTCTTCGATAACGGTTTCGCTGTCAACGATGGAGTTCTTAAGAATGACGTTGCCCCCGACCGTTATCTTGTCCAGCAAGACGCAGTTCTCTACTGTGGACCCCTCTCCGATGACGCAGTCATGTCCTATAGAAACAATGCCCGCGATCGTCGCATTCGCTTCTATCCTCGTGCGCTGCCCCACGTGCACAGTCGGACCGATGTGGGCGGTGGGATCGATGACCGGATCAGCTTTACCGTCCGACATGACCCAATAACCCTTGGCGGCTTTTCTGCCTGCGACATGCACTTTCACCGAACCGGCGAGGACCGCGCGATGCGCCTCCATATACTGCTGCGGACGGCCTATGTCGAGCCAATAGCCCTCCGCCGCGTATCCGTACACGGGAGCGCCTCCCGCCAGCAGCGAAGGAAACAACTGCCTCTCGAACGAGTAAGGCACGTCCGCGGGGATCTGCTCGAAGATGCTCGATTCGATAACGTACGTCCCTGCGTTTATGTAATCCGTTCCGGTGTGCTCCACGTTCGGATTCCTCGCGAGCATTTTCTTCACTTCCTCGCTCGGCTCGCGAAACTCGAGGACGCGCTGCTGTTCATCGGTGATGATAACCCCATAAGGGCTCGGGCTCGGAACGCCCATGAGCGTGAGCGTAACGGTGGCTTTTCGCTTCTTGTGGAAGTCGATAATGGCAGACAGGTCGAAATCGGTGAGCACGTCACCGTTGAAAACGAGCAGAGTGTCGCCCTTGAAAAGCGGTTCCGCGTTCTTGACAGCCCCTGCCGTGCCAAGCGGGTTCTCCTCGATAACGTAGCTCATCCTGACGCCGTGGGCGCTGCCGTCTCCGAAATGCGCCTCGATCATCTCCGCCATGTAATTCGTGCAAAATATGATATCGGAGATGCCGTGACGCTTCAAAAGATCAACCTGGTACTCCAGAAAAGGCTTGTTTACCACGGGCACAATCGGCTTCGGCCTGATATACGTCAACGGCCGCAGCCTCGTGCCCGGCCCACCAGCTATAATCACGCCTTTCATAACACACCTCTCTTCGTCCTAATCCAAGGTTCGTTCCCCCTCCTGTTAGGAGGAGGTTAGGGGGAGGTCACTTATCTCTCACAGATCGCCGCTCCCGCAATTTCCTCGGCCGCCACAGTCCGCATCCGCTCTCCAAGCTCCTCATCTCGACAGCAGGCTTGGATGAGCGCCTCGAAATAGCTTGCGAACGTGCCGATGTCCGTGCGTTTCTCGCTCTTGCGCAGACGCACGCACCAAACCCGGTGACCGCCGCGCAGCAGCATCCTTATCGCATCGGTGAGCTGAAGCTCACCGAGCGCGCCGGGCTCCAGTCCGCGGATCATATCATATATGACGGGATCCACCACGTATCTGCCCGCGATCGCCAGGTTGCTCGGCAGATTCCCGGCGGGCGGCTTTTCGATCAGATCATCTATCTCAAATACGTCCCCCGCGTCTCCTTTCGGCTTCACAATACCGTACCTGGAAGCGTCGGCCACGGGGACTTCCTCAACAGCTATAACGCATCCGGCGTCGAGGCTCTCGTACGCCTCGATCAGCCGTCTGGTCACGTGCTTGCTCTCGCCGGACGTGATGACCGAGTCGCCAAGCGCGACCGCAACGGGGTCACCACCGGCGAAATCCTCACCGTAGAGCGTCGCATCCGCCAATCCCCTCTGCCGCGGCTGGATCACACTCTGGAACCGATCGGAGCCATCGTCAAAGTACCTGGGAATACAGGTCTTGTCGTCTGAGATGACGAACAGGACTTGACAGATCCCTGCTTCCAGGAGCTCGTCAACAATGTGGTGAAGAACGGGCTTGCGTCCGAGGGGCAGCATTTCCTTGGGCACGGTTCTCGTCAGTGGAAGAAGACGCGTACCTTTTCCCGCCGCCGGAATAACGGCTTTTCGGACTTTTCTGTCAGGCGACATATCGGACGGCGCCCCCGAGTCTGTACAGAATGGATTCGTCCGGACACACCACGTCCGATGGAGACAAGGACCCGAAGCGGGGAATTGTGACCGAGGACGTCCACGGGAGCGTTTCTTTGAGGGAATCGGACTCTGCCCATGCGCGTGATCGTTCAGCGAAACATATCACATTCGTTCTCCAGGAAAGGCCGGAGACCCAAGCGCCTCGACTATTCATGTGATGGAGCCGACGGGGGGACTCGAACCCTCGACCCGCGCATTACGAATGCGCTGCTCTACCAACTGAGCTACGTCGGCCTGTTCCCGCTCGTTTTCGACTGGTGCCGGGGCGCAGAATCGAACTGCGGACACGTGGATTTTCAGTCCACTGCTCTACCATCTGAGCTACCCCGGCACGGTCTCACTGCCCTGCAAATCAAGAGGTTGGAGACTCCCGGATGCCGGGACTCTCCAACCATGAAACTGGCGGGGACGACGGGACTCGAACCCGCGACCTCCGACGTGACAGGCCGGCGTTCTAAACCAACTGAACTACGCCCCCGTTTTAGAGGTTAGAAGCTGGATGCTTGAGGTTGGAAAGGACTTCCCCCAACTCCTCCAGTTCCTACCTTCTAACTTCTAGCTTCCAGACGTGGTGGGCGAAACAGGGCTCGAACCTGTGACCTCTTCCTTGTAAGGGAAGCGCTCTCCCAACTGAGCTATTCGCCCATGTGCGCGCATCCCAGGAGGCCAACCAGCCCCCGAAGAACGCGTCATTCGAAGCCTATTCCGCCACGCTCGAACCGAGCACAAAAAGTATACCAAAGGAGGTATGTGTTGTCAACGCGAACCGCCCCAACAAAAAAACAGGTGACGGTTCACCTGTTTGGCCGATCGCTCGCTCCCAACACTTACCTGGGTCAGTATACAACGCGCGCGCTGAACTGTCAAGGGGAACCTTGGTGGACCTGTGTGGACCCCTTTATCCGTTGGCTGTTAGGGTGAGGGTGAAATCTGCTCCCGATTCGTGAACTCTTACAGGCGTGCGCCGAGAGTGGAAGTCCGACGGATACGGCCGATCCGACTGATTGGATGGGGAAAGGCCGGAGCGCCAAGGCTGAAAGCTACTATGTGCCGTATTTCAACTTGCCGAGAACGTCGTCGCAGCTCGTGACGCGGTTCTTGCCGGAGAACTTGGCGCGGTTCAGAGCGTGGTGGGCCGACGATATCAGGTTGTCCGGTGTCAAACCATGTTCAGGATAAGTGGCCACACCTAGACTGACCTGCAGCCGGATATCGCCGGCGAAATTCCATTCCGCTATCTGAGCTCTTATTCTTTCCGCTGAGTCGCAGGCGTCCGTCAGTTTCGCCTCAGGGAGCACGACCGCGAACTCATCGCTCGAGTATCTCGCGATCATGTCATATTCACGGACGCAGCCCTTGAGGAGTGCGGCAATCCGGACCATCGCGGCGTCGGCGGCTTCGGGCCCGTGTTGATCGTTCACCGACTGGAAGTCGTCGATATCGAGGAGGATAAGGGACACTGGTATGTTCTTCCGAACGCTCCGTCCGATCTCCTGCTGCAGGAACATATACAGATACCGGTCGTTTGCCAGGCCGGTGAGACGGTCCACGAGAGACAGACGTTCGGGCTCCGCCTCAACAGGGGTGGAATCAGTAAGAACCAGTTCCGGCTCGGCGCTGACCGGCTCGGGTGTGCGGGCCAAAGCCACGGACGCGGCATGGATGCCGACGATCGACAACGAAGTGTACACCATCACGTGGACGGGCCAGAACGGTCGCCACAAAGCTATTAACCAGCCGATGGCGCCTGCCGCCGCGTACTCCAATACACCGGCGCGAATATCCCATTTACGCCTTTCTTCCAGAAACCGTCCCGCGACATCGAACAGCGCGAACGCGGCAATTGCCACAGCAAATGCGTTGCCCGCGGCAGGTCTACTGCCGCCGGAAGCGTTCCCTACGGCTAAGGCGTAAGCAGACCCCGCGACCAGGGCGGCCGCCGACCGCCTGAGCGCTCCGAACAGCGCGCGCGAGAGTCGTTCGCGGTCCGGTCCCGCGCTCGCCATCTCTCCGAGAGCTGCCAACATCGCGGGGACGCTCGCCGCCGGTCCAAGAAATGGAACCGACGCCAGAGTCACAGCCGCGCTCAGGTGGACTCCAGCGCAACCGGCGCCTACGCCAAGTTTTATCAGGCCCGCCGCGAATGCCAAAGCGCCAAACGCCAATAGTTCATGACCATCCGCATAGACCAGCGCCCTTAACGCGGACCATGCCCCCGCCGCGGATATTGCGGCCGCGCATACGAGGTAGACGGTCGATGTGGTCAGTCTGTCTGTCTCCGCGGTTATTGCAGCTCTTTCCGACATACTTCAACTCCCGAATCCGCGCGCAGGCACAGACGTTCTCCACGTCTGTGCCTGCGCCGTACTATGGATGTCCGCCTAAGTGATTCACGTAGTGACTTGCACGTGGTGGGTCGGACATTCATGTCCGACTCATGCAGACAGCAGTCTCTGCCCCATCGGTTGCGCGCAATTCATCTCGTGAACTACCTAGCTTGTCAGCTTCTCTCGGCTTCTCCCGTTGCGTGTATGGCCAGATCGTATATACTGCAAGATCGGCAGCGGGCGAGGTCGGTCTCTCTACAGCAGGGCTTGTTCACGGTCTCCCAGCAATTCCTACCGGTTAGAAAAGCCTCGCACTTTAGATAGTGGCTGGCAGGACATCCGCGCACCGAATAGCGGCTGCAGATGTTAGCCATTCTTCATCTCCTCGGTTCTTGTCCCGCGGATGACCAGCCATTCCGGACCAGCTTTGGCTGAGCTGCTTTCCTCGCTCGGGCCCGCCGGTTTGCCACATCGTCAGTATTGGCGATTACCGGGCAAATCAACAGGGCAGCTCCAATCGCGTGGGAGTGGCCGGTCTTCTGCATCAGACGTCGTTCCAACTTGTGCGTCGTTGTTTGTATATACTCTCCTAGCCCGATTTATTCACGGGACGCTTGTTCTGCGGACGCCCCGCGGATGTCATCCTGAGCTTGCGAAGGATCTTCTCCCGGATAGCTGCAACGTCCAACTGCGAAGCCGAACCTGGCGCTTGTGCGATAGAAGATTCTT
>JAUSGG010000137.1 GCA_030649165.1 Armatimonadota bacterium
GGCACGCCGCAAGCGTTCGTCCTGAGCCAGGATCAAACTCTCCATAAGAAATCTGAAACCGGAAACCATAAGCCTCCGGCGTCTTGACTCTTAGTTGGAACTTTCAGCGGAGCGGCATAAAACCAAAAAAGAACCCGAAGGCCTTTTCAGGTTCTTAAGCCTCTCCACTTTGTTGAAACTCACCTGACCTTACATTTCGCACGCTCACACTATCTGGTTTTCAAGGTTCAGAAATTCTGCTCCCGAGGGCTTTTCCCTCAGGCGCAAATTAGATTATACCGCGATGCGAAAGGGATGTCAACATCTTTTTTGAAAATATTTTGTGACCCTCGCGTCCCGCGCAAACCAAGTTATATTACCAGCCGCCTGCCGGGACGTCAAGAGGATTTCAGCCCGATGAAACAGAAATTTCCGGTAGTAACGATATTCCCTCTTGAATGCGCGTTGACGCGGCTCGGATGATGGGCGGCCGTCGGAGGAGTAACACGTGGAGAATATGGTCCTCAGTGAAGGTCGGAAATATGAGTTCACGACTATCGTGTCCCAGATCGTGAATCACTCGTTCGAGACACCGAAGCTTGTGAGCGAGATCAGCGATGTCCTGAATGAGTATTTGTCGATTGTGGCCGTGTGCCTGTACGATCTGGACGGCGGCAACTGCCGGTTGTCGTGGGCGAGAGGCGTCAGCGCAGAGTTCCTCAACGAGCCGGATATACAGACACTTCACTATTCGTCCGCGTCCGCCAGGCGGGCGATCCGCCATAGATCGATCACTTTCGTCGCGGATGCGGAGCACGAGCCGACCTCATTCGCTTCTCTTATCGCCCAGGAGGGTATGCGTTCTATAGCTTGGATTCCTTTGCAGGCCAGAGGACGCATCCTCGGGCTATTGGCGGTCGCAAGGGAGGCCGGCGCGCTGCCGTTTCTGAAAGCCAACAATGACATTCTCGAGTTCCTCGGCCGCGAACTGGGTATTAGCTTAGCCGCGTCTATCTCTGACGCCGACCTCTACGCCAGGCTGAGAGACCTGGAAGCGAAACACAGGTTCCTGCATGACGACTCGCCATCTATGTACGTCGCTTTGGACGCCGATGGCACGATTACGCACTGCAACTCGACAGTCCTTCGCGCGTTGGGATACGGGGGCGAGGAGTTGATTGGACGAGAGATCAACGTTCTGCTCCGAGACTATGATGAAAAACTGCGGGAGGCGAAAGGACTCAAGCCCGGAAGTCTGCTTACCTTTTTCGAAACAGTGGCCGCTGACAAGCGGGGGGACGAACACGATCTGCGAGTGACGTCCAAGTCTTTGATGGACCCCGACGACAAGGTGATCGGGGCGGTTCTAATATTGGAAGATGTCACCGAGCGGAATCGCCTCGAATCGGAGAACCAGTACAAATCTCTGCTTGTCGACAGCTCGACCGACACTATGTTTGTTCGCTCCGTGGACGACGGCAGTATTCTGTACGCCAATGAGGCGGCCTGGAAGATCCGAGGTTACACTCGAGAAGAGTTCCTGCGGCTGAAACCCGCCGACATGGCTCCAAAGGAGTTTGAGGGAGTCACACGCCGGCTGCACGAGAAGGTCGTGCAGAACGGTGGATTCACCGCAATGTGTCCGCAATTATGCAAGAACGGTTCGGTCAGGGAGATGGAAGTCACTGCTAATCGGCTCGATCACAGGGGCAGGACTTATGCTACAGTCATTATGCGCGACCTGACCGAGCGAAACCGCTTACAGCGGGAGCTGGAGCGCGTCTCGCGCATCGAATCGCTCGGCCGCCTCGCAGCCGGACTGGCCCACGATTTCAACAATATGCTCGCCGGCATTATAGGGCACGCTTCTTTGCTAAGGGCGCAGTCGGCGCCGGACGGCCCGATTCACAAGAGCGCGGACACTATCGAGAAGACAGCGTCCCACGCGGCCGAGATCGTCTCCCGGCTTATGGTCTTTGCCCGAGGCGAAGACCCGAAGCTGGAAGTCATAAACTTAAACGAGACCGCGGAGGACGTCATCAGTCTGTTGTCAGGCTCCCTGCCCTCCAGCATAAAGGTGACCAAGGTCCTATCTCCTGATGTCCCTCACATCCAGGCCGACAGGACGCAGCTTATGCAGTGCGCCCTGAACCTCTGCCTGAACGCCCGTGACGCCATGCCCCAGGGCGGCATCCTCGGCATAAAGACCTTCAACCAGCGCGTAGACAAGCCCGCGCACGCTATTGTCGGGAATCAATTGCTGCCCGAAGGTCTCTATGCGGGCTTCACTGTTCGCGATACCGGCGTGGGAATGGACGATGAGACGCAGCGCAAGGTGTTCGAACCCTATTTCACCACCAAGGATGCGAGCGAGGGGCACGGATTCGGGCTTGCAACGACCTATGGCATCGTCCGTCGGCACAAAGGTTACATCAATGTCCGAAGCGTCCCGGGCGTCGGGGCGCGTTTCACGATGCTCTTCCCGGCGGTCGAGACCCCGCGGGACGCGAGAGTTGAAAAGCCGGGCGACGCTCTCCCTGGAGATGGTACCATCCTGGTTGTGGAAGACGACGACACCGTCAGGGACTTTCTCAAGATCGCGCTGAGCAAATCCGGGTACGCGGTCATCCTCGCCGAGAATGGAAAGGCCGCCCTCAAGGAGTTTTCCGACCGCGTCGCGGAGATCGACGCGGTGATACTCGACCTGAAGATGCCCGGTATGTCCGGCGAAAAGGTGTGCGAGGAACTGAAGAAGATCGACCCCGACGTGCGCATACTGATCAGCAGTGGTTATTCGGAAACCGAGCAACAGTTGAAAGGGACTTGCGGCTATCTGCGGAAACCTTATCGGCTTCACGAGCTGCTGAACGCGGTGCGGTCGGCCATTGGACGGGAATGATCCGCCTGCCCCCTCCCCATTCAGGGGAGGGTTGGGGTGGGGTTCTCCGGCCACTGCCAGCCATTCGTTCAAGTAACTCCCTTCAACCGCAAGGCATCGTGCAGGAGCGAGTTGCCGTCACACCGGTAGCAGTGGTTGGCCGTGCCGCTCGGCGTTCCGCTCTCACATACGATCTCCGCGGCTTCCAGTATAGTATCTACGTACCACTCAGCCGTTGGCGCGCGGTGTCCCTCAAGCATCGATCCGGGGTTCGGACTCCAGACGAACGGCACGACGTTCGCGCCGATGGCGGACAACGTGCGCACCCCCTCGATGAAGCTCTTTCGGGGTTCCAGTCCCATCACAAACACGCCGTACACGTTCCCCGGCCCGAATATCCGCACGGCTTTCCCGATCGCGTTGAAGAAGGCGTCATGGGAGGTGTTCATCGCCTTGCCGGGGCAGAACGCCTTGTATATGGCTTCGTCCCATATCTCCATACTGTAGCCCAGCGCCCCTATCCCGGTGTCGCGGTATCGTCGCATGTCGTCCTCGTTGGTCGTAGCCGAGGGCAATATCGTGCCCGGAACGGCAGCCGTGCCCAGGGCCGATCTGATGCTCTGGACGATGTCCGCCACCAGCGCGGTCTCCTTTTGCCGGCTGAAACAACCTCCGGTCAGAAGAATGTGCTCGCACATCCCCTCCGAGAACGCTGCCGCCGCGACCTCCCCGATGTCATTGACGTCCTTGCGTGTAAGGACCGAATCGTAAGTCTTCTTAGTGGAGACCAGGTTGCAGAAGGCGCACTCCTCGCCTTTGGCGAAATGCGAGCAGTAGTTCTGGTAGCAGACGAAGAAACAGTCCTCTCCTCCGATTTGCGCGATCTGCCGCATCACCGCGCCGCTTTCGGTGACGGAGTCATAGTACTTCGGCCTTGGGATCAGCGACACGCTGTCCAACGTTTCGCCGGATCTTTCTACCACGAGCTCTCCGTCGCGCACGAGCATAGTGTAAGACGAGGACGGGTTAAAGCGGAACTGGGTGACGGTCCCGTCAGAGAGCATGAAATCGTCGGGCAGGTCTATGCCCTTATGGTTCGCGAAGTCCCAGCCGAAGAGGCCGTGGTTTTGCTCCTTGAAGAGAGTTCCCACTTCGTCCAATGCGCCAGGCTCGAAGTTGACTCCATCCACCAGAAGGTTTGCTTTCAAGCGCAGGGAGTGGAGTTCAGCCATCCGGTCCTCCTTACTGATTAGATATTACGCGGTGGCTTGCCACAATCCTTCCCCAGCAGCCGGCGCAGGAATACAGGCAGCGAAACACAAAAGCATCTTCAGTATAGCAAAGCGCGATTCATGGTCGGCGACAGCTTGAACCGTGGAACAATTGTACGGGTGGCGACAGTCAACTGACAACCCATTGACGACCTGGGAGCTTGCTTGCATTGAGAATCCTCCACATGGCGGACGTGCACCTGGACGCGCCGTATAGATTTCTGGGAACCGGCGGTGAGGCCCAGAGACAGCAGGTCAGGAATACTTTCCAGCGGACTTGCCGGCTGGCGGTCGAAGACAAGTATGACCTGATGCTGATCTCGGGTGACCTTTTCGACTCCAATATCGTCTCCGAATCGACGGCTGACTGGGTCGTCTCGCGCCTGAAGGACACGGCAATTCCCGTCTGTATATGCCCCGGCACGCACGATTGCCTCGACTCGAGGTCGGTCTACCGAGACGGGCGCATCAAGTGGCCTTCCAACACGCGGCTGTTTAACGACCCCGACCAGCAGACGTTGTCGCTGCCGGAGCTCGACATCACGATTCACGCAAGGCCGAACACCTCGACAAGGTCCTCGGAAAGTCCGATCCGAGGCATAAGGCGCGCGGGCGCTACTCGCTGGGAGGTGGCTATGGCGCACGGTTCGGCCGTGATACCGGGCAAGGTCGAGAACGCGGACTTCCCGATCGAACCTGAGGAAGTCAAATCGACCGGGCTGGACTATATCGCGCTTGGCCACTGGCATACGTGGGGCGATTATTCCGCTGGCGCCGTGAAGGCCATATATCCCGGCTCATTGGAAAAGATGGAGTTCGGCGGTGGGGGTGGAACGGTTGCGAGCCTTACGCTCTCGCCGGAGGGCGCCGCGGTCGAGAAGCGGGAGGTCGGGGCGCGCCGAATGGAGGAAGCCGCGATCTCCGTGGCCGGGATGCGCGAAGTGGGGGATTTGCCGCGGGAAATCCTGTCGCTCGCCGATCCGAACCTGGCCCTGCGCGTTACGCTTACCGGCCTATCCGATATGTCTCTGCAGATAGACCCAGCGGCGCTGGAGACCGAACTGGCGCCGGGATTCTTCTTCCTTCAGATTCTGGACTCATCGCATCCTTTGCTTAAGGACATTCCGGACGAGTTGTTCCCGGAGCGACTGGTGATAGGCAAATACGTGCGCCTTATGGCCGAGCGCATAGAGCAGGCGCGTCACGATCCCGAATCCCTCAGCCTGCTGGAAGACGCTCTGCGGGTTGGCGTGGCCGCCCTGCAGGGCCGGAAGGTGTTTTAGTTGATTATCCGCAGCCTCACGCTTACCAACTATAGACGTTTCGAACGGCTCGCGCTTGAGTTTCGCGGCGGTCTGACCGTCGTCAAGGGTCCCAATGAGGCAGGAAAATCGACTGTTCTCTCGGCTCTGCTGCTGGCTCTGTTCGAAGACCCAAGGAGCCGGAAGTCCGAGTTGGACCATCGCCGCCGCTGGGGCCAGGACCGATACTTCCGCGTTGAGACGGGATTCGACTGCGACGGCCACGCTTATGCGCTCGACAAGGATTTCGAGGCGAAGACCGAGCGGCTGACGGACATTACCACGGGAGAGGAATTGAGCGAGCGCGGCGCTGTTTCGGCGAAGTTGTCGGAGATGCTGGGCATAGGGAGTGAAGAGTTGTTCCGCTCGACGGCCTGCGTTGCGCAGAACAGCATCGCGCTGATCACCGACAAAGGCAAACGACAGATAAGCGATCAGCTACAGGCGATAATGACGGGAGGCGCCGAGGACACGGCGGCCACTCAGGCTGTGGCGGCGCTCCAGGCGGAAGCGGCGAACCTGAGGCGCGGGTTCGACAGGCCGGCGTCCAATCCCGGAGCTGTGAGATTGGCCCAGGATACGGTCGCCCGGCTTCGTGAGGATCTTGCCGCGAAGGAATCAGAGATGGAGAGGGTCCGGGAGTCCGCGGACGTGTCGGAGGAGGCGGGCAGGGAGATCGCGGCCAAGTCAGAGCGGCTGTCGGCCATCCGTGCGCTCTTGTCGAACAATGAAAAACGGGCCAGGCTGTGCGCGGAGCGGGACCAGGCCGCGGCCGCGGAGGATTCGCTGCAGAAACAGATCGAGTCTGCCGAACAGCTTCGGAAATCCATCGGCGAGAAGAAGCGAGCCATCCGTGAGTTCGACAAGTTCTCGGACATGTCGGCGGACACGCCGCAGATGCTGGCCACGCTTGAGGCCACACTTAGGGTGCACGTGTCGGCAGAGGAGACCGCGGAAGAGGAACTGGAGCGCGCGGAGGCCGGAGCCAGGGCCGCGCGGACGCCGATGCGGCGCCTGCTGCTGGCGGGGTTCATCTGCTCGCTGATAATCGCTGTCGTCTTGTTCACGTCTGCCAGGTATCCGGGATTTGCCTTTTCGCTGTTGGCGGCGGGCGTGTTTTTCTACTTCCATCAATCCACGGCATCGACGGGCAAGGACGCCTCCAGAAAAGCCGACGAAGCAGAGGAGCGGCTGGACCGTATCCGCAAACAGATTCAGGTTACCTACGAGGAACAGCAGACGCTCGTAAAGTCTTCCGGCTGCGCATCCGCGGAGGAGATGCGGAAACGGTGGTCCGAATGGTCGCAATTGAAACTGGAAACTGCCCGATCGGAGGCCGAGCTTTCGGGAAAACTGGCGGGCCTGGGTTTGGACGAAATGGAGCGCGAGCGAAAGAAGCTTGCAAAGACCCGGCGCGACGCGGAGGAACGGCTGGATACCGAGGAAATGCGGACCGCCGATCTGGACGCGGTCGAGCGTCAGCAGATCGCGATCGAGGCCCAACGTCTGGAAGATGAGCTGGCTGAGCTGGAGGGACGGCGCGCGTTGGCGCAGGCGGTGATACGGACGGTCTCGCTCGATCCTGCTGAAATACACCGCGTCGAAGAGGCTCTGGCGGCGGAGGACGGGCGGCTGGCGCGCGTGGAACGACTGGCCCGGGTCTATACGATCGCGGCGGAAGGCGTAAAAGAAGCGATCGGGCGGACCTTGAGCGGCGCAAAGCCGCAATTGGAGGCCGACACTGGACGGCTGCTTGCCTCCGTCACAGGCGGCAGGTACAGCCGTGTGGAAGTGGACGAACAGTCTCTCGATTTCGCCATATACAGTAACGAAAAGGGCGCGCTCGTGGAAGCCGGCGATACGGACCTGAGCCGCGGCGCGCTCGATCAGTTCTACCTTGCCGCCCGAATTGCCCTGCTCGACCTCGTCAGCGGCGATGCTAAGCCTCCGGTTCTGCTGGACGACCCGTTCGGCGCCTTCGATGACGAGCGAGCCGGTAGGGCTATGGAAATGCTCAAGCAGATATCCCGCGAGCGACAGGCGGTCCTGTTCACCTGTTCGGACAGGTACGACGCGTACGCGGACACCGTCATCCACCTCGGAGCGTCAGACCTCTCTGGAGGTTGAGCCGTCGGCTTAAAGCGGGCAATGAACTGCCGCACTCTACGCGCGCGATTGGACTGAGCCAAACTGGCCTAAGATTTGCGCCACTTGCAGCACGATTTCGATCTCCAGAAAGCCATTTGAGCACAAAAACTGGTATTATTACCAGTTGTCATCATGGTTGAAAAGCGCTACAACTTGTAATACAAGCATTCAGGAGGAGGAGGAGAGGAGGTGTGTACATGAGAAAGACCTTTCTTCTCGTGTGTCTGCTGGCGACGGCGGCATTGATCGCTGCGCCGGCATGGTCCGTCATCTATAGCGATAACTTCGACGCCTACGATGACGGCAACACGGATCTGACTGACCACGGTGAATGGCAAGGCCCCGCGCCCTGGGACGCCGATCTGGAATGGAGCGGCAGTACTTACCTCGGCTATATCAGCGTGGCCCAGCGCAACGACGGAGCCACCGGAACGTCGAGCAGCTATTGGAGCCTGAACAGCGACAGCGATCCCAGCCTCGCTTATCTGACCGGTGGCGTTTATTGGGTCAGTCTCAACATCAAGGCCGGCACGGGCGTTGGCGGCAACACGTGGCAGTTCAATATGTATGACCGCGCCGTCAGCGGCGTACGAAGGAATGTCGCCCGACTCTATGGCGGCAACGGCAACGTTCAGTACCGAGGTGGTGACGGTGGAAGCTTGGCTGGGGCCAGTACCCTGACGGGAACCGAAAGCTGGGACCACGTGCTGATCAAGATCGACAGTACGGCCAATACCGACACATTCTGGTTCAATGGTGGCCTTGTCGGGTCCATTGCTCAGAGCAACGCAGGTACGGCGAACGAGGACCTGCAGAGGGTCGAGTTTGCAACCTGGAGCGGAACCAGCCCGAATATCATCTACTTCGACAATCTGAATTTCGGGACCGAACCGGTTCCGGAGCCGGCGAGTTTAGCGGCCTTCGGTATGTTCGGACTCGGCGCGCTTGGTTTCATCAGGCGGCGCAGAGGCTGATTCGAACGCTTAAGCAAGAAACAGGATCCTGTGGGCGTCGCGCCTAAGGCGGCGTCCATTCTTTTTGTATGGCTATCGGTCCAGGCGAAAAAGCTCTCGAGCGTTGAGACGAAGTATCCTCTCAGCAATCTCGTGCGCCTCATCCAGCGTCTGATCGCCGCGTTCGACTCTATCCGCCAGCACACGCGCCACGTTCTCTCTGGCGATTACGGAATGACCGTAGACCCCCTCGACCATCCTGTAATCGCCACCGAACGCGAGTATCTTGTTGGCCGGAATCAGGTCGAGCCACTCGTCAAGGATGTTTCTGGCAGGCGCCGCGCCGATAACGTGCATCCAGCACATATCGGGGTAGACGTTCGGGAAGTTCTTCGCTATAACCCCAAGCTCGCGAGAGTAGGGGAAACCCGCGTGGAATATGTCGAATCGGGCATTTCGGTACATCATGAACAGGTTCGTGAGCCGCGTGGGATTAGTGTCCGCCACGTAATTGCCGTTTCCCTCTTGTATGCCCGTATGGAACTGCATGGCCAGCCCGTGCGCCTCGGCCCTTCGCACGATCTGATGGATCATGAAGTCCTGCAGCGGCTTGCACTCGTCCCACGACGCTCCTTCGCCGCGCCGGCGAAACGCCCGGTTGAAGACCTGTTCGGCCTCGTGCTGCGTCGCGTTCTCGAAGAAGATAGGCCGCGAATAGGCGAGGCCGCACTTGATGGCCACCGCGCCGTCCGCCACGAGTTTCTCGAATGTGACGTCGAGAGCGGAGACAAGGTCCTGCAGTGAATAGATGCTCTTGCCCGTTCGCTCGGCCAGCGCGTTGGCGCTCGGCCGGTTGGACACCGTCGCGAACTCGTCGAGGTTGATGGATTGGACAAAGAAATCGGGATCGAGTCCCGGGTCCCATTTGACTATCACGCTGATCTCGATGTTGGCCTTGTCCTTCAAGACCTCGCGATACCAACCCGGACGGCGGGACTCGTCCATCTTCTTCATTACGGAGCCGTAAGTCTCGCGGCTCAAGCCTGGCAAGCCGTAAAGGTCGCGAATGGCGATATCGAGCGCCCGGCAGTACGTGGTATTGCGCGCCTTGATCCAGTAAGGCTCCAGAAGCTCCCACTTCGTCTCGGAATCCACCTGCTCGCTGCGAACCTGGGCCAGGTCGGCGGGTGGCATGCCTGCTGAGACCAAATCGCAGGAGGCATAATGCCGAAACAAGTGCGAAATATCAGCCTTCTGGCTCAGCCAGGACTCTTCGGAGTCGAGGTGCTCGTGCGTGTCCACCAGCGGAACCTGGCGGATGAAATCCCTTAACGATTCGAGCGCGGAACTCTGGCACATTTATTGACTACCTCCTGTCGAGCTTTGACCTGAGTCTAGTTTGCGGCAGGCAGGCCGTATTCGTCAAGCATGGGAAAAGGAGCATGGGAAAAGGAGTCGAAGGAGTCGGACGAGTCCGACACGTCCGACAACAGCTATCAACTATCCACCTCAGCCATCACGTTGCGTATTGGACGAGGCGTATATGTATGCTATTATTGACCTGGTTGTACTTTTCGGATGGCAACAAGATCGCCGTGCGTGACAATGGCAGACTTCATACGCTCCCACCCTAAGTTGTGCGTGGGCTTCCTGTTGCTCGCGCTGACACTTGCGGCGTACTGGCGCGCGCCGATGAACGAATTCGTCGATCTGGACGACGGGCTCTATGTATATCAGAATCCGCATGTCCAGGCCGGCCTTACCACCGGCAGCGTGATCTGGGCGTTCACCGCATATCACGCGGGCAACTGGCATCCTCTGACATGGCTGTCGCACATGGTGGACTGGCAGATCTTCGGGCCCAAACCTTGGGGACCCCATCTCACGAACGTTCTTCTTCACGCGATCAACGTTCTGCTCCTTTTCCTCATACTCAGCCGGATGACGGGCTTTCTATGGCGCAGCGCGTTCGTGGCCGCGCTGTTCGCTGTACACCCCCTGCACGTGGAATCGGTTGCGTGGGTAGCGGAGCGGAAGGACGTGTTGAGCGGCCTTTTCTGGATGCTCACGACGCTCGCGTACATTCGCTGCGTCGAGCGTCCCGGCGTCTCGCGGTACTTGCTGGTCGTCCTTCTCTTCGCTTTGGGACTGATGGCGAAACCGATGCTCGTCACTCTTCCTCTCGTTTTCCTGCTGCTGGATTACTGGCCCCTTGCGCGGTTCTCCCGGAAGGCCAAGCGCGGCGCCGCGACGGCATGGAGGCTTATCCTGGAGAAGTCTCCACTGTTCGCGTTGGCCGCCGCGTCGTGCGCACTGACCTTCCTCGCGCAGCAGAGTGGAGGGGCCGTGCAGTCGTTAGAGACATACTCTCTTGCCGTAAGAGTTGGCAACGCCCTTGCATCGTACGTTCGTTATTTGTCTATGACCGTATGGCCCGCCGGCCTTGCAGGGTTCTATCCCCATCCGGGAGATTCCCTGCCGGTATGGCACGCGTTCGGAGCCGGATTCCTTATTCTGGTGGTTTCGATTCTTGTATTGCGAGCGTGTAAGAGCGGGTACATGACAGTCGGCTGGCTGTGGTATCTGGGGACGCTCGTCCCCGTGATAGGCGTCTTCCAAGTCGGCGGTCAGGCAATGGCCGATCGGTATACGTATATCCCCTCGATCGGTCTCTTTGTCATTGCGGCGTGGGGCGCGCCGGAGTTGCTTCAGCGGATGAAATGGCGCGAGACGCGAGCGATGTCCTTCACCGCGGCAGCGATCATCCTTGCCCTCGCAATAGCCACCTCGTATCAGGTAGGCTATTGGAGAAACACCATTACGCTGTTCCAGCGCGCTCTGGCGAAAGGCCAGGATAGCTGGATCGCGCACAATAACCTGGGCCGCGCTCTTGCGAACCAGGGACACGTGGCCGAGGCGATGGACCATTACAATGCCGCGCTCCGCATCGCGCCGAACAACATCGGTACTCTCAATAACGTCTCCATAGCTCTGGTTGCCCAGGGAGATCTCAGCAGCGCGGTCAGTATTCTCAGGAAGGCGGAGGCCATCGACCCGGGCAGCGCCGATACCCATTTCAACCTGGGTCATGTGCTGGCCGCGCAAGGTGACGCGCGCGCGGCAGTTCAGCAACTGATCCGTGCGGTGAACATCAACCCCGAGAACGCGGAGACACATTTTGAACTGGGCCGCCTGCTCATGAAGGCAGGCGACAAGCCGGAAGCCGCGGCCCGTTTTCGGCGGGCGATAAGCCTTCAGCCATCGCACATTGACGCCCACTACGAACTTGGCAATGTTCTCGGCCAACTGGGCAGGTTCGACGACGCCATTGCCCAGTATCGCCGGGTCCTGCGGTTGAAACCGGACAGCGGGTTTGCTCACCGGAAACTGGCGGTAGCTTTTTACTTCTCGCATCGATATGAGAATGCCTGGAGAGAGGCGCGTCTTGCCGCTCATTATGGGTGCAAGCCGCAAGAGAGCTTCCTCGCGGCGTTGTCCGCCGCGGCGCCTGATCCGGGCAGTACAAGCGCTCTGCCGGAGCGACGAATGCGGACGGACGGCGGAAAGGCGAGGCAATAGTGCGCAAAGCCGGCGGAAACCTGCGACCGTGGATTGGGGCCGCAATCGCGGCTCTGACTCTTCTCTCTTACTGGCAAATCCGTGGTCACGGGTTTGTGGATTTCGATGACCCCGAATACGTCACCGAGAATCGCAACATTCGAGCAGGGCTGACTGCGAAAAGCGTGATATGGGCATTTAGCGCGACGCGCGCCGGAAACTGGCATCCTCTCACCTGGCTGTCACACATGCTCGACTACCGGATTTTCGAGCTGAATCCCGGGGGCCACCATACAACAAGCCTGATCATCCACACGCTGAACGCCGTCCTGCTTTTCCTGCTCCTGAGCAGAATCACCGGCTTTGTCTGGCGGAGCGGGTTTGTCGCCGCCCTTTTCGCCATTCACCCGCTGCACGTCGAATCGGTGGCATGGATTTCGGAGCGAAAAGATGTCCTGAGCGCGCTTTTCTTGATACTTACGATATGGGCGTATAGCTCCTACGCCGAAAAGCCGGGCCTGCGAAGATATCTGCTCGTCGTCCTGTTCTTCGTGCTCGGCCTTATGGCTAAACCCATGCTGGTGACCCTGCCTTTCGCACTGCTCCTGCTGGATTACTGGCCGCTGGGACGTACTCGCTCGGTGTCCGCAAGGTCCGGTTTCCGCGCTCTCGTCGTCCTGGTCCGCGAGAAGATCCCGCTTTTCGCAATTGCGGCGGCATCGTGCGCAGTCACTCTCGTTGCACAGAGGGGCGGCGAAGCCGTGGCCACATTTCAGGAGCTTTCTATCGGTGTACGTCTGGCGAACGCTGTGTCCGCGTACACGTGGTATCTGTATCGGACGCTGCTTCCGGTCCGTCTCGCGGTTCTCTACCCGCATCCCGGCCCCACACTACCGGTCTGGCGCGTCTTAGGATCAGCGCTTTTCATGGTGTTGGCAACTGTGGCGGTCCTACGCTGCGCCGCGCGGCGGCCATACCTGGCGGTAGGATGGTTATGGTACGTGGTGACTCTTATCCCGGTCATAGGTATCATACAGGTAGGCTCCCAGTCGATGGCAGACCGTTATTCCTACTTGCCTTTGATCGGCATATTCATCATGATCGCCTGGGGAATTCCGGAACTGCTGCGCCGCGGCGGGACGTCGCGTGAAGCCGCTGTTTCAACGCCCCGCCCGTTTGTCCTGCAGCCCGCCGGCAAGCTGATCACCGCGGCAGCGCTGCTCGGCATTTTGTTGTTGTCGGTTGTCACCTACGTCCAGGCGGGTTACTGGCACAATACCATATCCCTTTTCGAACGAGCGGCGCGAGTCACGTCCGGAAACGCGCGCGCCTACTTCCTGCTGGCAAAGGCGTATCAGGAAACGGGAGACAGAGGCAGATCGATCGCCTGCTACAGACAGGCCATTCAAGCTTATCCCGATTACGCCGAGGCGCACAACAACCTGGGCAACGCTCTGGCTCTGCGGGGAGACATCAACGAAGCCGTTTCCCATTACCGAAGAGCTCTGAGAATCAGGCCGAACTACGGGAGGGCGCACGGCAACCTGGCGGCGGCGCTTTACCTGACGACTGACTATGAGGGAGCATGGCGAGAAGTTCGCCTCGCGAAGAGGTATGGGTATGCTCCCCATCCGAGTTTCCTGAGAGAACTCTCTAAACGGATGAGGGCGCCCGACTGACAATCGGACCGAGAGAATATCTTGCCTGCGATTGGCTGCAAAACAATACCACTTTCCTGAAAACTGGTAATATTACCAGTTGCATTCGACTTGCGTCGGCGCTATAAATGGTATACAAGCATTCAGGAGGAAGGAGAGGAGGTGTGTCATGAAAAGAGCGATTCTAATCGCCATTCTGTTGATTGCCATCGCGGCCCCGACTGTCTTCGCGGCGACCCCCGCCGGGATGACCACAGTCTGGTTTGGCGATGACTTCGAGAGCCAGGCGCTCACCAGGCTCCGGTTGTTGGTCGGCTGGACCGGCGCAGGGCCGGAGAACAAGAACGGCCTCTGGACAGTCGACGGGACCAAGTCGATCAGGATGAACGGAGCTTCCGGCACGACCACGTCGTCGGAAGGCTACAACGCCGTTGGAATCGGAGGATTGTCGGCCGGCAATCTCCAGTGGGTAAGCTTTATGCTGCAGACCTCGCAGCAACTTGGCCAGACGGCAAGTGCCAGTGGGAGGGTTGTACTCACGAATTCCGCGGGCGTCGAAATGACGAGGTACCTGTTGAACAGCTCGTGGGTAGGCACTGCCGCGGCCTACACGTTTGAAGCAGCCCCGGTCGTCCCGGCGTGGCATAAGTTCGACCTGCTGTACGATCCGACGAGTGGCGTTTTCAACTCGTATGTCGACGGTGTGTTCAACAAGACCTTCGCGGGCGCAACTGGTCAAGCGATCAACCTTGTAAAGGTCTACGACTACGGGTTCGGGCCTCAGGACCAAGTGTATTTCGACAACGTCTACGTAGGGACGGGAACGTTCACTCCGATACCTGAGCCATCCAGCCTGTTGGCGTTCGCCACGTTCGGCATTGCCGGACTCGGCTTTATCAGACGACGCAGAGCGTAACCACTACGTTTCTCATCGCGATGAGTAAGTTTCTCGGGCGGCCCGCCAGGGCCGCCTATTTTAACGTGTCAGCGTAGGGGCGATCCTTGTGATCGCCCCAGGGCGGATACGAGCCCCAGGGCGAATACAAGATCTATCCCTCCAGGCATCTTACCTGGAGGGATAGAAGATCAGTGAACGGTGAGCCGTCAATCGACAACTGACAATCGGTAACCCTCTTTACACTCCGGCTCGCTTTGTTTATAGTAGAGCCAATGAGGAGAATAACGACCGTTGTCGGGTTCACTATAGTGATGATGTGTCTCGCGACCGGCAGCCTCCGAGCGTCCCGCGAGACCATAGTCTTCTGGTACGGAGCCACCCAGGACGAACGCGCCGTCTACGAGCGCATGATCGCGGAGTTCGAGCGGGCCAATCCCGATATTCACGTCAACGCGCTTCTTGTGCCTCAAAGCTACATCGAAAGGAAACTTATCCTCTCGATTGCCGGAAAGGCGCCGCCCGACGTAGTACGCTTCTACACGCATCTCGGCGGAGAGTTGATGGCGCGGTACGGCCTGGAACCGCTGGATGACCTGGTCCGCCGGGACGGAGTTGAGCTGAAAGACTTCTATCCAGTCGCAATCCGGCAGAACTCGTTCCGCGAACGGCTCTACGGTATGCCCTGGCTTCTCAGTCCAAATGCGCTGCTTTACAATATTGACCTGTTCCGAAAAGCCGGGCTGGACCCCCGAAAGCCGCCGCGAAACTGGGATGAGCTCGTCCGCTACTCGCTGCGGCTCACAAAGCGCGACAAGCAGGGGACCATCCAGCAGCTCGGCTTCGCGGACCTGCTGAGCTTCAACCTGTTCCTCTGGCAGAACGGCGGCAGCCTGTTGTCGAAGGACATGAGAGACCCGGCCTTCGACAGCGCCGAAGGGAAAGAGACGCTCATCTGGATGCGGTCGTTCCTCGACCGCGAGGTCGGCGATTTCACGACGCTGCAGGCTTTCAATTCCAGCTTCAAGGGAGCAGCGCAGGACGCTTTCGGTATGGGCAAGGTGGCTATGCGCATCGACAGCCCGTTCCGCATTCCCGACCTGAGAAAGTACTATCCCGATCTGCATTTCGCCGTGGCCCCGGCCCCATGGAAGAAACTCCACACGGCGGAGGTTGTCGGCAACTCGCTCGTAATCCCGCGCGGCAGCAGGCATCGGGAGGCTGCGTGGAGGTTCATCAAGTTCGTGACGAGTGGGGAGCAGATGATAAGGGTCTGCCGCGCCGCCAGTCGCATTCCCGCGCGCCGCGCCGCGGCGATGTCGCCGGCCTTCTATTCCGACCCGATCATGCGTCCGTTTGTGGATGAAATCCCGTACGGCCGCAGCGTGCCGGTGGTTCCGGGGTATCAGCAATTCGCCGAAGCCCTGGGCAGGAACCTGGAGCCCGCGCTCAAGGGGCAGTCCTCTGCCGGGCAAGCTCTTGCGAAGGCCGATTCGGAATGCAGCGCAGTCCTGGACAGGGCAATGGAGGATTTGTCCCGGCTTCCGCTCGTGCCCTGGAAATGGCTTGGGGCAGCCGCCGCCGGTCTTCTCGCCGCGCTCGTAGCTCTTGCAGGCTGGCAAGTTTCACGCCGGACCAGCGGCAGCCGGGCGGCCAGGCGTGAGGCGGCGGCGTTCTACCTTTTCATCTCGCCGTGGCTGATCGGGTTCGTCGTCTTCACTTTCGGGGCAAGTCTGGCCTCGCTGGTGTTCAGCTTCTGCAAGTGGGACGTGCTCACGCCCGCGAGGTTCGTGGGATTTCGGAACTACGCCGAGCTGCTCGGTCAAGACCCGCGATTCGTCAAGACGCTTGGGAACACCGCTTACTACACGCTGTTTTCCGTGCCGCTCGGTATAATCACCGGTCTTGCGCTCTCGATGCTGATGAACCAGAAGGTCAGGGCCATCGGCGTATTCCGCACGATCTATTATCTGCCCGTAGTAGTATCGGGCGTGGCTACGGTGATCGTCTGGCGGTGGCTGTTCGACGCAAACACCGGAATGATCAACCGGCTGCTGTCAACAAATATGCCCTGGGCTTCGCTTACGGACGGACTTCATTTCATGTGGGTTCCGTTGATAGCTAATCCCCCCAAATGGCTCGTCGATCCGCTTTTCGCCAAACCCGCGTTCATAATCATGAGCCTGTGGGGCATAGGCGGGACGATGATCATATTCCTTGCCGCCTTGCAGAGCGTGCCCGAGGAACTGCACGAAGCGGCGAAGCTGGACGGCGCGGGCGCGTGGCAGGCGTTCCGTCACGTCACGCTGCCGCTGCTAACGCCCGCGATCTTCTACCAGTTGATCATCGGGACAATTGCGTCATTTCAGGTGTTCACGCAGGCCTATCTGATGACCGGCGGCGGGCCGTCGGACAGCACGCTGTTCTACGTCCTCTATCTGTACTTCAACGCCTTCCAGTGGATGAGGATGGGCTACGGCGCGGCAATGGCGTGGGGCCTGTTCTTGATAATAATGCTGGTCACGCTCGTGCATTTTAGGCTGGCCGGGCGGTGGGTGTATTATGAAGGTTCTTAGGTTCTTAGGTTCTTAGGTTTGTAGGGTTTAGATGATTGCTAAAGCGTTAGACGATGGGCAGATACAGCGGATTCGACGGGCTTCGCTTGAGATACTGGAGCGGGTAGGTGTCGTCGTGCCGCACGAGGAGACTCTGCGGCGATTTGCCGACTCCGGAGCGAAGGTCGATTTCGGCGCTCAACGGGTCAGGCTTTCGGCCGATCTCGTAATGCGGCTGGTGGAAACGGCGGGCAAGCGCTTTACGATTTTCGGTAGGGACCTCTCCCAAAAGGCCGAGTTTGGCTGCGGAAAGCGGAACTACAACAGCACTGCCGGCCAGGCGCATTGGGTTGAGTCTCCCGGCGCCCAACGGCGTTACGCGACTCTGGCGGACGTGGCGACCGCAACCCGGCTTGGCGACGCCTTGGACGGAGTCACGATCCCCGGCGCGATGGCCGACCCGCACGAGGTTCTCGTGGAGTATCGCTGCGTGGATGTCATGCTGGAGATGCTCCGCAATACGACAAAGCCGATCACGTTCTGGTTTTACGACAGGGCCTCCGCAAGGTTCCTGGTCGAGATGATGATCGCGCTGCGCGGCGACGAGAAGTCGGCCGCGGAGTATCCGGTCTGCTACCCGCTCTTAGAGCCGATTAGCCCGTTGAGGTTCCCGTTCCAGGGGATCGACCTGCTGTTCGAGACGGCCCGGGTGAATCTGCCCGCGCACATCGGCCCGATGGCGCAAATGGGGCTGTCCGCCCCCGCGACGCTGGCGGGAACGATGGCGCAGCAGAACGCCGAGGTATTGGCCGGGATATGCGTCACGCAGGTCATAAAGCCGGGCCTGCCGGTCTGCTACGGCGGAATCTGCCATGCGTTCGATATGCGCACGACCCAGCTCATATTCGCGGGACCGGAACAAGCGATATTCGGCGTGGCGATGACGCAGGTCGGCAAATCATACGGGCTGCCTGTGTACGTCAACGTCGGGATGACGGACTCGGAGCGGCCTGACGCACAGGCGGGGCTTGAGTCCGGCGTCACGATGGCCCTCGCGGCGGCGGCGGGGGCCGACATATTCGGGCACCTGGGGATCGCCGGCGCCGATCAAGGGGCTTCGCCGGATATGCTTGTCCTGCAGGACGAGATCATTTCCTACATCGAAAGCGCAATGCGCGAGATCGACTTCACCGACGACGCTTTCGCGCTGGATGAGATAGAGGCGGTGGGTCCCGGCGGCGCTTTTATCGACCGCCTTCACACCGCCGAGAATTACCGCCGGGAGCTGTGGTTTCCGAAGATGCTCAACCGCGATTACTACCAGGCTTGGCGCGATGGCGGGGCAATGAGTCTGGAACAGCGGTGTGTTGAGCGACGAAAAGGACTGCCGCGAAAGCGCGAGACGCTGCCGATGTCGGAGGATATCGACCGCGCGCTCGAAGAGATCGCCTCGGCGGCGCGAAAGGAGTTGGCAAATGCGTAACGCGAAGATTGTCATGATCGGCGCGGGGAGCGCGGAGTTTGGTCCGGGATGTCTGAGGGACGCCGTGAACTGCACAGGGCTGGCGGGCAGCACGATGGCTCTCGTGGATATAGACCGTGACGCGCTTGAGGTAATGGCCGGATTTGCGCGTAAACTCAACGAGGTTTCGGGCGCGAACCTCAAGATCGAGCACACGACCGACCGGCGGGAGGCGCTTCCCGACGCGGATTTCGTGATCACCTCGTTCGCAATGGAACGGAACGAGCTTTGGAAGCTCGACTGGAAGATTCCTCTCAAGCACGGGATCAAGCAGGTCCTGGGCGAGAATGGCGGCCCCGGAGGGCTTTCTCACTCTTTGAGGAATATCCACGTGCTGCTCGCGATGTGCCGGGACATGGAGGAGCTTTGTCCGAACGCCTGGCTCCTGAACTTCTCGAACCCTGAAAGCCGGCTGTGCCTCGCGGTGAGCAATTACTCCTCGATCAAGGCCGTTGGGCTATGTCACGGCATCGCAATGGGCATCGACAGCGTGAGTCATCTCCTGGGTCTCGATCCGGCGCAGGTGGATGTGAAGGCCGCCGGTCTGAACCACTTCACCTGGATGCTCTCCGTTCATCACAAGGAAACCGGCGAAGATCTCTATCCGGCGCTTCGGGAGAAATCGAGAAAAGCCGACCCGAGTTTCCTCCCGTTGACCAGGCAGCTTTTCGAGGATTTCGGACTCTTCCCGTCCCCCAGCGACGATCATATCGGCGAGTATATCGGCTGGGCGTGGGACAAGTGCATCCACCACGGCTACGACTTCGATGCGGCGGACGAGAGGCGCGCGACGCAGTGGGACATGATCGTTCGCATGGCAAATGGCGAGGAGCCGATGGAGGAGTACTCCAAACAGAAGTCCGGCGAGTTGGAGTTCAACGTGATCCGCGGGATACTCGCCGACACAAACGAGCTATTGGGCGCGGTGAATATGGTGAACAACGGCTGCGTTACCAATCTGCCGGACGACGCCGTGGTCGAGGTTCCGGCGATAGTGAGCGGAAACGGTATAGACGGCCTGCGCGTGGGCGAGCTTCCGACCGGGATTGCCGCCATGTGCAACACACAGATAGGGGTTCAGAAGCTAACCGTGGAAGCGGCGGCGACGGGATCGAGGGACCTCGCGCTTCAGGCGATGCTGGCCGACCCCGTCGTGCAGGATTACGACGCGGCGGAGAAGTGCCTGAATGAGCTTCTAAGCGTTCACAAGGCGTACCTGCCGCAGTTTGAGTAAAGGAGTCGGAGGAAACTTGAGCAAGTCAGACGGGTCCGACATGTCCGACAAGTCAGACGTGTCCGCAGCCAACAACAAGGGCGCAGTCACGGCTCCGCGCCTTAGGCGGGCGCTCGCGTACATCGTTCTAATCACGGGTGGACTGCTGATGCTGGTCCCGTTCCTTTGGATGCTCTCACGATCTGTGGAACTGCCAAGTGAGGTCGCATCGCCCGGACTGGGACTCATCCCCAAACACTTCCGTCTCGCCAACTACGCGGACGCGCTGAAGCTGATGAAGTATCCCCAGCTTTATCTCTACAACACGCTCAAAGTGACTGCTTTGACCGTTGTCGGCGGCCTCTTTTCGAGCTCGCTCGTCGCGTTCGCATTTGCGCGGCTAAGGGCCCCGGGTCGAGACCTCCTGTTCATACTCGTGATCTCCACCATAATGCTGCCGGCGCAGGTCACGATGATCCCGATGTTCATGATCTTCCGCGGGCTTGGCTGGTACGACACGCTTCTGCCGTTGATCGTACCCGCTTTCTTCGGCAGCGCGTTCTCCATCTTCCTCATAAGGCAGTTCTTCCTGACGATTCCCAAGGACTTGGAGGAAGCGGCCAGGATCGACGGCTGCTCGACCTTCCGTATTTACTGGCAAATCTTCCTGCCGCTCTCGAAGCCGGTCCTGGCGACAGTCGCCTTCTTCTCGTTCACGGCCCATTGGAACGATTTCATGACGCCACTCATCTATCTGAATTCCATCGAAAAGCGTACGCTCGCGCTTGCGCTGGCGACCTTCCAGGACGTGTGGGGTGTGGATATTGTCTCGCTTATGGCGGCCTCCACCCTGGTGCTCTTGCCGGTTCTGCTTATGTTTTTCATCGGCCAGCGTTACATCGTGCAGGGAAATGTGATGAGTGGGAGTAAGGGATAATAGTGAAAGTTGGCAAGCTGCCCGCAAGGACGCTTGGCGATCTGTTATCTAAGATCACTCTCGACGACCGCGTGATAGTCGGTCCGAACGTTGGAGTGGACGCCGCGGTTATCGACTATGGCGACACACTCCTCGTCGCCAAGACCGATCCCATCACGTTCGCAACCGACGAGATCGGCTGGTACGCTGTCAACGTAAACGCGAACGACATCGCCGTGATGGGAGCGGACCCGAAGTGGTTTCTCGCCACGATGCTGCTTCCTCCCAGCGCGTCTGAAGATTCGGTCGAACGCATCTTCGAGCAGATGCTGGATGCGTGCAAGGCGCTTGGAGTGAGCCTGGTCGGCGGCCACACCGAGACCACGTACGATTTGGAAAGAGAGATCGTGGTCGGCTGTATGCTGGGCGAAACGCCGCGCGAGCGGCTCGTCAAACCCGGCGGAGCGAAACCGGGTCACAGCGTCATTTTGACAAAAGGAATAGCGATAGAAGGAACGACGGTCCTCGCGCGAGAAGTAGAACCGAGATTGTCCGAGGCGGATGTGCCCGAAGAAACGCTCAGACGGGCCAGGGACTTCATCCGTAAGCCGGGCATCAGCGTGGTTGCCGAGGCGCGGGCGATTGTATCGGCCGTGAAGCCCTCAGCGATGCACGACCCGACCGAGGGCGGACTGGCGACGGGCTTGTGGGAATTGGCCGCGGCGTCCGGAGTCGGGCTCGAAGTCTGGGCGGACCGGATTCCGGTCTTGCCGGAAAGCCGGGTGATCTGCGACGCGCTTGGATTGGATCCGCTCGGTGTGATCGCATCCGGGAGCCTGCTGTTTACGGTGGCCCCGGAAGACGAAGCCAAGGCGCTGGACGCGGTCGCCTCCGTCGGTGTCGATGCGGCGGTCATAGGACGCATAGTTGAACAAGAAAAGGGATTGACGATTCTCGACTCGGCGGGCGCGCGCGCTCTGCCGGCGTTCGAGAGAGATGAAATAGCAAGGATATTCGAGGCTTAGTGGCCGATTCCGGACTAACCACTAATCACTAACCACTGTATGGAGGTCGGAAGGTTTGTTATCTTTGAGTTTTGTTTGGTCTGATTCCTCACTACTGTTGCTGTTTGCCGCGGTGTCGGCGTCCCTGTGCGCTTTGGCCGACGGGGCGTCCAAAAGGATCCTCCGATTGGACCGGCTCATCAACCCGTTTGTCAAGAGCTGGCGGTACGCCGTGGGTGAAGCTCCGGGCGCCGAGCGCGCCGATTTCGACGACTCGAAATGGGCGAAATGCGAGCCCGGGGTCAAATGGGAAGGTGAGCACATCGCCTGGTTCCGGGGCAGGATCACCATCCCGGAGACCGTGGTCGGCATTCCCACGAAAGGTTCTTTGGTCCAATTCCGGGCCGGCGTGGACCAGGATGGGCAGGCATTCGTAAACGGCCAACTCAGGCAGCACTTCTGGCGCGATCACTGCTCGGTCGTGCTTGCCGAGGAGTCGGAGCCCGGCCAGAGTTTCCTCGTGGCTCTGAGAGGGTCGAGACACCAGGAACAGGGCGAATTCCTGTGGTCACTGCTTCACATAGGCGCGGTGGAGGCGGCCATACCGGACGTGCAGGACTATATCCTGGACTTCCGGTTCGGTGAGCAGCTTCTAACGGTAGCCAAAGCCGACGTGCGAGGGAAGCTGGAGCGCGCGCTGACAGCGTCCACAGAGCATCTGGACATCGACGCGCTCGAATCGGGTGACATCGACGCTTTCCGTAAGTCACTGGCGCCGGCGCAGGCGGCGCTCAAGCCGGTAGCGGATTTCTCCAAGAAGTTTGCCTGTCATCTGGTCGGGCACGCTCACATCGACATGAACTGGCTGTGGCTCTGGCCTGAGACGGTTGAGGTCTGTCAGAACACGTTCACTGCCATGACGGATCTGATGGAGGAGTATCCGGGCTTCAGTTTCTCGCAGAGTCAGCCCACGACCTACATCGCCGTTCAGGATACGATGCCGGACCTGTTCGCCAAGATGAAAATGCGCATCAAGGATGGCAGGTGGGAGATAACCGGCGGCACCTGGGTAGAGGGCGATATGAACATGGCTTCCGGCGAATCGATCGTCCGCCAAATCCTCTATGCCAAACGCTATTTCCGCGAGACCTTTGGCAAGGAGCCGGAGGTCTGCTGGGAGCCGGATACTTTCGGCCACGCGTGGACGCTGCCCCAGATCTTGAAGAAGAGCGGACTCAAGTACTACTATCACATGAGGTGCGGCAAAGGCGAACCGCTGTACTGGTGGGAAGGGCCGGAAGGATCGAGGGTTCTCGTGTACAACGATCCCTCATACGCGGACAACATAAGGCATCAAGCCGGGCTTGAAGCTATAGAAATGAACAAGCGATGCGGTGTGAATGATGCGATGATCGTGTACGGTGTCGGCGACCACGGCGGCGGCCCGACCAGGCACGACTTGGAGAGCATCACAAAGCTGCGGAAGCGCATGGTTTACCCTGACTTCAAGTACAGCACGTTTTACGAATATATGCGCGCAGTCGAAGCGCAATCGCCGAAAATCCCCGTTATCCGCGACGAGCTCAACTTCGTTTTCGACGGCTGCTATACGACGCATGCCGACATCAAACGGATGAACAGGACTTCTGAAAACACTCTGCCCGCGGTTGAGGCGTTCAGCGTGATCGCCAGGACCCGAAAACGACGCTATCCGTCCACGGCGTTCCGGGAGGCGTGGCAGATAACCTGTTTCAACCAGTTCCACGACATATTCGACGGATCAGGGATCCACGGAACTTATGACTACTCCCGCGAGGTATATGAGAAAGCCGCGTCGGCTTGGACCTCGGCTATGACAGGCGCGCTTTCGGCAATAGCGGGCGACATAAACACGGAAGCAGTGGAAGGCGTTCCGGTTGTCGTTTTCAACCCCTTGTCCTGGGAGCGGACCGAGATAGTCGAAGTCGAAGCCTCCAGGGTGGGGAAGCGCGGCCGCTTGAGCGCGGTCGATGAAGACGGCAATGCGACGCCGATTCAGAAGGTTGGCAACAAATTGATCTTCCTGGCCGCGGGCGTGCCGTCACTAGGCTACAAGGTCTTCTGGATCGACAAGAAGAAGGCCGGCGAGGCCGCGACTGTAAAGGCGGACGGGACGACTCTCGAGAACGAGTATCTGCGAGTGAAGGTCCATCCGAAGAAAGGTCTCATCACCAGCATCTACGACAAAGTCTATTGCCGCGAGATCGTGCCCAAGGGCTCATTTGCGGACCAACTGCAGATTCTTATGGAGAAGCCTCACGGTATGACGGCGTGGACGATTGGCCCGATATCGAGCAGCAAGGACCTCAAGACCGCGGAGTCGGTGGAACTGGTTAGCGAAGGACCAAACTATGCCGCGGTAAAGACGACGCACAAGTTCCGCAAGTCCCGATTCACGCAGCAGATCGGGTTGAAGGCGGGGGCACGGCAGGTCGAGGTCCGCTTGACCGCGGATTGGTACGAGCAGGGCGCTCCGAAGAAGGACGCCGCGATGCTGAAAGTCGCCTTCCCCGTGGACGTCGACGCGAAGAAGACAACTTACGAAATACCGTTTGGCTTCATCCAAAGGGACAACACCGGCGACGAGTATCCCGGGTTGAAATGGATCGACCAGTCCGAGGACGGCTACGGCGTGAGTCTCATGAACGACAATAAGTACGGCCACGATACCTCCGACGGCAGGATGCGGCTGACACTGCTGCGCAGCTCTTACGACCCCGATCCGGAGCCTGACCAGGGCGTTCACGACATGACGTACGTACTCTACCCGCACGCCGGCGACTGGCGACAGGGCCATACGGTGCGGCGGGCGTGGGAGCTGAACAACCCATTGATAGCGACGGTGGCGGAGAGTCACAAGGGCGCGCTTGCGACGAGCCGGTCATTTGTCTCCATTGAACCCGGCAACCTGGTCGTTACCGCCCTCAAGATGGCCGAGGATTCGGACGACATAGTACTCCGCTTCTTTGAGGCGTTTGGCGAACCCGCCGAGGCGCGAATACAGATCGATCTACCCGTCCAGAACTGGGTGGAGTCCGATCTGATGGAGCGCGAATTGCCAAAAACCGGAGGCAAGATAACAAAGGGCGCCATCACCCTGCCGGTGGGCAAGCACGAGATAAAGACTCTGTTGCTGCGGTAGGACAGGGGAAACATCAAACAACTCACGGGCAGGTCGAAAGGCCTGCCCTTTTTCTACTCCGATATTCCGAGGATAACCCGCCGCGTTTTCTTCCATTCCACGGGGTACTACTTATCGCGAGAAACATGTCTTAAGCCGGGGAGATTATTGGAGAGACGTCGTACTCCAACACTGAGCTGGACGAATCAACGACATACTACTACCGTGTGCTCGCCATCAACAGGGAGGGAAACTCCGGTCGTTCGAACGTTGCGTCGGCCACCACGCCTGAGCCATCGTCAGGCGATAAGGACGATGAAGATCGTGACGAAGAGCCGGACGATTAACCCCGTATAGGAGTATCGCCCGATAGTGGCCGTGATCTCGCTACTCGTCGCACAGTAGCTCGCCGGTGTTCCAACATCAGCGAGCTACTGATGTACACGGCAAAACTTATCGCCAGGTAGGAAGGGACTTGGGCGCTTTATATCGAACTCATCACTAAATACCTCGTACTACTGGGACAGATCACCTTTCGAATACCCCAATGGCGTGCGAGAACATCGTGAGGCTTTACCAATGCGCATTTCCAGAATTTTCTTGCTGCTCATTGCTGTGGCGCTGCTTTTTCCCGCCGTTTCGCAAAGCGACTCGGACCCACAGGCGTTCCTGACCAAGATCGGAAGTTACAGCAGCGAACCGATCGGAGAGTGGAGACACACCGATCAGAATCCGCCGGCGGCGGAACAGCCCGGCTTCGATGACAGCGGCTGGAAAACCGGAAAAGCCGAGTTCGAGTGGGGCAACACCAAGATCGGCTGGGCGAGAACCAGGATTACCCTGCCCAAGCAGCTAAGCGGATTCGCCATAGACGGAGCCAAGGTCGTCTTGCGCATGTCGGTAGACGATGACGGCGAGGTGTACGTGGACGGCAAGTTGGTTCAGAAGTTCCATTGGGACGAAGGCTACGCCACGCTGACCGAGGACGCCAGGCCGGGGCAGACTATGCTTGTCGCGGTGAAGATTCTGAACACCGGGGGGCCCGGTAGGGTTATGTCCGCGGGGTTGCAGATCGACAACGGGATCGTCAGCACGGCGCGGCGGTTGTCCGAAGACTACAAGCTCTCGGAAAGGCTGCTCAACTCCAATCTGCTTCCCGCGGGACCGGACTACCGTAAAGCTCTTGCTGCGTGCAACCAGGCGATCGATCAGGCAGCCGCCGGACGCGGCGATGCGCAAGCCTTTCTGGCCTCGCTTCACCAGGCGGAGTTGCAGCTAAAGCCTTTCGCGGAAGCCGCGGACGATTACACCTGCCACCTGATCGGGCACGCTCACATCGATATGAACTGGCTTTGGCTCTGGCCCGAGACAGTGGAAATTTGCCAGAACACTTTCACATCGGTCACCGATTTCATGGACCAGTATCCGGATTTCACGTATTCACAGAGCCAGGCCGCGGCATACTTAGCGGTACAGAATACCAAACCTGAACTCTTTGCCAAGATGCGCAAGTACATCAAGGAGGGAAGGTGGGAGATTACGGGCGGCACCTGGGTCGAGGGCGATGTGAATATGGCCTCGGGCGAAGCGATAGTGCGGCAGATCCTCTACGCCAAGCAGTACTTCCGTGAGGCTTTTGGCAAAGAGTCGGAGATCTGTTGGTTGCCTGACAGTTTCGGCCATCCTTGGACGGTCCCTCAGATCGTCAAGAAGAGCGGTCTGAAGTATTACTTTTTCATGAGGTGTGGCGTCGGGAAACCGGTATTCTGGTGGCAGGGGATCGACGGGTCCCGCGTCCTTGCTCTAAATCTCCCTTACAGTTCGGCGGTCGCCGATTGGCTTCCGTTCCGCACCATAGAACTGGCCAATGAGATTGGCACGAAGGATATCGCTCACGTCTATGGAGTAGGCGACCACGGAGGAGGCCCAACCCGGGCTGATATCGAGCAGACCATAGATCTTGGTAAGCGCATGGTAAAGCCAAACATCAAGTTCAGCACGGCGGGCGACTTCTTTGAGTCCGCCCTGCGGCAGAAGAAGGACTACCCGGTCCACAACAGCGAGCTGAACTTCACGTTCCCCGGGTGCTACACTACCCACGGCGACGCGAAGCTGATCAACCGTAGGAGCGAGAACGGGCTTCCGACCGCGGAGGCGTTTTCGGCCATTGCCGGCTTGTACGGAAAAGCTTATCCGTTGGAGGGCTTCCGCGAGTCGTGGCGGCGCACCTGCTTCAACCAGTTTCACGACATCCTTCCCGGGAGCGCAATACACGGCTCCTACGAATATTCGCGTCATCTCTTCGACAAGACCGAGAAGCAGATGTCGTCGGCGCTGAACGGCGCGCTCCAGCATATCGCCAAAAAAGCTGACACGCGCGCCCGCGGGATACCCGTTGTAGTTTTTAACCCGCTGTCCTGGACGCGCACGGACCTCGTCGAGATAGCCTGCCCGTTTTCCGAGAAGGAGAGCAAGTTCCACGTGGTCGATTCGAAAGGGCGCGCCTATCCGGCGCAGCGGATAGGCAACAGCCTGGCTTTTGCCGCGCGCGACGTGCCTTCCCTCGGCTATTCGGTCTATTGGGTGAGGTCCGGGGCCACCCGACCCGTCGCCGGGGCGACCCGCGCGTCCTCTACACCTGATAATTGTGTCATTGAGAACGAGTTTTTGCGCGTGACGGTGAGCCGCCGGACCGGGGCGATAACGAGCATCTATGATAAATCAGCTCGCCGCGAAGCTCTGGAAAGTGAGCAAGGCGGAGACGTGCTCCAGGCCCTTACCGAGGCGCCTGCTGGTATGTCCGCCTGGGAGATTGGCAAGATAACAGACACGCAGAGCTTCGACAAGGCAAGGTCGGTCGAGGTCTTGCAATCCGGACCCGTTGTATCTTCCGTAAGAGTGGACCACTGGTTCAGGACTTCGCTGTTTGCGCAGGACATCAAGCTCGTGGCAGGGTCGCCAAGGCTGGACATTCGTATGACCGCGGACTGGAAAGAGGTCGGAAACGGGGAGAAGGGCTCCACTATGCTGAAGACGGCGTTTACCGTTAATGTCGAGAACGGCAAAGCGAGGTTTGAGATACCGTTCGGCTCAATCGAGCGCAAAGCTAACGGCGATGAAGTTCCGGCGCAGAAGTGGATCGACCTGTCGAATGGCTCTTACGGCGTCAGTCTGTTGAATAACTGCAAGTACGGGCACGATATCAACGGCAGTACGATGCGCCTGACTCTTCTCAGAAGTTCGTACGATCCCGACCCGCAGCCCGACGTCGGCATTCACGACATAACGTATTCGCTATACCCCCACGCCGGTGATTGGCGCAAAGCAGGAACCGTCCGGCGCGGATACGAGCTTAACAATCCTCTGATCGCGCTCCGTACCACCGCCCACCGGGGATCGCTCGGCTCATCTCACTCGTTCGTGAGTATCGCGCAGCCGAACTTGATCGTCACGGCGTTCAAGAAATCCGAAGACGGAAAGAACCTGGTTTTGCGCTTCTACGAATCATCCGGCGTCCCGACTCAGGCGCGCGTGCGGGTAAGTGGCGCGAAGACGTGGGGCCAGGCGAACCTGATGGAGATTCCCGAGGAAAAGGCCAAGGCGGTAGGAAAGTCCGGAATCGTCCTGCCGGTCGGCAAATACGAGATCAAGACACTGCTTCTGAAGTAGTCGGCGCTTGAAACCGCCGATAAACGCAGATAAACACAGATAGGTGGCGATTTCCGAATCGCCACCTATCACACTAACCCGGTTTATTCACGGAACGCTTGTTTTGCGGACGCCCCGCGGATGTCATCCTGAGCTTGCGAAGGATCTTCTCCCGGATAGCCGCAACGTCCGACTGCGAAGCCGAACCTGGCGCTTGTGCGATAGGAGATTCTTCACTGCGTTCAGAATGACGACCCCCGAGCGTTGTTCACGAATAATCCGGGCTTGGGCTAACCACTTCCCCGCTACTCCAATGGCGTTCCATCCACCATCCTGTCGTAGAACTCCCGGAAGTCGTCGCGCTTGTCGGTTTCCATTATCTTCAGCGCGCTGCGCGGGTGTTCGTTCAGGATGCCGGTGATCACGTAGGGGATGAAGTAGCCCCACTCGATTTCCTTGCTCAAGGGCAGTAGGTGCGCCTGGATTGCGTCGAGTATCGGCCCGAGTTTGAACTTGGGATTCTTGAGGAACGCGAGAAGCAGCTCGAGCGGGCAGTTGCCGGCGCCCCGGCCTATACCGAAGATGGTCGCGTCGAGCCTGTTGCAGCCGCAGATGATGGCTTCGATCGTATTCGCAAACGCAAGCTGCTGGTTGTTGTGGGCGTGAAATCCGACCTGTTTGCCTTCCAGCGCCCACAGGTACTTCCTGGCCAGATACTGGACCTGCTCCGAATACATGGCGCCGAAGCTGTCTACGAGGTAGATCACGGGGATATCGCTTTTCGCCAAATCGCCCAGGGCCTCGTCGAGGTCGCGCTCGATGACCTTGGATACTGCCATCAAGTTGACCGTGGTCTCGTAGCCCTTCTCCATGCATCGATGCGCCAGGTCTATTGCTTTGTCCACCTGGTTCACGTAGCAGGCCACGCGGATCATACTCAGCGCGCACTCGCTCTTCGGTAGGATGTCATCGTGCTCGATCCTCCCGATGTCGGCCATTGCCGCGAGCTTCATGTCTGTCTCCGAGATGTCGCAGACCCGTTTCAGGTCGTCGTCGGCGCAGAACTTCCACGGACCGTTCTCATCTCGGGAATATGACTGTTCCGAACTCTTGTAGCCGATCTCCATGTAATCGACTCCGGCGGCGGCGCAGGCTTTGAACACCGCGCAGACGAAGTCGTCGCTGAACTGCCAGTTATTCATCAGTCCGCCATCGCGGACGGTGCAGTCAAGCACCTTTATCTCGGGTCTGAACAAGGGAAATACCTCCTGATGAGCCGGCGCCTGCCTGTTATGAGGGGTCTCCGCGACAGCGCCGCACAGCCAGTGTTGTGTACTTATTCACGATCCGGCGCCGGGGTTCCTTCGTTAAATCCCCGTAATCCCCCCTCCTTCTAGGAGGGGGTTAAGGGGAGGTCACTCATACCTCATACCTCAGTCCGCAGTCCCCAGTCCTACGCCCTGTGGCGCCGCGGGATCGACACCCTCCGGAGTAGGACGGCACTCGGCTATCTTCATATCGGCGTCGTACACTACGGCCGGGTTGATTGCGCACTGGTAATCCGGATAGGAAAGCTTATTGCGCAGAACCCAGCGCAGAATGCTCCATTTCCGCTGTTTGATGGCCGGAGCGACGCTTCCGATCATCCAGCAGTTCATGCCGCAGTTCCTGGCCTTTTCGCGAATTGTCTTCGCCGTTTCGCTGTTCCAGATCGTCTCGAAATCCGAGTTCTTGATGTTGCCCATGCTGTCCTTCAACACATTGCACGGGTAGATCTCGCCCCACGGGTCGAGCATGAAGATGTTCGATCCCATTTCGCAGGGGAGCAGCCTGGCTCCGCCGTTGACGTAGTTTATGATGCCGTGGTTGAAGTACGCGCGGAACCAGTTCTTTGGCCGGCGCGTCTTGAAAAGCTCCATTATCAGCTCACGGAACGATTCCGACACTTCCTGGCGTTTCTCGATTGCGTTATCGAACTTGTGGAAGTAGAAAGCATTGTGGACTATCGCGGTGGCGAATTCCACCTTCAGATGCTTGGCCAGCTCGTACAGCTCCAACACGTCGCGGGCGTTTCTGTCGGAAACCGTGCAGCCGAAGCCTATGTCTTTCATTCCCATGCGCTTGAGCTGCAGCAGAGTGCGCAGGCCGTGGTCGAACCCATCCTTGATGCCCCGCAATTCGTCGTTTGCGGCGGGCAGGCCCTCAAGGCTGATGCGGATGCCGATGTCGGGGAACCTCTTTGCCAGCTTGGTGACACGCTCCGTGTAGTACCCATTGGTGCTTATGCAGATGCGCTTCATCCTGGGCTTGACAATGGCGACTATCTCCTCGAGTTCCTCCCGCAGGAACGGCTCGCCTCCAGTAATGTTGAGGAATTCCAGGCTGGGCATGCGCTCATAGTACTTTATGTCCAGCTCTTCCCGCGGATCGGTGGGATATTGCCACACGTTGCACATGTGGCACTTCGCATTGCATCGAAAGGTGGCTACAAGTATGCCTTCCATACTGCCTCTCCTGCGCCGACGCGTGACTCGTGAGGCTAAAGTCTCACGCTGGGTCTTGAAAGCAAGCTGAAGCAAGCTCCGTGTGTAAAGCGAACCGCGTCGGGGTCGATCCCATCTATCTGCATTATAACACAGTCAGGCAAAAGGAAGGGATGGTAACAGTTCAGGAATGGTGAGTACCTGCCGGGCAACGTCATTCCGAGCAACCGACCCCGATGTATCGGGGTTATTTCGGAAAGGAACCACCCCGTTGTTTCGGGATTTGAGGGTTGGGCGGCATACGCATGCTATAGCGGACAACTTCGGATCCCAACCCGGAAATCCCGAAACGGGGCGCTTCCTTAGGAGGAACGAGGAATCTGCTTTTTCCGGGCACTTTACAGAAGCAGATTTCTCGACTACGCTGGCGCTCCGCTCGAAATGACATTCAGCGCCACGTACTTCCTATTCCTGAACTGTTACATGAAGACGAGCCGGTTTTCTCATATCACCTATGTACAGCGTGTATGGTTGAACGTCGCGTTCGCGCGCGGATGCCCGACCACAGAAAAAGCGGGAGGGGCATCAGCCCCTCCCGCCGCGGTACATCTCAAGTCCGCCAGTCAGTGATGATCTTTATATTGTCCAGGTTTCCCCAATCCTCACTGGCGCTGAACAGCGCCTGAACCTCATCGCCGTTTAGGTTGCTGTCGCTTGATCGGAGGAAAAGTAGGAGGAGCGAAACGCTCCTCCTACTCGTTTAGCCGATAAGTATAGACAATCGCGCCGCTCGGCCTAAGGCGCGGTGTAGTTGACAGTCAGGTAGGGCCTATTGGCTACCGTGGGATCTTCGCAGACACCCATGAACCAGTATGTAGCGCCATTGCCGGCGTCGTTGCCGCCGTGCAGCAGCATACCGTTGTTAGTCAAGCCTCCGTTGATCCAGCCGTTGACAAAGCTGGCTACGTCGACTGTTCTGAACCCGTCGGTTCCGCCGGTCAGGCCATAGGTCTTCGAAGTCGAAGTGTCTATGTCGCCTGAGCCGGTGGCGCCTGCCGTACCCCAGTTAGTTGCGCCGTACTCTCGCTGGTTCCACGTTGGCCACGGGTTGACCGTCGTCGACGTGTCACCGCCGCCCTCAACCCAGCTAGCGCTGGACTGCACGCGCGAGAGCTTCAGGTCGGTGATGTCCGGCCTGCCGGTGCCATACCAGTAATACTCGCCGAATGTGGCGGAGTTGATCGTCGATCCGGATGGGATGAACGACAGGTCGAACCGGACAAGCAAATGCCGCGGTCCTTTTGTCCCATAGCCGGTGTCAGCGTACAGTCGCAGCGTCGTCGGACCAACCGGGGCGCCATAGTTGATGTCGCCCGTGCTGCTGTCCTGGCGGAGATAGGCGTCGATGACGGTTCCGTAGGTCCCGCGCTGGACGGTCACCTGCTGGGGAGTACCGGCCGGTGTGCCGCTGGCTTGCGCGCCTGAAGCGTAGTTCGGGCCTGCGTCGTGCGCATACGCCTTGTAGTAGTATGTCACACCGTTTGTAAGACCGGTGTGGGTCGTGCTCGTTCCCATTGCGTCGTAGCACTGGGTTCCATCAGTCGGACCAGTCGGATAACCCGTCGTCTTGAACACGATCTTAACGCCCGTGAGGTCGGGATCAGTCGGATTGGTCCAGGACAGACTGTTCTGATGGTTGCCGGGAGTGGCCGAGAAGCCGGTCACGTTTCCGGGAGGAGTCGTGTCGGAACCTGTGCCGGTCACCGTGATATTGTCCAGATCACAGAGGTCGGCGGAGGTATTCACCTGCCAGCGGAACTTCAACGCGAAGTTAGCGTTGTTGTTGCAGGCGGTGACCGAAGTCAGATCGATAGTGCGTCTGCCGTAAGACTGGTAAGTCGCCAGCAGAGCGGCCCTCTGGAGACTCTCCACCTCGGTCCAGTTGGTTCCGCCGTTGGTGGAGTAGTAGACGGTCAACTGCTCGTCGACCAGGCCATGATCCACAGCGCAGCCTCCGGTTCCAGCTCCCGTGTAGTCTCCTCCAAGGGTGTTAACTCTCAGATCATACGCGACGCTGATGCCGCTGCGATTGACGGTGGAGATGGTCTTGGTCATGTCAGCGCCCTCGCGGGTGCACTTGTCATAGCTGTCGGTGGCGCCGACTCCGCTGGCGCGTACTGCGCCTCCGGGATTACCGGCTCCGCTAGTCCAACCCATGGCGCCGTAGGACTCGCCGTTCTTCCACAGAGTGACGGTCCAACCGTTCGCATCAGCGTCGAACGTGCTGTTGCTGATGGTCCCGGCGCCGGTAGGCGTTGCCAGAGCCTGCGCCGCAACAGAGTAGTTGGGAACCTCGTCGTGGGCGTAGGCCGAGTAGTAGTAGGTCGTGTTATTGGTAAGACCGGTGTGAGTTGTGCTCGTGCCGTTGCTGTCATAGCACTGAGTTCCATCCGAAGGACTGGTTGGATAGCCGGTCGTCTTGAACACGATTTTCGTGCCGGTGAAGTCGCCGCCCGGGTTGGCCCAGGACAAGCTGTTCTGCATGTTTCCGCCCGTGACCGCGAAGTTGGTCACAGCGCCGGGAGGAATAGTGTCCGCGGGAACAGCGCTTGACTGAGACGCCGTCGAGTAGTTGGGAACCTCGTCATGCGCATACGCCGCGTAGTAGTAGGTTACACCATTGGTGAGACTGGTGTGAGTCGTGCTCGCCCCCGCGCCATCGTAGATCTGGGTCCCGTCGGTTGGACCAGTCGGATAGCCGGTGGTTTTGAACAGGACCTTCGTGCCGGTGAAGTCACCGGTCGGATTGACCCACGACAGAGTGTTCTGCATGTCGCCTGACGCCGCGTCGAACCCGGTCACAGGACCAGGAGGTGTCACGTCGGCAGGGACCGCGCTGGACTGCGCGCCTGACGAGTAGTTAGGAACCTCATCATAGCAGAACGCCTTGTAATAGTAGGTCGTTCCGTTAGTCAGGGCGGTGTGAGTCGTGCTCGTGCCGGTTCCATTGTAGACCTGAGTCCCGTCAGTGGCGCTTGTTGGATAGCCGGTGGTCTTGAACATTATCTTGACGCCGGCCAAGTCCGTGTCGCCCGGATTCGTCCAGGACAGGCTGTTTTGAGTGTCACCTGATGTGGCGATGAAGCCGGTCACGTTTCCAGGAGCCGTGGTATCCCCGGGGGTTCCGCTTCCCTGAGCTCCCGTGGAGTAGTTGGGCACCTCATCGTACGCGTAAGCCGCGTAGTAGTAGGTCGTCCCATTAGTCAGGCCGGTGTGGACGGTACTGGTTCCAGTGCCGTCGTACATCTGCGTGCCATCGGTCGGTCCGGTCGGGTAACCGGTCGTCTTGAACATAATCCTGATGCCGTGAAGGTCATTATCAGTCGGATTCGTCCAAGACAGACTGTTCTGGCTATCTCCAGGAGTGACCGCGAAACCGGTCACCGGACCCGGGGCTGTCGTGTCGGCCGTGCCGTTGGCGATGATCTTGATGTTGTCCAGATTCCCTTGGTCGCTTGTCTGGTTGAACTGCCAGCGGAACCTCACCACGAAGCTCGCGTTGTTGTCGCAGGCCGTGACCGACGAGAGATCAATGGTGCGCGTGCCGTAGGTCTGGTAGCTCGCGAGCAGGGCGCTTCGGAGCAGATACTCCGCCTCGGTCCAGCTTGAGCCGCCGTTTGTGGAGTAGAACACGGTTAGCTGCTCGTCGATCAGGTTATGGTCGACCGTGCAGCTCCCGGAGCCTGCTCCCGTCTTGGCTGTGCCAAGAGAGTTGACCTTGAGGTCATACTGCACCTTGATGTCCTCGTACCCTACGGTCGAGATGGTCTTCTTGATCTCTCCGCCTTCTCTCGTGCAGCGGTCGGTGCTGTCGGTGCTTCCGCTTCCGGTACTGCGCATTCCGCCTCCGGAGGGATTGCCTGCTCCACTGTTCCAGGCCATCGTGCCGTAGGAGTAAGCTGTGCTTGCTCTCCACGTGGTGATCGTCCACCCTTGCGCATCAGAGTTGAATGTGCTGTCGCTGATGGTATAGGTGTTGTAGACGGTACCGCTTGCGGTGACACCGGATGAGTAGTTGGGCGCTTCATCACGGGTGAAGGCCTTATAGTAGTAGGTTTGCCCCTCGGTAAGGCCGGCGTGATTGTAGCTCGTGCCGGTCCCGTAGTAGCACTGGGTCCCGTCGGTCGGACTTGTCGGGAACGCGTCGGTTCGGAACCTGACCATAGTTCCGGCGAAGTCCACGTCGGTCGGATTCGTCCAGCTCAGGTTCACCTGCAGGCTGCCAGGAGTAGCCGTGAAACCGGTGACGTTTGCGGGAGCATTCAGGTCCGTCGGAGTGCTACTGACCTGCGCCGCTGCCGCATAGTTCGGGACCTCATCATACGAGTAGGCCGCATAGTAGTAGTTAACGTTCTCCGACAGGCTGGGATGAGTGTAGCTCGTTCCAGTTCCGTTGTAGATCTGGGTTCCATCTGTCGGACCGGTCGGATAGCCGGTGGTCTTGAAGCGAACCTGGGAGCCGGCCCAGTCGGCCGTGGCCGGGTTGGTCCATGACAGAGCTATCTGTCCGATGCCCGGTGTGGCTATCAAGCCGGTAACCGGCGCCGGGGCTGTCGTGTCGGCCGCCAGGGTGACGAGGGAAGCGTCGCCCCAGTTGTCAGGGATCTTGCTCGCCCCGTTTCCGATATCCCTCCACGAATACATCGTGGAGAACGCCGGATCGCCGTAGATCGGATCGCCGTCGTAGCCGTCGACATCGCGGAAGAGGAAGTCCACGCCGAAAGCGCCGCTTGCGGGCAGATCGGGGTCGATAGCTGACTTCAGTATCTTTGCTTCCAGCCACCATCCCGTGCTGTCTCTTACGACCGCCGACGTGACGCCGTTCAGAACCTGAGTGGCGTAACCGGCGGTTGTCATGTAGACGTTCTTCTGGTTGTTGCAGTCGAAGACAAGCTGCATGTCGCTTGTCGAGTTGTTGATCGATGTCGAGCCATGGTCGTGGCCCGGATCGATGTATATCTCAATGCAGTCGTTGGCCCAGTTGAGGTCAACGCTGTTCGGGTAGTTCATCTCGCTGTCGTCGCAGCGGACCAGGAAGTACATGTACTGCTGGTCGTGGCGCGTGTAGACTTTGGCCGTGTGATCGGCGGCGTCCGCTGGCAACACGTTGCCGTTCCAGTAACCGCCGTAGTAGAGACTCGCGCCATCCCAACCGATTAGCGCGTAGTCGCCGGTTGTGTTCTGGCCGCCCCTTGTCTTGGTGGTGAAGTCGGTCGCCAGGTTCCAATCGCTGGAGTTGGCGTCTATCACCAGGTTCAGGTTGGCTGCTGACTTGACGTTTATCGTGGACACCACCAACTGCGGCATTCCGCTTGCCTGCGCCCCTGACGCGTAGTTAGGAACGGCGTCGTGAGAGTACGCCTTGTAGTAGTAGGTTGTGCCATTCGTCAGGCCGCTGTGACTGTAGCTCGTAGCGTTTCCGTCATAGCACTGGGTTCCATCAGTCGGACCAGTCGGATAGCCGGTGGTCTTGAACATGATCTTCACACCAGTGAAATCGGGATCAGTCGGATTGGTCCAGGCCAGAGCGTTCACGGCGTTGCCCGGTGTAACCGTGAATCCGGTCACGTTTCCGGGAGCTGTCGTGTCGGCTATTCCGTCGTAGACCACTACCGTGTCTATGCCCCACTCTTGCTGGGTGTTCACCCAAAGTCGGAAGTCCGCGCCGCCATTCTGTCTATTGCCGAAGTAGGCATTAGAGACGCTGAAAGTGTAAGTCTTCCACGTCAGGGTGTTAGTAAGGGTCGGGCCGGTAACGGCCGTGTAGGCGGCGCTTGTCGAGTCATAGTCCATGCCCAATGTGCCCGTGCCTACATCATAGTAGTCGAAGGTGATCTTCAGGTTCTGCCTGTTGCCGTTGAACGCGTAGCTATCGGCGACACCGAAGTACATATAGACGTCGGGATAGTCTAAGTTCTCTCGGCAATAGTGACCGGCGGAAACCCACTGAAGCGTATCTCCGTCGGCGACCTGAATGTGGGACATGCCGTCGCTGACCTCAGAACCGCCGAGGTCCATAGACACGGCATCAGCCCCGCGGCTGGCGACATCGATCCAGTTGACGTTGAAATCTCCCGTCTCACAGCAGAACCGCAAGATGTGCTGTCCGGCAGTCAGGTAGCAGGAGGGGGCGACTATCGTGGTCCAGTTCTGCCAGTCGCCGGTGCTTGGGAAGCTCTTGGTCGAAAGCGCTACGTCAGCGCCGTCAATCTGGATCTTGAAGGCGGAGTCCGCGGATGGGCTGGCCACACGGGTGTTGATCGAATAGTCGCCCGTGCTTGCCACGCTCACCGTGTACTCAAGCCACTCTCCAGCGACAATCCAGCCGACGCAGTAGCCTCCGCCCGTATCCGTGGTTGTCGAAATATCGACGCCATCGGAGCGATACTGGCCTCCGTCGTTCGTCGTGTCCGTGTCGCCGTAGGATATGTTCCGGCCGCCTACGTCGTAGTTCTCGGCCTGAATGGTTCCGGGCAGCGAGATTACGCCGGAGTATGGAGTCTGTGTGGCATCCAGGAAGCAGTCACCCCAGTTGTTCGGGATCTTGCTCGGGAAGCCGCTGTAGCTTGGGTCATTCCAGGCGTAGACACTCGTCAGGGCAGCGTCGTTGTTGTTATCGTTGTCCCTGAAGTTGAAGTCAAGGCCTATTGTGTTCCCGGCGCCGGGTATATCGGCGTCAAGAGCGCTCTTGGTTATCCTCGTCTCAAGCCACCAACCAGTGCCGTCTCTTACGACAGCGGATGTTACGCCGTTCAATACCTGAGTGGCGTAACCGCTTGTCGTGCAGTAGACGTTCTTCTGGTTGTTGGCATCGATGACGAGTTGGATGTCGGTTGTAGAGTTACTTATCGCGGTCGAGCCGCCATCGTTCTCCGGATCGATATAGAACTCTACGCAGTCATTCGCCCAGTTGGAGCCAACAGGGTTGCCGTACTGCATGTCGTTGTCGTCGCAACGGACGAGGAAGTAGAGATAGGTCGAGCTGTTGCGGCTGTAGATCGTCGCCGTGTGGTCGGATGCGCTGGTCGGCAGGACCGTCCCAGGAGCGTAGGACCCGTAATAGCAAGTGGAGCCGTCGAATCCCACAATACCCGTATCGCCTGCTCCGCTCTGTCCACCTCTTATCTTGGTTGTGAAGTCAGACAGGTTCCAGTCGCTGGTGGCGCCATCGATTGTGATCGTCGTGGATCCCCTGGAGTTGAGAGTCTTGGAGCCTCCGCCGCCACCGGCGCCTGGAGGAGCGGGCAACTGTGTCCCGTATGCGCCCCAGACGATGTAGGTGTTAGGCGAGCCGCTAAGTGCGATCTGGTCTCCCGGGTTCTTCGTGACGGTGTCCATCACGACGCCGCCGGTCATGGGGTTGAAGACCTTGAAGGTCAACTGCGCGCGAGCTTCGAGCGTCAGCCCGCCGCCGAGAATGCCCTGCGGCATGCAGAGGAACTCATTGCCCTTGCGGGCGCCTATGTTCCTGTGGCAGCCGCTTGTCGCGCCGCCTATGTCGGTCCAGTACTTGTTGGCCTGGCCGTTGCTGTAGACCGTGAACGGAGCCGCCGACTCTTTACCGTCGTTCCTTATCCAGCTAGCCACGTCCCCTGAAATGATACTCGCCAGATACTGGAACGAGCCAAAGCCGGGAGTGTCGCGCATGTAGATGTCGTGGCCATCGTACTTGTCGATGCCGGAGGTTCCGAACCGACCGTGATAGACATACATGGGCGCGCCGGATATGAAGGTGAAAGCCGCCGCGGCCATTAGCCTTGTCGGGTCGTTTTCTTCAGCGACGGAGGACTGAGGTCCCATGGGCTCGTTGCTGTTGCCCGGAGGAATGTTCGGATACATCTCGCCGAACCTCCAGGAGTCTCTGACATGAGCCCATCCGCTTTCACTTGTGTCACGAGCCGTGTGGACGTTGGTGATGTCAGCCGCGCTTCCCGAGTACATGTTCAGGACTCCATTGTTGCTGGTGTCCACGGGGGAAGTTATTGAGACCGGCAGGCTCGTGCGATCGGCGAGATACTGAGCGAATATCTTCGTCACGTTCTCATCCGGGAACCCATTCTGCCAACCCTCGTTGACCACTTCCAACTGGATTACCTTGTGTTCCCTGCCGGCGAGATTGGCTATGACGTTGTCGCAATGAGCGTAGCGGTCGGCGTCGTTCGCCATGCACTTCTGCGCGTCCGCGAAGATCGTGACTTCAGTGCGGATGCCATAGTTGTCGTAGGCTATGTCGATGGCATCACGGAACTGCTGCCAGTAGTCGGGCCAGGCAGGAGTCCAGACCCAGTTGGCGTCGTAACCGTCTATGGGCATGATCTCCAGGCCGTCCCAACTAACCATCGAGAGGATTCTCTGGAACTTGAATCCTTTGCTCGACATGTCGTTCAGGTCGCTCATGTACCTGCCTCGGTCGTACTTGCAGCGATGTAGACCTCTCATGTGCGAGAAGCCAACGGCGAGGAACGGGCCGTTGTTGTCCCGCAGGCTTTGACCATTGACCAGAACGTTGTTCGATCCCACATAGCCGGTGTTTACAGTGAACGAGTAGCCCGTAGCGCTCCAAGCGCTCCATCCGTTGACGTTGCCAAGCCTCACGAACACGTAGTAAGTGGCGTTATTGAGCTGGCCTGTCCAAGCCCAGTCTCTCCCGGACATCGTCTCTCCGGAGTCATAGGCTATGCCCGTGCTTGCATCGTTGGCCGTGTTGCAGCGCACCTGGTAGCGGTCGTGGCTGCTGCCCGACCACTTTATGAAAGCCAGGTTGCTCTTCACCGACGACCCACTTGAGGGTGTGTTGACGGTGGGAGCAGTCGGGACACCGCCCGCGGTGTTCCACACCTTCATGTAACTGTAGACAGCGTTGATCTGGGCTCCTTCGCCCATTCCTCTGCACTTGGCGATGCGGACGCTGTGTCCGCCGGGATTCCAGGTTCCGGCGACGGACGTGTTCATAATGTTGACGCCGTCTCTGTAGATCATGAGACGGCTGTTACTGCCTTCCTGGAACCACTCCACGCGGAACAGGTAGTTGGTCGAAGAGTTCCACGAGAGCACGGAGGTATCCGGTTCCGTGTAGTTGGGACTGATCTGCCAGAGACACTCCATGGAGTTGTTCTTCGCGGCGTCGAGAGTCCCACTCTTCCTGATGAACATCTTGTGCGGACTTTCCCTGTAACCCGGACTATAGCTATAGTCCGCGTTGTTGTACGTGTAGTCGTACATGTGGAAATGTTCGTTCTTCTCGGGTTGGTTGGGGTTGATCCCCTTGACGTAGAATTCCGCAGCTCCGTTGCTGACAGAATATGGCAGGTGCCAGAATATCCAGTCTTCGGTTCCTGTTACCTGCCAGCCTCCATTGGCGAACGTTCCGCCGTTCCGGGTCCCACTTGTGGAACTCTGCAGCGAATCGTCGATCAGGAGTTGGGCCGCAACCGGCGCTGCAATGAAGACCGCGACAATTGCGACGGTCATCATCAACAGGGTTGCTTTGGCCCGGCGTTTGCCTGTTAACATTTGTTATCCCTTCCTCGTTCTTGGATTTGGCGGCTCTGCCAGTGGCCGCTCTCGAAAACGATGTGGCCTGAGCGATTTCTAAGCTAAAGCGTCACCTCCTTATCGCCTGTGCTCGTCGCCGGGCCAGTTCCCATAGGAACAAACGGGTTCTCGCCTCCGTACGATCCGGGGACGTGCACAAGGCCTGTTTCAGTCTAAGACCTGCGTCTATATTCAGTTATCCGGGATAATGTGGATTATGGGACGATGAGGGGCCGTGAAGACCGACCAACCTTACCACCGACAGCCACACGCATTTACACATAACGGCGCTGCGGGATCTGGCTTGGTGCAATCAACGGCGTCTGGGCTTCCTTGCCCTGTAACTGCGGTCCGTTCCAGGTCCGTCCTACTACTAACGAACTACAGAATGCCTTCCATGACGTTAAGACCAGTCGGCGGGATTCGATTGCCGGCCTGACCTGTTGCTCCCACATCCCAGCTTGCGGGTATAACCTGGCTGGACGTGGGAAAGAGCTAACAGAGTTGCGGTTGCATCGGTTCGGACGAGGGGTTCCGAACCAGGGGCAGTGATGACATCTTCTTCCGCTCCCAGGGATCTAGAATACAGACTGCCAACTGCGCCCAGTGAGCCATTTATATCATACGTAGTTGCCTTTGTCAAGCCAATTCCGGTTGTTCTGAAAAAATTCTGGTTAGGATTTTTTCAAGACAAGCCCTTCCGGGCCCGTTTGGGCGACGGGGGACTCTAGCCCGGATTATTCACGAAACGTCTGAAGACACTACAGTCTGCCATAGGCTGTACTGTCCCTCGATACGCCGCCGGAGCGGCTACTCGGGAACGCGGAGTTATACTTTCCCAGCACGAAAACAACAAGTCCGTGTCCCCGAGTAGGTCCTCTGGGACCGTATCGAGGGGCTGTACAACGCGGTATTCGTGAATAATGCGGGCTAGCGGGTTTGGGAATCCCATCGGTCGCGCATGGCTCGTATGAGGGATTCAAAGCCAAGGGTCCAACTCATCAATTAGCTCTGTGACGGAGCGCGTGGACGAATTCTCCTGGTTCAGGCCAGAAGACCGACAACAAGCGGTTATATGCCACTCAGGTATCGAGTGGTGTAGTGTCAGCGGTCGTAAGAGACGCACGGACGGTGGTGTGAACTCCGGATACGGAAGGGCGCTCGCGAGGCCGATATCCCCACGGCCGGAATGATTGAGGTAGGTTTCCGGTGTTTTAGGAATTCTGTTTCCGCAACGTCCGGTTCTCGGGAGGCGAGCGATGAACCCGCTTCTACCGGCGGCGCGGACATTGCGGTCCTAGGCGGCCTTCGGCAAATCGCGGAGGAAATCGCGCGTGTCGGAGGTCCGGCCGGCCAAACTGTCTGAGCGAGGAGTGACGATGTCCAGGTCGTCGGTCTTGCGGTCCTCTATTCTTGACGCGAACGCCGCCACCGCGCAGTAGGCGCTGAGCAGCACAGCCGGAGCTATCACTAATGCGCAGACCGTTATCTTTATCGTTTCCAGCAAGTCTCTCACCTCTCCGTGATACCCGATGATAATATTCCGCACTGACGCGCCGATACAGCGCCAAAATCGGCCGGTGCGGATGGTACTCTGGTAGAGTTATCGGTTTCCTACACATAATTCCTTACCCGGACTGAGTCGGACGAGTCGAAGGAGTCGGCAGAGTCGAAGGTTACGCTTGCGCCGCCCCCGACACGGTAGGGCAAAGTCGAAACCCCCCATCCGCATTCATCTGTGTTTATCTGTGTTCATCTGTGGATAAGCCTGAACCGTGCCTTTACACGACCGCTCGCTTGCCTTAGACTATAAGCGCTGGGCATAAGAGCAGTGGAGCGAGAGATGACCCAAAAACTTTTGGATTTCGCGACGGACACCGCCCTTGGAGCCGGGGAGATCATCAGAGGCAAGTACGGTCGCCTGAAGACGTGGAGGACCAAAGAGGGCAGGGGAGATATCGTAACGGAAGCGGATACGGAAGCAGAGTATCTGATAATCCAACGCATACAAAGAGCGTTTCCGTCGCACAACATACTTACCGAGGAGTCGGGTTCGCTTCCTGGCGATGCCGAGGATCTCACGTGGTACGTCGATCCGCTCGACGGGACCGGCAATTACGCCCGCGGCATACCATTCTTCTGCACCACGCTGGCCGTCGCTCGCGGGGCTGAGCTATTGGCCGCCGCGACCTACGATCCCCTCCGAATGGAAATGTTCAAGGCGTCCGCCGGAAATGGCGCGTATCTGAACCGGAGGAGGCTGAGACTGACGCAGGACGCCAACTTGGAAGACGCGATGGTATCGATAAGCTGGTCTCGACGCCGGCCCGGCTCCGACAGGTTTCCGCTTTACATCCAGCGCCTTGCGCCGCGCACGTCGTATCTCCGGCGATTTGGCTCGGCGGCGCTCGCGATCGCCTACGCGGCCGCGGGCAGAATAGACGCGTACATCCAGGGGGCCATCACGCCGTGGGACATAGCGGCGGGCGTCCTGCTGGTCTCGGAGGCCGGCGGGACCGTGACTGGCTTTGGCGGGGAGCCGGTTGATCTGTCGAGCACGTATTCAGCCATTGTGGCGGCGAACAGCGCCCTGCACGAGAGACTGCTGAAAGAGGTTCTTTCATAGAGAGGCAATGCGCTTCCGATGCTTCGGCTTGTTCTTTGAAGCCGAAGCCTGCGTACCGGTGTTTCGGGATTTGAGGGTTGGGGGCTAAACCTATGGGTTCGACAGGGTAACCTTGCAGCCCAACCCGGAAATCCCGAAACGAAAGGAATAAAGATTTGCGCTTCAACTTTAGACCGGCAGAGTATACGCCGCTTTCGCCGCTTGAAAAGGCGCTGGAGATCATCGCCGCAGCGGGGGTAGTATTGAGCGTCCTGCTTCTCGCGCTTCGCTGGAGCGCGCTGCCCGCCGCAATCCCTTCGCACTTTGGGCTTTCGGGCGCTCCCGACGCCTCCGGCGGCAAGGGGATGCTCGCCGTCATGGCCGCGGTGAACGTGGTCCTTTACCTGTTGCTCACTGCGTTGTCCCGCATCCCCCGCCTGTTCAATTACCCCTGGCCCGTGACCGTGGAGAACGCCAGGCGCCAGTATCAGATCGGTCGCACCGCCCTCTCGACCATGAAAGCGGAGTTCGCGTGGGTCCTTCTCTACGTCGAGTGGCAGATCATACAGATCGGCCTTGGCAAATCGCAGGGGTTTTCGTTCGTGTTCCTGCCCGTCGTCATCTTTCTCCAGACCGTGCTGTTCGCGTATTTCATCCACCTGGCTTACCGGGAGAGGTAAATTCTAGAAACAGTTCAGTTTTGCGGGAACGCTATCCAGGTAATGGAGCATACGTCACATGCCCCCTCTCCCCCTGGGCGGGAGAGGGTTGGGGTGAGGGGGGATCGGACCTGTTATCGTGGTGGATCTCATAGAATTCCCATAGAACTGAACTCCCACAAATTCTCTCAAGGCCGGGCGATCTGCGCGAGTCCTGCAAGCTGGAAGAGTTGCCCGGGCAGGACCCCCAGGTAGATTGTGGCGGCAGCGGTCACGGCCAGCGTGACGCCAAGCAGGCCCCGCGTCGAAATGGGTGCGGCGTCGGGCTCCGGATCGCGCATGAACATAACTACGGTCACCCGCGCGTAGTAGTAGACGGAGACCAGGCTCGTGAGCGCGCCGATGACGACCAGTCCCACCATGTTCGCCTGCAGCGCCGCGCTGAAAACGTAGAACTTGGCCATAAACCCACCCGTCGGCGGCAGGCCGGCCAGCGCGAACATGAACACGCCCATCGCCGCCGCCGCCCCCGGATTTCGCCAGAACAGGCCGTTGTAGCTGTCGATCTCCGTGCCCGCTTCGCCCCGCCTGCCGGCCAGTATGACGACCGCCCACGCGCCCAGGTTCATAAAGAGGTATGCGGCCAGGTAGAACACGAGAGCCGATACCCCTGCTTGATTTGCCGCCGCCAGGCCTACCAGAATATAGCCGGCGTGGGCGATGCTGGAGTATGCCAGCATTCGTTTTATGTCCGTCTGGGCGACCGCGACCACGTTCCCGACGATCATCGTCAGCGCGGCCACGGCCCACAGGGCGGGCATCCAATCCACCTTGATATCGCCAAAAGCCGTGAGGAAAACGCGAGCCAGGGCCGCGAATCCCGCCGCTTTCGCGCCGACCGACATGAACGCCGTCACCGACGACGGAGCGCCCTCGTAGACGTCCGGGGTCCACATTTGAAACGGCACGGCCGCCACCTTGAACCCCAGCCCCACCGCTATCAGGCCGGCCCCCGCCAGCAACACGGGATTGCGCGCGGCGCCCTCAGAGGCGATGGCGTTCGCGATTCCAGCCAGACTGATCGTTCCCGCCCCGCCGTATACCAACGCGATACCATACAACAGGAACGCCGAGGCGAACGATCCCAGCAGAAAGTACTTCAGCGAAGCCTCCTGAGACCTGGGTTGCGTTCGGGCAAATCCCGACAGCACGTATAGGGAAATCGACAGTATCTCGAGACTCAGGAACACCATTATGAGATTGGCGCTCGACGCCATCAGCATCATCCCGGAGATTGCGAAGAGGACCAGAGCGTAGTATTCGGCGCGGTCAAGGTCCTCTCTCTTGATGTAGTGGGTCGAGAAGCCTATAGTCAGGAGACCGGTGACCGCCAGGACCGCCTTCATCAGAACGGCGAACCCGTCGGTCACAACCATTCCCGAGAAACCGGTCCTGACGCTGATCCCCGTCGTCGTCATCGGAATGAACGACGCGAGCAGCCCGAGGGCGGCTATCCACGGCGCGGCGGCCTTCGATATCCGCGCCGGCATCAGTTCCGCAAGCAGGATCAGCATGGCCGCCGCGGCCACGATGGTCTCCGGGCCGACGACCAGCATGTCCGCTGCTTTCGGGACGAAGGAGTGGTTCATCGAACGTTTCCTACAGCGTCGTGACTGGCGCTGGTGAAATCTAAGAGGAGCCTATCTCCATCCACCTTTACGGGAGGATTGGGGCTAGCTCCCTCCCCCTTCAGGGGAGGGTTGGGGTGGGGTTGCATCCCGATGGCCTGTGACCCGACAGCCCCAAACCCGATGGCCCCGGACATCCATGTCCGGGGCCTGGCTCCGCGGACATCCATGTCCCAAGCCCCCGTACCGCGGCAACCAAGCCTGCCCACCGGCAATTCCGGAGACTCAGCCACCCGGCTCGGAAGGCCGTTCCGCCCCTCAACAAGCTCTATCGTTTGCCGGACGGAGGCGTCCATTTGGCGGAGCATTGTCGCCCTGGGGAAAACGCCGATCAGGAATATGAGCGCGACCACGGGCAGCAGCACGACTATCTCGCGGAACGAAAGGTCCGGCAGGTCCGCGTTCTCCGGGTTTTCGACCGGTCCCTGCATCATGCGCTGATACAGCCACAACATATAGACGGCAGCCAGGACCACTCCCGAAGCTGCCAGGGCGGCGTAAACCGCGCTGACCTTGTACGCGCCCACGATGACCAGGAATTCGCCGACAAATCCGCTCAGGCCCGGCAGCCCGATAGACGCGAGCGTGACGATCAGGAAGAATGCGCCGAAGACAGGCATTGCTTTCCAAATCCCTCCGAATTGCGACATGTCTCGCGTGTGGCGGCGCTCGTAGATCATCCCCACTATCAGGAACAACGCGCCCGTGCTCAGTCCGTGGCTGACCATTTGGACGATCCCGCCCTCGATCCCCTCGATGCTGAATGTGAATATCCCCAACGTGACAAATCCGAGATGAGCTACGCTGGAATAAGCGACCAGCCGTTTAATGTCCTGCTGCGCGTAAGCCACGAGCGCGCCGTAAATGATGCCTATGATGGCCAGCGCGGCGATAACCGGAACCAGCGCGGCCGAAGCTGACGGGAACAGTGGCAGGCAGAAGCGAAGGAAGCCGTAGGTCCCCATCTTCAGCAGTACTCCGGCCAGGATGACGCTTCCCGCGGTCGGGGCCTCAACGTGGGCGTCCGGGAGCCAGGTGTGCAGCGGCCAGAGCGGGACTTTGATCGCGAACGCCAGAGCAAACGCCCCGAACATGAGAAACTCGGCCCTTCCCGTCAGCGGCGTCCCATAGAGGCTGAACAGATCGAATGTGTAAACGCCCGTTGCTCTGTGGTGGACGAAGAACAGCGCGATGATCGCGACCAGCATCAGCAGGCTGCCGAACATCGTGAACAGGATGAACTTGATCGTCGCGTAAACACGGTTCGGGCCGCCCCACATGCCGATCAGGAAGTACATCGGGATGAGCATGGCCTCCCAGAAGATATAGAACAGGAACATGTCCAGCGCGGCGAAAACACCGATCATCCCGGTTTCCAGGATCAGGAGCGATGCGTAGAACTCCCGCTGTCTCGTCGTGATCGCGTTCCACGACGAGAGAATTGCGACCGGCGTCAGAAAAGTCGTCAACAAAACGAGGAATAGGCTTATACCGTCCACGCCGACTCTGTACCATATCGCCTGTTGCCCGAACAGGCTGATCCACGGCGCTTGCTCGACGAACTGCGGACCGGCGATGCCCGACCGGAAGCCCGTGTACAGCGGCAGGGATAGACCGAAAACAACCACCCCGGTGACAAAAGAGAACCACTTGAAGAACCTGTTCGCTCCGGGCGGTGCGAGCAGGATAATGGCTCCGGCCGCGAGCGGCAGGAAGATTACTATGGACAGGATGTGTTCTGTAAGAGTTTGCATGAGTTATCGCACCGAAAGATATGCAATCAGGACGACCGCCCCGAGCAGTATCCCCAGGGCGTAATTGCGCACGTATCCGGTTTGAACAAGCCGGAGCTGCCGCGAGGCGTACGCGACCGCGGCGGCGGCCCCGTTTACCCCGCCGTCTATGACCCTAACGTCAATCCACTTCCACAGCGCCAACGCCATCGCCTTGCCGGGCTGGACGAACAGGGCCTCATAAATCTCGTCAACGTAATACTTGTTCGCCAGCAGCCGGTACAAACCAGGAAGCCTTTGCGCCATCGCGGTGGCCGTGCCGGGCCGCCTGACGTAAAGGTAGTGAGCAGCAACGATTGCCGCAAGCGCAAGCGCTGTTGTCGCCAGCATGAGGACGATCTGCGCGTTGCCCGCGTGAGGCCCCAGCTCAACCGCGCCATGCGCCATCCGAGCTGAGGGCGCCAAGACCGGAGAGAGAAAATGCTCGACGCGATTTCCAACACCAAGAGCCCTCAAGGACTCGGGCGCGCCCAGAAATCCACCGCTCGCTGCCAGAACCGCCAGAACGATTAGAGGAACCGTCATGACCGGCGGCGATTCGTGCGCCTGTTCCATGACCTCAGGACTTCCGGACTCGCCATAGAACGTCTTGAACACCAAACGGAAAACGTAGAACGCGGTCAACCCGGCGGTTGCAAATCCAAGCGCATAGAGCCAGACGCCGCCTTGACGTCCGCCGTAGGCTGCCCACAATATCTCATCCTTGCTGAAAAAGCCGGACAACGGAAACACTCCCGCAAGCGCGAGCGCGCCGATCAGGAACGTCCACTTGGTAATGGGCATCTTCGCACCCAGTCCGCCAAGCTTCCTCAGATCGGTTTCGCCGTCAACGGCGTGCATAACGCTGCCCGCGCCCAAAAAGAGCAGCGCCTTGAAGAAAGCGTGGGTCATCAGGTGAAACATCGCCGCGACGAACGCCCCAACCCCTGCTCCCAGGAACATATAGCCGATTTGGCTGATGGTGGAGTAGGCGAGAACGCGCTTGAGGTCGTTGTGGACCAGGGCGATAGTCGCCGCGAAGAACGCCGTCACGGCTCCGATGACTGCCACAAGCGTCATAACCCCCGGGGCCGCTTCAAACAACGGATGGCATCTGCCAACCAGGTACACGCCCGCGGTCACCATCGTTGCCGCGTGTATCAAAGCGCTGACCGGTGTCGGTCCCTCCATCGCGTCCGGGAGCCAGACGTAGAGCGGTATCTGCGCGGATTTGCCGACCGCCCCGGCAAAGAGCAGCAGAGTTATTGCCGTCATTGTTCCGATTCCCACGGTATTCACCGCGGCGAACACGGACCTGTACTGCAGATCGCCGAACGTGAGGAAGATCAGGACTATTCCCAACGTGAAGCCAAGGTCGCCGATCCTCGTGACGATAAACGCCTTACGCCCGGCGTTGGCGGCCGAGGTCCGCTCAAACCAGAATCCGATCAGAAGATACGAGCACAATCCGACCAATTCCCAGCCAACGAACAGCAGCAGGAAGTTGCTCGCCAGCACGAGCAGCAGCATCGAGAACATGAAAAGGTTGAGAAACGTGAAGTATCGAGAAAACCTGGGGTCGTGTCCCATGTATCCCGCCGAATACACGTGAATGAGAAACCCGACGCCGCTTACGACCAGGACCATGAACACCGACAACGGATCGACCAGCGCCGAAACATCGGCACGGAAGCTCCCCGACGATATCCACGTGTACAGCGTGGAAACGTGCGACTGCTGCGCCGCCGGCAGGCGCGCGAGCGCCAGATAGGCCATTACTGACGCCACAAACGAGCCGGCCACAGCCGCGCAAGCGATGATCGCGACCACCGCCCG
>JAUSGG010000151.1 GCA_030649165.1 Armatimonadota bacterium
ATACGCCGCCGGAGCGGCTACTCGTGAACGCGGAGTTATGCTTTTCCGGCACGAAAACAACAAGTCCGCGTCCCCGAGTAGGTCCTCCGGGACCGTATCGAGGGGCGGTACAACGTATCATTCATGAATAATCCGGGCTAACGCATCTTCAACCCCAGGAAGTCAATCGGCGGCCAGGACGGGTCATCCTTCGGCGGGTCGCCATCCACGGTGAGGGATAGCTCACCCTTCCCCTCAAGCCCAGTAATATAGATGACGCCGGTTTCGCTGCTGTACCTCCATTTGCTCTTGGCCAACGCCTGTCGGTTCCATAGGATGCGGTTGGGCTTTCGGAAGTGGGTAAAGATATCGACCTCATCCGAGTCAGTCATTGCGAGCCTCCATTCGCCCGTCGCGGCGTCGAAACTCATGCCGGTGATCAATGACCGTTTGAACCAGTTCAACCGGATGGGCACGATGCCGCCGTAGAGTCTGGACATCTCGTCCAGGGCCACGAGCAGATAGCAGTTGGTCTCCTGAGGCCCCTCCTCCACGCTCCGATTGTTGTGCGTGGTGACGCCTTCGGGAGTGTCCCAGTAGACCATCCAAAGGGAGCGGCTGAGTTGGAGATAGGCTCGTTCGGCGGTGGCCGGGGACTGCATCGCCGCCAAGCCGACGAGGTCGGTGGGAGGCGCGACGCCTTCCTCCCAGAGCGGATCGATCTCATTTCCTATCTTGTCGGCCAAATCCCACCTGCCGACGCTCCGGAGGCCCATGCACACGGCGGAACCGTCCAGCGAGTTGAACTTTTTCCCCTCCGTGCGCTGTTCGAGAAGACGAGCGATCTCGGCGGCGTCTTTGCCCCGCCCATAGAGGGACAACACCCACAGCAGATAGCCCAATTCGCGGTCCCGAGCACGGTCGCGCGCCGCCAGGAAGTTGTCGATCATCGTATCGACGGTATCGCGGGCTTCCTTGTCCTCAGGGAAGCGATATGAGTAGGTCGCCAGACCGAGCAGCGCGTACGTGCCGACGTAGGACAGGCTTATGTCCGCGTCTTCAAAGTCGACATCCTTGTAGTTGTCGATCTTAGGGGCGAAGCTGGTGGACCCGGCGTTCACATCACACAGTTTCATCGAAGTTTCCGCTCCTGGGACCAGTTCCGTCTTAAGCCCGGCCGACACGGAGGCAGACTGGATATTGCCGTCCTTGCGGGTTATCTCTAAGCCCTTAACGGCAGGTCCCGCCAACCGGACGATATTGCAATCCTCCAGTTTCGGCTGCTCCGAATAGAGGATAGCTACGTCGCCGAACTCCTTGACGCTGTTTAGAGGCTTCTTGTAATAGCGCTCGCACTCTCGGAGGACAAACCCCGCCTCTATGTCGCTGACTTTCAGCCGTCCCTTGTTGGACACCTTGGCTTCCACAGTCGCCCGCGCGCGGAATATATCGATCGTAAACGTGGCTTTGACGGCCGAATCCTCCCCCTCCAGCGTCAGCCGCGTGTTGTTGTCCGCGGGAGTGTTGTAATCCGCCCCGAAACGCGATGGCTTGGCGAGGAGAAGCTCCCCAGCGCCGTCGGCCCCCTTATAGCTTGCGAAAAACCCGCCAAGCGAAGCAAGCAGACCGTGGGCCTCGTATACGCTGTGGTGCAGATCGACATGCGGGTTCTCCGAAAGGTTGCCGTTAACGTCGAGAAGCCCGGTGTCGAAGTGAAATTGGCCGTTCTTCAGGTATGGATTCGCGGACAGGGGCTGGTCGTTGACCCGCCGCACCGGGGCGCCGTGCCGGCAGTGATCGACAATCAGGTCGCGCAGCCCTTTGCCGTAAAGGTTCATCATCATCGGATAATTGCCGAAGCTCCAAAGCTGTTCGCCGTTATCTTCGAGCCAGTAGTTGTAATGTTCGGGATGGGTGTAATTGCAGGCGCAGACGAACCCGCCGATCTTCGGGTTCCAGTGGGGAGTGATGCCCCGCTCCAGCGGCGTGGCCTTCTTCAGTTGCTGCCGGGCTTGTTCGTGATCCTTGGCAAATCTGACAGGCTTGGAAGTGAGCACGGCCCAGCGCAGTATCTCCATCGTCGATTCAGGCTTTTCGGCGCGAACTCGCAGGACCATATCTATCTGCGCCCATTTTGGCAACCCGATCTTCGACAGCTTGATCTTGTGTTTGCCGCCGCCCTTGCCTTTCAGCAGCGATAGCCAGTCCTTGCGGTTATCAAGGGGCGACGCGCCGAGTTCCCACGTCACTCCCTCTGAGACTTTGCCGAACTCGATCAGGAACTCGTCCTTCTCCAGATCCATGAAGCGAAGCCCGTGCATAAGCTCGTGGACCTTGCCGTCGGCGGGAACGTCGACGACCGAAACGGGACCCTTGTACTTGACGCTCCTGAACAGGTCACCGCGGCAGAAATACATGTCGCGAATCTGCCAGACGACGCCGGCCTCAGCGCCGCCCACCGCGGCGAAAAGAAGCGCCGTTATCAACAGGATAATGAGGAAAAAAGGTAACATTTGCGGGTTGCTCCTGGATATTGTAGTTCGAGTAAAACTCTGCTGCTAGCGTAACTGCTGGGAAAGAGGTTTGTCAATCAGAGCGCAGGTAGGTCGGAAGAGTCGAAGGAGTCGGACGAGTCCCGTCCGGCCCCAACACCCATCACCCTTCGGTCCCATCCGTGTTCAAGTGTCCATCTGTGGTCGCATTCCCTTTTCGTGCTTTCGTGATAAGGAAATCCCGCCATTTCGCATCGGCCCGCTCATGCGCTATAATGCCCGAGGGGTAGACTAATGGCTGTTCGGATCGCTAGCGCCGCGGTAGGCATACCGCTGGCTGTTCTGTTGGTCTTCGGATGGGGAGGAGTTTTGTTTGCTCCGGCGGTGTCGGCGCTGGCGCTGATCGGCTTGAATGAGTTCTACCGCGGCGCCCGGAAGCTGGGAACGGACCCGCTGGATTGGCTTGGCCGGGGATCTTGCCTCCTGCTGATAGCCTGGGCGTACTACGAACCGGATGGGCGGCTCTTACAGCATTCCTACGTGCCTCTGATGTTCGTTTTCCTTATCGGCCTGCTGATAGAAGTACTCCGGCCTCAGCGCGCGCCAATACGCAATCTAGGCGCGACGGCGCTGGGTGTGCTCTACGTCGGCTGGCTCTTCGCTTGTCTGGTACTTCTAAGGTTCGCCGATCCGATGGACGCGCCTGTTCCTCATGCCATGAGGCCCTTGCTGCAATTGCACTGGCTGGATGTCCACTCCTACGGAGCCTGGCTGGTCCTGTTTCTGCTCCTCGTGGTCTGGGCATGTGATACGGGAGCCTATTTCACCGGCCGCCTCCTGGGTAAGCATAAGCTTGCGCCCTCGCTCAGTCCTGGGAAGACAATCGAAGGGCTTGTGGGGGGGCTTGTGGCGACGACAACCGTTTCGCTGCTGATAGGGGGATGGGTAGCTTTCCCTGTGCCGGGCCGCATCATCATAGGTTTGATTATCGGGATGTGCTGCGTCATCGGGGATCTGGCGGAAAGCGCAATGAAAAGGGAGATCGGGATCAAGGATTTCGGGGCGATAATGCCCGGCCACGGCGGCGTTCTGGACCGGTTCGACAGCTTGCTCTTTGCAGCTCCAGTCTTGTATTTCTACGTGCTGGTCCGGTAGAAAGCAAACGGGCGTCGGATCGGAAGCGACGCGCGTCTGGTCTCATTGCGAAGCGGTAGACTCAACTTCCAATCACTGACACCAGATACAGCAGTCCGAGGAAACAGAACGCTACCACCATCGCCACGATGAATCCACCCACATTCACCAAAACCGGATGATTCGTCTCCCACGGATGCGGCTTGCTTGCTCCTGCGTAAACCACGTCCACTCCGGCTTCCGTCAGCTTGTGCTCCTGTCCCACCGGCGTCTTCAGGAGAAGGTAGAACTTGTCTAGAACAGCTTTGGAAAGCGGTTTGCTCAGCAGACTGACTGCGATGAGCGTCACGATGCCGGCGGGGAGGTACGAGATAACCAGTTTCGCCAGATCCTTCTTCTCTCCGTAGCAGCCGAGCCACGGTATGCCTGGGAAATGAGCTTGCAGCGCAGCGCCGACGGGACCGACAAGCAGCCAGATGATCGCCATCACACCGAATGACGACCAAGCTCCGGCGGTATTGGTCCTTCTCCACAGCACTCCGGCCCACATGAAGACACCGGTCAGCGTGTTCAACGCCCAGAAGTAGGTCAATGCGTCGGCCACGCTCGGGACGGAGAAGGCGAACATGACTCCAAGCAACACTATCACCAGCCCGGCGAATCGCGCCAGGCGGAGTATCTGCTGATCCGTGGCCGCCGGACGCACGTACTTCTTATAGAGGTTCCGTGAGAGGAGAGCGGAGCCGGCCACCATGAAAGCGCTCAGGGTAGACATCTGCGCCGCCAATATGGCCGCGAACATAAGTCCGGTGAACCCCGATGGCAGCAGCGCGCGGATGGCGGTGCCGAAGGCAGCCTCGCGCTCCGGCCCGAGCCCGGGAAGCTTCCCCGACGCGACCATGCCTATCACGATCACCCCGCTGAACGCCCATGCTATCGCGCAGAACCGTTTCACGAAATTGCCGTAAGTGAACCCCACCCTACCTTCGAACTCGGTCTTACCAGTGGAGCACACCTCCATTGTGTGTGGCTGGGAGACAATTCCGATCAGGCTCATAATCGTTCCGGCTATGATCCAGGGAATGGTCACTTCGGCCATGACCGCGGGCGCTGCAAGGTTGAACTTCGCCCCCTCGACCAGATTGTGCAGCCCGCTGAAACCTCCCACCGCGGCAAGTCCGAACGGGACCAACAGCACGGACATCACCACGATCAGCAGTCCCTGGACGGATTCGGTGACCACTGTCGCGATGAGTCCGCCCATCGTTCCATAGATGACGAATACCACGGTCATCAGCGCTATGGCCACAGGCTCCGACATCTGTCCCTGGGTGACCGCCTTCGCGATTACACCCGTCCCCTTGAGAAGTGTGCCCGTGTTCACGGCGAAGACGAGGACCCCCATCACGGTGTAGAGGGCGCCCAAGCTTCTGCCGAATCTGGCCTCAAAGAAATCCGCGGTAGTCAGGAAGCGCGAACGGCGGAACAAGGGGGCCATTAGCCAGTAGAACGGCGTGACGAACAGATACACGAATGTGTACCATATCCCGGCCAGACCGTGCTTGTACGATGCGCCGACTACACCCACAGGATCATCAGCATGCGTGCCTGTTCCCAGCGCGTGCATCATCATCAGAAACTTGTTGAAGCCGCGGCCACCGGCGAAGAAATCGCCCGTGTTCTTGATCTTCCTGGCCTGATATAAGCCCAAGGCCAACATTGAAGCCAGGTACACAACCACAACGGCCAAATCCAAACTGGTGAAATTCATATCGAGAGGCCCTCCAGAAAGCGCTAGGAAGGGATTGGTGGAAACCTCACCCGTCGTTCAATCGTACACTGCCGCGGCCCACAACGTCAAGTGGATGGTAACAGTTCTGGAATAGGAAGTACGTGGCGCCGAATGTCATTTCGAGCGGAGCGCCAGCGTAGTCGAGAAATCTGCTTTTGCTGTAATGAGTTCCGGAAAAAGCAGATTCCTCGTTCCTCGGAATGACAGGTCCGGCGGGCTTGTCATGTTGCGCATTCACAAACGAGTGCTGCGAGCACGTCATTTCGAGCGTAGTCGAGAAATCTGCTTCTGTAAAGTGGCCGGAAAAAGCAGATTCCTCGTTCCTCGGAATGACGTTGCCCGGCAGGTACTCACCATTCCTGAACTGTTACAGTGGATGAGCCCGCTTCATCATGCCTCCTCCTCACGCCGCCGCCGGTACTCACCATTCCTGAACTGTTACAGTGGATGAGCCTGTTGCGGGCGCATCCCAAAATCACGAAAGGACGAAAGGACGAAAACACGAAAGATCTGGGAGATTCACCTAAGCTGGAATGCTGAGGGGCGCTGGAACTGTTCTTAACATCAACCCGACGGCAGTTGCGTCTCGGAGGGCCATCTCAAAGTCGGCTGTTGACTGACGGTTGGCTCTGCCTTCCATATCCGTTTCGCGCTTTCCCAAGTTTCGTGTTTTCGTGGTTAAATCCGGAGTGTCTTAGCGACCTCAAATATGAGACGCGCCCGCCCGTTGCGGGTTCGCCGTGCTTTCGTGACGGCCTCCACGGAGGACTGACGCTTCCTTCGTCTAATTCTACAGTGTTAGACAGCCAGAAAAAGAGGTTCCCTCCATGAGCGTTAAAGTCGGCATAATCGGCTGCGGATCGATTTGCGAATTCCATCTTCGCGGGTACGAAAAAGCGGATGCGGAGATTGTCTACGTCGCGGATGCCAATGAAACACGCGCCAAAGCCCGAGCTGCGGCGTACGATTGTCAATGGGCCACCGATTACCACAAGCTGCTGCAAGACCCGCGTATGGACTGTGTGTCGATCTGCCTGCCAAACCATTTGCACCGCGAGGCCGCTGAGGCCGCCATCGCCGCGGGCAAGCACGTTTTGTGCGAGAAGACGATGACCAGCAACCTGGAAGACGCCAAGGCGCTCGTCGCCGCGGTGGAGGCCGGGAACAGCATATTCCAGATCGCCTACATGAAGCGGTTTGTGCCCGCGATGCAAAAGGCCAAAGAGCTTGTCCCGAAACTCGGAAAGATCCTGAGCGGAACGGTCCGGGTGTATCATCCGTTCCCGACAGCCAACTGGGACAGGGTGGGCGGCGACATCTGGCTGCTCAATAAGGAGAAGGGCGGGGCGGGAGTCATGGTGCACTCCGGCAGCCACATGCTCGACGCGATGCGTTTCCTATGCGGCGACCCGTTGAGCGTGGAGGCCAAATGCTTCTTCCGCAAGGGGTTGGACTATTACGACACGGCCTACTTCCAAATGGAGGCCGGTCATACCGTGTTCTTCGAGTCCGGTTGGCTTGACCTGCTCAGCCTGGGGGTCCGCAACAACGGCTGGGACGAGCGAATCGAGCTGACGGGAGAGAAAGGGCGGCTGGAGGTGTTCACGATGTGGTGGACTCGGCCCGATAGCGAGGTTCCGTTCGTCCGATTCTACTCAGGCGAAGACGGCGAGACGCGCGACATCTACCCGCCGGTCAAGGACTGCTTCGTGGAAGAGGTCGCCGCGTTCGTCGATTCCGTCAAGCAAGGCAAACAGGGAGAGCCTGACGTGTACGACGGCTATATGGCGCAGGCAATGATAGACGCGGCGTACCGGTCCGATGAAGAAGGTCGGAGAATGCCCATAGAAAGGCTGGCGCGAAAATGAAAGCGGCTTACGCTAAAGTCCCATTTCAAGTCCAGCTACGAGAAGAGCCTATCCGCGAGCCGGGGCCGAACGAGGTCCTGGTGCGAATCCGGGCCTGCGGCGTCTGCGGCACGGACCTGCACATTGCCCGGAAGATGGCGCAGGATTGGACCCGAATTGGCCATGAGGTCGCGGGCGAAGTAGAGAAGCTCGGCCCGGGCGTGACGACCGTCAAGCCCGGCGACAAGGTGATAGTCGAGAACTGCACCTTTTGCGGAGTCTGCCGCAACTGCAAGAGCGGCCGCGTTGAACACTGCCTGTCGTGGACAACCCTCGGTCCGCAGGCCGGCGCCGCTGAGTACATTACGGTAAAAGAGAACTCTCTTTACAGCTTCGACGATCTTCCGTTCACCCACGCCGCGATCGCCGAGCCGCTCACCGTGGCCCTCGACGTAACCGGCGTCGCCGAAGTCCCGCTCGACTCGACGGTTTGCGTGATGGGTCCGGGCCCCATTGGTCTGATGTGCGTGAAGCTCGCCAAACTGCGGGGAGCGAAGACGGTAGTGCTGGTCGGCAACTCTCATTCCACTACCAGACTTGCCGTTGGCAAAGAACTGGGTGCGGATGACATAGTTTTCGCCGATAAGGTCAACGTGGCGGAGCACATCAAGGAACGATATCCGGACGGAATCGACCGGATCATAGTCACTTCCCCGCCGAAAACGCTGCTGGACGCGGTGAAAATCGCTAACTTCGGAGCGATTATCGGGTTCATCGGGATCGACGTAGGCGGCGAGCAGATGGTCACGTTCGACGTCAACGAGGTCCACTTCAAGCGGCTGCAGATCCGCGCGTCGCACGCCGTGCCGAATCTGGGATTTCCGACCGCTCTGGATATGCTCCGGCGGAAAGTGATCGATCCCGTGAGGATGGTCACGCACGTTTTTCCGCTCGACCGGACGGAGGAAGCCCTGCGCGTGGCGGAGACGAAGAAGGGCGAGGTTGTGAAGGTGGTTGTGGAGTGTTGAGAGTGGAATGCTGCGTGTCTTGGCGACCTTGAATATGGGATGCGCCCAACCGATCACTGGAACCGATCACTGGAACCTTGACACGCCGGCGCCGTTCAGTTACTATGCGGCTGAGGCCGATTGAGGGCGCTCGGTTGGGGCCGGGTAAGCCTGAACAGACGGTATCGGAGACATGCGATGGATAGACCAGTGTACTCGCTCGTGATCCCGGTTCTCGATGAGGAGGAAACCCTACCCGAACTGGAGAAAAGGGCCGCTCACGTTATGGACCGCCTGGACGGTCCGAGCGAGACGATCCTCGTCGATGATGGCAGTCGGGACCGGAGCTACGAGATGATGCTGGAAATGGGCCGGAGGGACCCTCGCTTCAAAGTGGTCCGGCTCTCGCGAAATTTCGGCCATCAGATGGCCATAACCGCCGGTATGGATTTCGCATCCGGAGACGCCGTGATCATCATGGACGCCGATCTCCAGGATCCCCCGGAGACAGTTCTTGAAATGGCAAAGCTCTGGCGAGAGGGCTACGAAGTGGTTTACGGCGTTCGGGAACAACGACTGGGCGAAACCTGGTTCAAGAGGGCCACGGCGTCGGCGTTCTACTCCATCTTGCAGAAGCTCACCGACCTCCGTATTCCGGCCGACGCCGGCGACTTCCGGCTTGTGGACCGGAAAGCCCTGGACGCGTTCAGAAGCCTTCGCGAGCACAGCAGGTACATCCGGGGCTTGTTCACGTGGATCGGTTTCAAGCAGACGGGACTGCGCTACAAGCGCGCGGAAAGGTTCGCGGGTTGCACCAAATACCCGCTGAACAAGATGGTAAAACTGGCCACGGACGGCATAGTCAGTTTCTCCGTGGCGCCACTGCGAATGGCGTTGAACTGCGGCTTTGTGATCGCGGGTATGTCTATACTTGCCGGAACCGCCGCCATCGTTCTCAAACTGGCGGGGCGCCACGTAGTGCCCGGCTGGGCCTCTCTCATAGTCGTCACCTTCTTCCTCGGGGGCGTGCAATTGATAGTGTTGGGAACGTTGGGAGAGTACATCGGAAGGATATATGAGGAGGTCCGGGGGCGTCCGCTGTACATAGTCCGGGAAGCTTATGGGATCGGACCCGATCTCCTGGAGGCGCACGCGACAGTCCGCAATTCCGCTCCGTCCGTCAGCCCGCGCAACGATTCTGGGGACCCAAGCGTCCACCGAGGTGAGCATTCCGGTCAGGACAATGAGTAACCCGTCCGTGGATAGAGCGGAGGAGTACCGCCGGCAGGTCCAGAAATCCATTTGCTTCATCCGGCAGGATGTAAGCTACTTCACCGAGGTGAAAGCCAGGCGTCTGCTCAGCCTGGTCGGCGCGTTTCTCGGCGATACGACCCCGCTCCGCGCATTGGACGTCGGCTGCGGCGTAGGGCTTACGGACCAGTTTCTGACAGGCTCTTTTGGTGAGCTGCACGGGGTCGATGTCGACGAGTCGGCCCTGACGAGCGCGGCCGAGACCAACCCCAATGCCCACTACCGGCTGTACGACGGCCGGGCGCTGCCGTACTCCGACTGCGCATTCGACCTGGTCTTCGCGATCAACGTGCTGCATCACGTGCCTCCGTCGTCGTGGCAGTGTTTTGCGCAGGAGATGCGGCGGGTCAACAAGATAGATGGAATCACCGTGGTTTTCGAGCACAACCCCATCAACCCGCTCACCAGGCTGGCTGTCAGTCGGTGCGAATTCGATGGCGACGCGACCCTGGTTGGCCGGCGAAGGCTGGGGCAATTGCTTACGCAAGCCGGGTTGACCGTGGTAGACAGCAGCTACATACTCTTCTCCCCGTTTCGATCCGGGCTGATGTCGAAACTGGAGTCGCGCCTGGGCTGGCTGCCTTTGGGAGCGCAACACTACGCGGCAGGCAGAAAAGACGGCGAATAGCCGGTCGGGCGATTGGGGGGTCTTTATGCGGGCCGCGTTGAGGCGCTGAGGATGGAGTCTCAGGACCTTGACACAGGGAGGTCGTGTACTCCCACGGGGACCATACGGGCCTGGGATAGTTCGCGCCGCTGCTCCGACTGCGATTTCGGAATGTAGAGCAGGGAGGCCACCTCAACCATTCCCCACGCAAAGGCCGTCACGGTGATCTCCGCCTGCTGGCGCACCATCATCATTACGACGAAGGAACGCATAAGCCATCCGACGTAGTTGATCGCGAATGTTAAGGCGAAACACCTGACCCACAGTTCGTCCGCGCGCCTGTACAGGCGCAGCGCCCTGTACAGGAAAACGGCCGACAACCAGGCAAAAGCGAACAGGCCGAACGCTCCGTAATGGACCCATATATCGAGATAGCTGTTGTGGATCATGTCGGTGGAGAACGGCACAGCGCCGCCCCGCACCCTTGTCAAGTACTCGTGTCGTATCGGACTGCCAACACCCGTCCCGAAGATTGGGTTTTGCAGAGCGATTGTCAGCGCCTCTCGATTCTCCGTGCGCCTGTTCTTGATGCTGGGATCGTTATAGGTTTCCCGGACCGCGAAGATAGACTGTACCCTGTTGGATAATGCCTTCTGCAGGCCGGCGCCTCGACTCGGCGCCAGTACCATCAGCGTACCCAGAAACAGCCCTCCGGCGACAGTGCCAAAAATCATACCCATTGCCAACCGCCCTTTTGCCTGTTTCGGGACTATGATGAGCATTAGACAGAAGCTGAATGCCGCTGTAATCCAGGCGTTCCGAGCGAAGCTCAGGGCCAGCCCCCCGGTGAGCACCGCGGTCAGTAACCAGTACACCTTGGCCTGCTTGCCGCTGTGGCTCACGGCCAGGAAAAACGCTGTCAGAAACATGAGAACGTTGAGCGGCACGCCGGGAGGCTGAATTCGACTCACGTCCTCTTGCTCACCTTTGATGGCGCCCATTATCAAATTCTCGGGCATGCCGAAAAAGAGCTGTGTGCTCCTCCCGACGACATATTGCACTACGACCAGAAAGGCCACAAAACAGCCTAATCCCAGAGCTATGTTGAAGAAAAGCCGGAGTTCTCGCTTGTTCCGTATCCCGAACAGTATTCCGAAGAAAAAAGCGTACGGGAACAGGGGCCTGGCCGCGTTATAGACCGTCTTGAAGTCGTAGAAGCCTCTCGGATTGGCAAGGTACTGCCTGTAACTGACCGCCAGAGACAACAGGACAGTGAAGAACAGGAAAACGACCGCGGGAGTCAGGGGACTCGGCATCTGACGTTTCTCGCTGTAGGCTTTGAGGTACGCCGTGAACAAGATGAAAATCAGCAATACCTCGCCGAAGTGCAGGCCTGCTCCGCCGAACGTTATTGGCTTAGGTATGGCGCTCGGCCAGATGAACGTCGCCGCCAGAACGACGAACAGAGCCAACGCCACGTAGAGCCGGGATACCAGCACGCCAATGATCAGTAAGCTCACTGACAACGCAATGGCCCGCATCGGTTGCTCGCTTATGATCTGCCCCGCAACATAATAGCTGACGCCGCAAACCAGCGCGGCGGGAATCAGGCGGCCGAGAATCCTTCGGGGGTGAACATGCGCGTGATACGCGAATCGCAGCCACCGATATATAAAGACGAGCGCTCGGAGTATCCATAGAGGTATCACGCCGAGGACAGCGAGGCGGGACAGGAGGCGTTTTAGTTTCAGGAGAAGCGCTCGGATCATTGTAATAGCATGGTCTTCGGGGGCTTGGCCATCAGATCGTCGATGCAGGGGCTGATCTTTTCGGCGAACTCGACGGCCGATCGCTTGGCAATCCTTTCGTCGCCTTCGGTCAGGACCATAATGCGCACCAGAGCGACTCCTTTTACATCTTTGCCAAGCAGGCGTGACCAATAGATCTTCATCTTGTGCCACGGGAGCACCGTAGACTTGCCGACGGCGGAATCGAACCAGTATAAAGCAACGCCCTGTTGGCCCTGGGATTCGTGTTGCATCCATCCCAACACCGCCGGAAAAGACCGCTTATGCGCGGGGCGCAACGTGATCTTTGACTGTTCTCTCGTGGCCCATCCCCCGCCCCCAAGACAATACTCCGGCTGGTGCATGTCACCCAAACTCGTGCCATACACGATTGTCAGAGAAACCTCCTCGCCATCATCATTCCTGAAAGTGCGGTCCAGTATGCTCGCCGTCGGAAGACGCGAGTCTACCTTTACGCTCGATCTGACATCATCCGACCGCCACTGACCGGCGCGAAGAGGAATAGACGTGAAACTGTCTACGATCTTCTCATTAGCCCCGACAGGAGGTATCCTCCACGTCCAGGCAAACCAGGCGGCGCATATACAGAGGAAGATTATTGCGCTGGTTTTGGGTTTCGACATTGTATCAATCTCGTGATCAACTCCGGCCCGAGACCGACGGCCGAGGCAACGACGCACACGGATCCGATCAGCATCACGAAGTCTTCAGTGATGCCGTTTTCGTACAACTGCCAGGTCAGCACGGCGAACAATACGGCTAACAGGCGGAACGTGACCTTTCGCAGCAGATAGCGTATGGGCATTTCGTCCCCGGTTCGGAAACGGGCACAGCCCATCGACCTGGAGATCAACTCCAAAACAACAAAGGATACTCCTAACATAAGGTATCCGGAATAGTCGTGAAACGCATGCATTGCGTCCTCGCCAAAGAACTCACCAACCAGGGCGACAAACATAATGCGCATCGAGTTTGCCACCAAACCCAGCGGAAGAGCCGACAAGACCAAACCGACACGGCCCTGAGCAGAGCCCTCTTTCATGTGGGCGAAGAATGTCGAGAATGCAAAAAGTGAGATCAGCATTCGGAACCCGCTGCACGCCTGAGCCACCTGCACGGTTACGTTCGACATGTGCATAAAGACTCCCGTACGTGCCACGTCGAACTGCATGATGTGCAGCATCTTCGTCGCGCAGATGGTAGACCATAGCTGGACCTGAAACTCGATTTTAGTCAGCACGGATCCCGGCAAAGGCACCATAAACAGGAGGAATAGCAGGGGGAAAAGCAGTATCTTCGTCGGCTTGAAGCCCAAAAGCAGGAATGACGACATCACGAGCAAGACCGGAAACGACAAGTTCTCCATACTGGGGATCTTGATGGTCCTGAAGACGACCTGCATGCCCATCGTTATCAGCAACGCCGGAATTCCCCACGCCAGATTTGGCTGGATTTTCGCCTCAGCCAGGCGTTGCCGATCGCTGTAGATGATAAAAGCGGAGATGAACGGAACCAGGATGCCGTGGGAATACCGGCTGTTTTCCGCCCACCAGATATCCCACCAGCCCGTCATCAGGCGGCCGTATGCGGCGATCATCATGGCAAGTCCGAGGCCGACCATCACGAGCCAGGCATAGTCGTTCCGCAGGGCGACCATCGTGGCGGGAGCTTTCCTGATTGTAGAGATGTCTGTTTCCATGATCTCTCGGTACGGTAGGTATAGGATGGACTCAAGTAGAACCCCACCCCAACCCTCCCCCAAAGGGGGAGGGGGCGGCTGCTGCTAACGGGCTCCTTTGCCCAGCAGCACCGCCGGGACAGTTTGCACCAGTATTCTCAGATCCGTAAGCAACGATTGCCGCCTGATATACTCCAGGTCCAATTCCACCCAACGCTCAAACGGTATATCGCTGCGGCCGCTTATCTGCCAGAGACAGGTCATTCCCGGCTGGACTGACAGCCGTTTCCACTCGTGCGCCGTGTACTTATCAACTTCACACGGAAGCGGCGGACGGGGGCCCACGAGGCTCATATCACCCAGGATCACATTGATAAGCTGCGGCACCTCATCAAGACTGAACTTGCGCAGCAGGTGGCCCACCCGGGTAACTCGCGGGTCGTTCGTGATTTTGAACACAGGGCCGGAAGCTTCGTTCAGATGCATCAGCCGTTTCTTGGCCTCCTCGGCATTTTGACTCATCGAACGGAACTTGTACAGAGTAAACTTCCTGCCCCTCTTGCCGATGCGGGCCTGAGCAAAGAAAACCGGCCCGGGGGAATCGAGCTTGATCGCAAGCCCAACGAACAGGAACAGCAGCAGGCACACAAGCAACGCCAGCGAAGCCGCTATCAGATCGATGAGCCTTTTTACCACCAGTTTAGAGGACGAAAGCGGGGAATCCTCCCATGTCATCCGGCTGACTACATCCATGGCAGATACTAACATTACTCCATATCTTGGATTCCAGTCAAGAACCGTAACAGTTCAGAAGTCGAGAGAGCTTTCACCCTCACCCCATTCGCTTCGCTCAGGGCAGGCTCTAACCCTCTCCCTCAAGGGAGAGGGGATTACGCTCGTCTTCTCCCGAGAGTGAGGCGACGAAAAGAATTGTGAACTCTTAACAAGAACCCCCACGTTTGTTACCTACGGCGCAATGCGGATTCCCGCAACTCGGCGCTAGCTCGACTGCCCCGGACCGGAGTTGTCCACTCCGGTGGCGATTGCTTTGCGATTCCCGGCTCCGAGCAACTCTCTGCGGCGCGTAGTTGGCGGGAGAACATCCTGATAAGCCCGACGATAATGGAAGTAGCCATGACTGTCGTCAGGATGCACCATGTTAAGCACAGCGCCGATGACGTTGGCGCCGGATTGATCGAGTCGGTTTTGGAATTCAGCCTCGGCGCCTCTCGACACCCTACCGGCGGCGTGCACGATTATGACGTTCTTCACCCACGACGCCAAAACACCTGCGTCGGCGAACGCGATGCCCGCGGGGCTGTCGAAGATCACGAAATCGGCTACAGCGGTTATCTGCTCCACGAAAGTCTTCATCTGCTGCGAGCGCAGCAGCCTCACCGGATTCTCGGGAACGGGGCCCGCGGTCATCAAAAGCAGCCCGTCGAACTTCGTGGGACGGAGCACTTCCTCGATCAACGCCCCACCACCGAGCACGTTGCTCAGACCGTACTTATTCTCCACACCAAATATCGAATGCTGCACCGGTTGTCTGAGATCGGTGTCCACGAGTATAACCCGCGCGCCGTCTCCGGCAAGAGTGACGGCCAGGTTGGAGGCCGTAATCGATCGTCCCGTATTCGGCTCGGCGCTCGCAATCAACAGGCAGGCGCCCTCTTTAACATCAAGATTGCTCCACAGGTTTGCCGAGAGAATCTGGTATATCTCGGCAAGCGCGGCCGGGTTCTTGTGCCTAACCAGCGAATGGGATTTCGCCGTGGGCACGACTGAGAACACCGGCAGGCCGAGCAATTCCTCGGCTTCGACCGGAGTCTTCACGCTGTTGTCGAGATAGTTCAGCAGGAACACTACGGCGGCGCTCAGCATGGGACTGAGCAACAACGCCAAAGCGATCTTCAAGAGCTTCTTCTGGTTTACAGGAAAATAGTTGGCCGGCTCGATAATGGTGATGGCGCTCGATGTCTTGGCCTGGTTCTCCTTTATCCTGGCTTCATCCAGCTTCTCGCTCAGCAGTCTGTAAGTGCGTTCCGCGGATTCCTCATCCACCATCAGCTTAGCGAGCTTCATCTCCTTTGCCGGGAGCGTCGCCAGAACGGGATCCACTTTGGCGATCACCTGTTGCAGCGCGTCGCGGCGCGCCTGCGCGACAACATTATTGGCTTTTGCCCGGTAGAAAGACTCGCTGAAGACGTCCCGTAACGGTTGAAGGCCTTTCCCAGAGCCGGCCTCGGCCATTGGAGTCATTTCCTTGCCGCGCAGCTTGGCCTGCATCTCCGCAATCCTCTTCTCCACGGCTATCCACGACGGGTGGTCCGGCAAGACCTCTCTGGCCTTCAGACCGTCCTTCTCCAGTTCCGCTCTCTGCAGCTCGGAAACGAGGTTGTCATAGAACGGATTGCGGGCCTCTTGAACGTTTGTCTGCCGGAACTTCGGCATTTGTTTGACCTGCGCAAGCTGGCCTGAGATTGCGTCAAGATAGACGGAGGTTTGTCCAGCTTCCACTTCGGCGTCGGCCAGTTTGTTGTGATAATCGGCGGAGGTGGACAATGCAATCTGACTTTGTTGGCCCAAGTGGACTATATTGTTTTGCTCTTTGAAGCGGCGCAATGCCTCGCGAACCTGGCTAAGCCGCTTGCTTGCAACAGGAAGCCGCCTCTCGATAAACTCCCGGCTCTTTGTGGTCGGGGCCTCCATAATGTCATGGTATACGCCTTGGAATTCGCTGGCGACAACGTCTGCCGCAATCTCGGCCTGGTCGGCGTCCGTCGATATGACGTCGATTTTGAGCACCTGCGATTCCGGAACGGGCTCGACTTTTACCGTGCGCAGAAGCTCTTCGGGGTCCGTGGTGATATTGAGCAACTGGAGCGTTCTCGCCGCGCTCTGCAGCACTTTGTGGCTGGTGGCGATGACGCCCAGGTCCATCAGGTGTATTTGCAGGTTTGGATCGTAACCATAGCCGCCGCCGTAAATGGGCACTCCCATTTGGGCCTGCTGCCGTTCCATCACTTTGACACGACCGATGTATGCCTGCTTAGTGAGCCGAACGTGCGTCCAGACGGTGCCGATGCACACGGCCATTCCCAGAACAATCAACCATTTGCGCCGTCGAAGTATTCGGTAGTAACGCCAGAGTTCCACTTAGATACCCATTTTCTCAAATATGTTGGAGTCGATCAGCGTCGAATAAGACCCTGGGTGAGGTAACGGAAGTTGGTAAGCACGCTGAGAATTGCTGAAACATCCTGGAGCTTGGGTTTGTTCGACTTCGGAACATATACCAAATCGCCCGCCATCAGAGGAATGTCTTGGTTCAGATCTCCCTTTCCTATCATCTTGGATATATCCACTTTGATCTTCTCAGGGTTCGCGGGATCGCCGCGGACTACCATCGTGCCCTTCAAGTGCCCCCGGTCCGGTGTGGCGCCTCCGGCCTGGGAGACGGCGCTGAGAGCGGTCATGTTCTCCTTCAACGCGTACATGCCTGGTCTGAGCACTTCGCCTAAAACGTAGACCCTGCGAGTGGTTTCCTCAGGTACATATATTGTATCACCTTTTTTCAGAAGCAGGTTCTGCGTTGTATCGGCTTTGTTGTAAAGCTTGTACAGGTCAAGGCTTATGACCTCGCCGGTTTTGCGCGTGAGGGTGGCATTGGCCAGGCTGGCCGTCTCCTGATAGCTACCGGCCTGGGCAATGGCTTCCATGACGGTATCGCCCTCTTTGAACTCGAACTTGCCTGGGCGATTGACGTTGCCGAGCACGCTGATCGTCGGCCGGTGCATCTCCGTCAGCAGCAACTGGACCCTCGCGTTTCCCAGAAACTGCTTGTCTCTGAAGGCTTTTTTGATCGCCTCCGCCAACTGGTCCACCGTAAGGCCCTCGGCCTTGACGACGCCGGCCATCGGCACGTTCAGATTGCCGTCGGGGCCGACTACGAGGCGGACCTGGGTGAGCGACGGCTCGCCCCACACGCTCATGAGAAGCACGTCTTCCTGGGATATGATGTAGTCAGCGCTGTAAACCATAGATGCGACCGCCAGCATACACACGATCGCCCCTGCGATAAGTAATAAGCGCATAAGAGAAACCCCCTAACCTCCGCCAGGCGAAACATACCCGTACCTATTATTATTGCCGTCGAGTTCGGGCATCTTTAGGATTGACGGCGAGAATGCCTGGCATCTGTTATGAATTACGCGCCTCATCCATTGGTAGTTCCCGGCTGATTTGGTTGTTAGATGTTGGTTGACGGTTGACGGTTGACGGATCCGGATGGGTGACGCAAGTACGCAGAGTTCCACCCTCACCCCAGCCCTCTCCCTACCAGGGAGAAGGGGTTTACGCTCGACTCGTTCGACTCCTTCGACTCCCTAAACCCCGTACAAGCGCCGGTAATTCTGACGGGACAACCTCACTGGCACGGTTTTTGCAACTACCCCAAGTGTAACGGTTTGCAAAAGTTCTATACCGCCTGCCGCAGTCCGGCATCTCAGGCCGGCTCGGCTATTGGAGGGTGATGACACTTGAGAACAGCAATGTGCGTTGCGCTGGCGATCACTATGTTTGCGGGCGTATCCGTGCGGGCCGCCGGCGTTAAGCAATCTACAACGTGCGGATCATTTCTGCGCCATCGGGCCAACAGCGCCAACGAATTGGCGTCAATGATCAAGCGCGACTCCGCGGTAGCGGCGCGCTATGCAAGACACTTCGGGACAACAAAATACGGGGTGTCCACTTATTTCGAGAAGAAGCTCAGCCTCATCCGATTGAGAAAGGCCACAACCTCATACGTCTACTATTACAACTCGCGAGGACAGGTGACGCGAGGTAGACGCGTGATGCCCGCCGGCACTCTCGTATTCGCGACGGCAATGGGGGAACCCGTGTTGGATTGGCGATGCGGAAACCCGCTGCGGACGAAACTGCCTGTGAACCGGGCGATAAAGCCCTCGGAGACGCCTGACATGGTGAAAACCAAGGGTTCCGGCATCAAGCCGGCCGCGGTCGCTGCCGCGCCTCCGGACGCCGACAAAGTCATAGAGAAGGTCCTCGGCGCTCCTCCCGCGGAGCTGGCCTCGGCCACGACGGTCACCCCGCCGACGGCATTGATCACGACGCCGATCGAAACCACAGGCGCCGTGCCGATGGCTACAGCTCCCTCTGTGCCGACGGCAGGAGCCGCGTCGCCGCCGATAGTTGAGGTGGCGGCTCTGCCGACGATCACGGCGGTCGGCGCCGCGCCCGCGGTTGCTTCGGCCTCTCGCGGAATCGCCAATTGGCTATTGCCTCTTGCGGCAGCGGGCGGAGCGGCCGTAACGCTCGCCGGGAAAAAGGGCAACTCCGAACCGCCTCCGCCCGACGACAATCCTGTTCCAGAGCCCGCCTCGCTGCTGGCGCTCGCGACCGGCGTTGGGATACTCTGCACATCGATTGCCGGACGGCGACGCAGGGCCGGCAGAGGATAACGTAGATTTGCAGCGCGGCGTGGGGCCGGTCAGCCCCCGCCCGCTTTCGCTTTAGAAGTCGAGCTGCCCCTCGACAGAATCCGGCCAAGTCCGAGGTGACGACTGGCCGATCTGACGGAGGGCTTTACATGCGTAAGACAGCTTTCATACTGGCAATCACGACAATGGCCGCGGTATTCTGCTCCTCAGCTTCGGCCCAAACGTGGATTTCCTTCAAACCAGCCACTTTCACCGGAATACAACTCGACCTCACGTCGGATTTGGCAACGCAGCAGTACTGGTATACGGTCACCCTCGATCCCGGCGCCACCATAACCTTCGACAGCTCGACCTACCAAATCGCGTGGCTGGGAGGATATTTCATCAACGGGGCTTCAGAAACGGACTTGTTCTTCGCGTCGGACGCGCTGTATTCGGACCGCTGGCAATGGGAGGCAACCCCGGTCCAGGATCCGCTTTTCAACTCGGTGGGGTGGAAGTGCCAGGGGGACAACGACCGGCTTCATGCCGATACAGGGGGCCAGATGACCTTCTCGCTCACGAGCCCCGACATCTGGGCCGTTCCGACGAACTCAGCGTATCACGTGGGTTACTTTGACGACAAGGGCAAAGTGAAGACCGACTATTTCAACGGCCCGCCGGTCCCTGAGCCGAGCGGTCTTCAGGCCGGACTGGCGTTCCTGTCCGGAGCGACGGCTCTGATGGGACGCAGGTTCAGACGGACGAGGGCATCTCGTAGGTAGAATGGATTTCGCAACACACGCATAGAGCAGTTAAGGCCCCACGGCGTTCGCCGCGGGGCTTTCTTGTCTCGATTAGACCACGGCAAGCTCAGCCCGGGAGTAGTCGTGAAGGTGACCGCGAAGTGAATGGAGAAGTGGCACAGCGACTGCGATCAACTTCCGTGCCCGGTTCGGGAGCTGTACCTCGATCAATGGAGGATAGACGCTGTGCAACGAAAACCGTCACCCGTTCTGATCCTGCTGTTTGTTTTCGCCATCACCCTCACGGCCTTGTTCCTGTGTCCGCACTCCCTTGCGGCTCGTGAGTCCTCTCGCAAGGCCGGTTGCCAGTCGAATATGAAGGAGATCGCACTGGCGTTCAGCATGTATATGAGTGACTATGATGATACGCTGCCGTCTTCCGCAATCAGCCGCGCGCCCGAACGTACTTTCAGAAGTACCCTGGGGCGCGTGCCGCCCCCCAGGTCCAAAGGGTACAAGGCCAAGACTGTCTTCGAACTTCTGTATCCTTACAGGAGGAACAGGGACGTTTGCTTCTGCGAGTCGGATCCCACGGCCTACACAACGCGAGGATTCTGGGTGTTCAAGAAGACTATTCCGCGCAAATCCCTTCCACCCTCGACGCCCACAAGCTACGTGCTCAAGAAGGCCATCAACGACGCCTGGCTCGACCCGAAGATCAAGGCGCGGAAGGAAATAGACTTCAACTGGCCGAGCGAGCAGATTATGTTCTATGAACGCCGGAGCTTTCATTGGGGAGACCGGGCCGGAGATGTGAGCGACCCGAAGAACACCAAGCGGTTCGGCGCAAGCATCAACTGCGTGTTTATGGACACGCATGTAAAGACGCACCGGATTACGGAGTTCGAGCCGGATTACTACAATACGAATCCGGCCACGGGAACTCCGACAAAGCGGCCCCAGATTAACCCAAGGATGTATTGCGATCGGCTTCCGTGATCGGAGAAGGGAGGGTTACAAACGCACAATAACGGTAGAGTCCTGGACATTGTGGTTGTTGTCTGCAGCCTGGTTATACTTGCCGCGGTTCTGGTGATGACAGGCTTCCTTATGCGGGCCTTTGTACCCGCGCGCCATAGACGACTGGGTCTCTGCCAGTCACACCTGAAGGAGCTTGGCCTGGCCTTTACCATGTATGTTAATGATAACCACGGCGGATTGCCGTCGTCGGCTATCGCGCACAACTCTGACCGAGCTTTTCGGATGACGTTGGGCGTCGTGCCTCCCACAAATCCAGGCGCATCCGGACAGACAACCGTTTTCGGGGCGCTGTATCCCTACAAGAGGAATCTAAACCTGTATTTCTGTCCCTCTGATCCGTCAGGCCCCTCAATGCGCAAGCCCTCCACACCGACGAGTTACGTCCTGAAACGGGCCATAAACCAGGCTTGGCTCAATCCCAAGATCAAAGCGAGAAAGATGCGGGATTATAGATGGCCGGCTCAGCAGCTTCTATTCTACGAACGCAGGAGTTTCCACTGGCGCGACAGGCATGGAGATCTGTCAGATCAGAATAATGTTGACCGGTTGGGAGCAAGGATGAACTGCGTTTTCATGGACACTCACGTGAAGACGATCCGGCTGCTCCCCTTGGATGAAAGATCGGGCGGCAATCTGCTCGGCGAACCCGATTACTACAACTGGAACATGAAAACCGACAAGCCAGTCAAACGAGGCGAGATAGATCCGAGAGTGTACGCGGACCGGCTGGAGTAGGTTGGCTTGCTGAGGCGCAGCGGAGGACATTGCACGTTACGTGGTTAGAATTCTTCACTTCGTAGAATGACGGTCTTCGAGGCGTTGCTCGCGGGTGGAACCGGCCCGTACCCTAAACCCACAGAACCTGGAGCCCCCTGGAACCCTAGAACCCTTTGATCTCAGCAAACCCCGCACAGCCTGCACGTTCCCACCGCGCACTGTGGCGTTGGTTTGCCCTGAAGCGCCTTCGCGTATTCGCGCCGAAGGAAATCCTTCGTGACGCCCAGGTCGATGTGATCCCACGGGAGTATTTCGTTGAAATCGCGCTCTCTCCGCGCGTAGAAGTCGGGATTCAGGCCAGCCTCGGCAATGCCTTTGGCGTAGCCGGCACCCCTCCCCAACCCTCCCCCATAGGGAGAGGGGGCAACGGCAGCGAGCAGCGCCGGCGCAAGCCGCCTGTCGCCTCGCGCGAGCCAACCCTGGACGACGGACAGCCGCGGGCTTTCCGCATTCAGCCTGATCCCGCGGTTTCCGGCAAGTGATTTGCGCAAAACGGCCAGCTTCGCCGACAGTTCGCGCTCGGAAGCCATAGGGACCCACTGGAATGGCGTCCACGGCTTTGGCACAAAACAGCTAACCGAAAGCTGTAAGGTCATCGGAGGGAACTCGGCGGCGATTCTTGAAGCAAGCGCTCCAATCGCGGCGACATCCTCGTCCGTCTCCATCGGCAGGCCGACCATGAAGTACAGCCTCGCCCGCCTGAACCCGGCGGACGAGGCGATGCGGACCGCATCCGCGATGTCATCGTCGCTAATCGGTTTGTTGATCGCTGTCCGCATCATCTCGGTCCCAGCCTCCGGCGCAAGGGTGATCGTCTCCTGGCCGCCTCTGCGCATCATCTCGGCCAATTCGTCGGTCAGGGACTCAATTCGTATGGACGACACCGAAAACTCGCGCCCCGCGTCCGTGATCGCCTCACATATCGCCGCCGCGCCAGGGTGGTCGAACACCGCCGAGCCGACCAATCCTATACGCGTCTCGCCCTCCGTCTGGACTGTCCTGGGACGAGGCGGAAGCCCCATATAGCCCGCCGCGCAAAACCTGCACTTTCGGCCGCACCCGCGGATCGCCTCGGCAAGCGCCAGGTCCGCGAACTCGGTGTTGGGGGTGAGCACCACGGAAGTCGCGTCGTGCGCGTCCAAATCCCTGGTAACCCGGCGGCCCACCCTCTCCGGCGCGCCGTCCGTAATCTCCAGACCTTCTATCAACCCGCTCTGTCCATATTTGTGCAAGTAAAACCGCGGAACATATACACCCGCAACCTTCGTCAGTTCGCGCAGGAGGTCCAAACGCGAGATTGGCCCGACCAGGCGCAGCGCATCGACTATCTCAGGGATTGCGTCCTCCGCCTCGCCGATGAGAAATGCGTCGATGAACTCCGCGAGCGGCTCCGGGTTGAACGTGGCGCAGGGGCCGCCCGCAATGATAAGCGGATGCGACTCGTCCCTCTCTGAAGTGTAAAGCGGAAGTCCCGACAACTGGAGCATCCGCGGAACGTTGATGTAGTCCATCTCGAACGAGATTGAAAAGCCGAGCACATCGAATTGGCTGACCGGCGTCTGCGATTCGAGGCTGAAAAGCGGAGTTCGGGAACGGAGCATCTGCCGCAGGATGTCGCTCTCGGGCAGAAAGACCCTTTCGCAGACCACGTCCGGGATGGCGTTCAGCATCCCATAGACCAACTGAAAACCGAGGGAGGACATGCCGAGCGCGTACGTGTTCGGGAACGCGAGCGCGAAGGCAATCCGCCCGTCGCGCTTCTTGTAGATCGTTCCGGACTCCTGCGCCAGCAGTTTGCGGACGCGCTCTGTAAGCCTGGATGGAATTGGCACAAGTCGAGTATAGTCGCGGGGGAGCGTGGATGCAAGCGAGGAGGGCGGGGAGTGATGAGGTATGAGTCATTCATAGCGCTGCGACGCGCCAACCAAGAGGATGAGAACTGGTTTGTGGCGTCCCGCGGGATAGGTTCACATCACGGCAAAAGGGCACGGGATTTCCGTGCCCTTAGTCTCATATCCGTGTTTATCTGTGGTCTTCCCTGAACCTCACCTACCGTCGCCGCAGGAACGCGGGGATGTCGATCTCGCTCTCCTGGAAGATGCGGAAGGGAGATTCGTCTTCCTGCGGGAGCGCGGTTACCGTCGGCTCCTCATTCTGAGCGACGGCCTTGGCCGTGACAAGCTCCGAGGGCCTCTTGGCGTCGAATCCGGTCGCGATGACTGTGATGTACATCTCTCCGGAAATCCGCTCGTTGATGACGGTGCCGAAGATGATATTCGCGCTTGCGTCGTCGGTGGCCTTATGAATGACTTCCGCGGCCTCGTATACTTCCGCGAGAGTGAGGTCGGGTCCGCCGGTTATGTTGAGCAGCACGCCGCGCGCGCCGTCAATGGAAGTCTCCAGCAGCGGGCTGGCCGTGGCCATCAGCGCGGCCTGTGACGCGCGGTTGTCGCCGGAGCCGACGCCGATTCCCATCAGCGCGGAGCCCGCATCGGCCATGATGGCCTTCACGTCGGCGAAGTCCACGTTGATCATGCCGGGAATGGTTATGATGTCGGAAATGCCCTGCACGCCCTGCCGCAGAACGTCGTCGGCTATTCTGAAAGCGTCCACGAGGGTTGCGCTTTTCTCCACAACGCTGAGGAGGCGGTCGTTGGGAATGACGATCAATGTGTCAACGCTGCCCTTCAACTCCTGCAGCGATTGCTCCGCCACGGCGCCGCGTCTTGGGCCCTCAAATGAGAAAGGCTTGGTGACGACGCCCACGGTCAATGCGCCCATTTCCCTGGACATCTTGGCGATGGCGGGCGCGGCGCCGCTTCCAGTGCCTCCACCGAGACCGGCGGTTATGAACACCATATCAGAGCCGTCCATTGCCTTGAGGATATCCTCCTCGCTTTCCTTGGCCGCGGTCCGCCCGATCTCCGGATTGCCTCCGGCGCCGAGTCCCCTGGTGACGCCCCTGCCGAGCTGTAATTTTTCGGAAGCAGCCGAGACGCTCAAAACCTGGCTGTCGGTGTTCACCGCGAGGAATTCCACACCGGAAATACCGGCCTCGATCATCCGGTTAACGGCGTTGCTTCCTCCTCCTCCCACGCCTATGACCTTTATTTTGGCGTAGTTGTCATCGCTCCCACTTCGTGGCATTACCAAGCTCCTCTCTGATGGTTGTTGATTTACTTAAACTCTAAACAGCTTCCGCAGCCGTCCGAAAGTGGACGATAGCAGATCGCCGTTTCGCGCTTCTTCTCTGACGGCCGCATGATTGCGGGCCGCGTATCTGATCAAGCCGACGGCCGTCGCGTACACCGGGGAACTCACGGTGTCCACGAGACCGCCGAAATTGTTGGGAGAGCCCATGCGTACGGGCATCCCCAACACCTTCTCCGCAAGCTCTATCGTGCCGGGCATCAACGATCCGCCTCCGGAAAGGACGACCCCCGCCGGGAGCATGTCCTCGAAACCGGACTTGCCGATCTCGTGTTTCACCATCTGGAATATCTCTTCCATCCGCGGCTCGATCAGTTTGACCAAGACTTCGCGTCTGGGCAGCGCGCTCGGCGCGTCCGCGCCCAGGCGCAGGATTTCGAATGACTCTTCATCATCCGCCATGTTCATAAGCGCACATCCACAGTTGATCTTGACTCTCTCGGATTCCTCTATTGAGGCGCGCAGAAGGGCCCCTATATCGAATGTGACGTGGCTTCCGCCAACCGGGACAACCGCGGAGTAGCAGACTTCGCCACCCGTGAATATGCCGATGTCCGTGCTTCCGCCGCCGACGTCCACCAGCACGACACCCATCTCTTTCTCCGCCGGGAGCACGACCGCTTCCGAGGTCGCAAGCGGCGCAAGGACCATATCATCGACTTCCAGGCCCGCCCTGCCCACACACTTGGATATGTTCTGCAGGAACGTGCTGGCTCCGGTTACAATGTGCGTCTCCACTTCCAGGCGAGATCCGCTCATCCCGACCGGGTCCCGAATGCCGTCCTGCCCATCAACCGAAAATCCCCTGGGGATCGCGTGGATGATCTCGCGCTCGGGAGGGAGCACAATGACGCGGGACTCGTCCACGACCCTGTCTACATCGTCGCGCGTGATCTCACGGTTGGGGTGCGCCACGGCAACCACGCCCCGGCTGTTCAGCGAGCTGATATGCTCGCCCGTCACGCCGACGATCACGCTGTGGATGTCGTAGCCGTACATCCGCTGCGCCTTGTCCACGGAATCTCGAATGGCCTGCGCGGTGGCTTCCATATCCACCACGACGCCCTTTCGCACACCGGAACTTGGAGTATGGCTGGCGCCCGCCACGTCGATGCGCCCGTCATCGAATACTTCCGCAATGGCGGCGCATACTTTCGTCGTGCCTATATCGAGCCCTGCGAGGATATCGCTCTTAGACAACTATATCCACCTACGTCTCTTTGCGTTTCGAAAGCGCCGCCTGAGTCAACCAGTAGCGGCGGATTAATGATAGGTTAAGGAAAATCCGTCCGCCCAGCGCCACAACAGCCGCCAGGAACAGGTTCACTCCTATCTGATCTCCCAGATAGGCAAGACCCGCCGCCAGCAGCGTATTAACGACAAAGCCGGAGATGAAGATGTCGTCGTGGAACTTACCTTCTATCCCAGCTCTAATTCCCCCGAAAATCGCGTCGAGCCCGGCAAGCGACGCGACGGCCAGATAGTCGCCGTAGTTGCCCGACACTTCGAACGGGACCACATACACTACTATAAACCCAATTGCCAGCCCCAGTATAGGGAGGCTTGCCAACATTGCCCGTTATTGCCTCTTGCTTTAGATTGGTTTCCAGGTTAGCCGGGGGTGGCTATGCGCGCGGTCAGTTCCACCCTCGCCCCAACCCGGTTTAGAGGTTAGAAGTTGGAGGTTAGAACCAACTCCACCCCAACCCTCCCCTATAGGGGAGGGGGTTAATACCTTACCGCCCCTTGGAATAACGCATTTGCGTGCTGCCCGAATAGGCAGGAAGCACGACACGCTTGCTTTCTTCGGCTTTGATCATCCCCAGCGCCGTGAGTTCCGCATCGAGCAGCCCTCCACTCATGCTCAAGGCGCTCAGGATCTCCTTTGAGTTGCCTATGGCCTTTATGATGAACGGAGACGCCATCTTGACGTCGTTCACCAGAATCGTGGGGCCGACGCACCGCACAGCCGTTCTCGACACCACTCTCTGGTCCTTGACCGCGACGCCTTCCGCTCCGGCCGCAAATAGCTCATCTATGACAAGGCGAATATCGGAATCGTGAACGAGACCCGCGCTCTTCATCTCGTCGGTGGCTTCCGGGCTGAGGTTCGGACTGATCCCCTTAAGACCACTCTTGTTATCCTGCAGCGTAACAACGACGCCTTCGCCCTCAAGCGGCACGAGACCGGCGAACGCCCTGGCCTCGTGAAGCTCGTTCAACAGCGTCTGCGTTTCGCTCTTCCCGCCGACGAACCTCTGCTCCCACTCCGTGTTCTTCTTGCGGAGTCGCGCTATCTCATCCCGCAGCTCCTCGTTCGAGTCGGCCTGCAGCGATAGCGCGGCGACGAGTCCCCCTCTGCCCGCGGGAGTCACCCCGAAACGCGAGCGCAAGGTCCGCTGAGTCTTGAAAGACGCAGCGACCAATCCGCCCAGAACAAGACATAACGCAGTCACCCAAAGGACCCAAGTGGTCCTACTGCGCACAGTTGGGAATACGCTCATTCAAATTTCTACAGCGTCGGCGAGGTTTCTCTGCCCTTCCATGCCGGCGCTGTCATGCATCTCAGGTCTACGTACAGGGCTTGGGTCGCGATCTCAGGTTTCCGCGTCAAGACATCTTTCAGAACGACGAGCTTTCCGTCAAGATCAAACGGTTGTCCGAGTTTGACCCATAGTCCACTCTGAATATTTAAGCACATATTATTGCCGGGGTCAACGGATATTTTCTCGACCTTAAAGCCGGTTTTGAGGGCCCTCCGCAGGCAGTCAAAGAAGGAGGAGATGAGCCTCGGGTGCGGTCTCGTCCCGATGCGAAGCCGCCCTGAGCCCGGCAGTTCGAGGGCGACGATGCCTTTTCGGACGGCGCGTGTTTCCGTGTACACAACACCTTCGCTGTCCATGAGATACGTCCTGCCCGCCGCGCTGACGGCCGCAAATGGAGTTCGCTCCTCGACACGAACCACGAGCCGGTTCAGCGGGCGGCGGTATACCTTTGCGGTTCGGACGACGGGGTTCTTGCGGACATTTCTCAGTACCGTGCGGGTATTCGCGAGAAACAGATTCTGACCTATTGCGCAGCCAGCTCTGTCACGGATATCGGATGCGGAGATGGTCTTCGCGCCGCGGACGTCAACCCTCGCGATCCGCAGCCGCGGTGAGGTGAGGGCGAGGAAGACCAACTCGGCAAGGAGCGCGGTGACCATACAATGCAGGATGATGCGGAACCAGTTCCGCGTCCTCCGGTTGCGCCTGTGCCGCACGCTGTTTCGACTGTTCGAGCGAGGGCTCACGGTCTACGCCTCCTCCAATGCGAACGAGATGAGTTTGTCCAGCAAATCCGTGAACGCTATGCCCGCCGCCTGCGCCGCGCGCGGCAATAGGCTGGTGGGAGTCATACCCGGGATGGTGTTCACTTCGAGCACGTAGAGCTTGCTTTCGCTGATGATTATATCTACCCTGGACATTCCGCGGCATCCGAGGGCTATGTGCGAAAGGACGGCGATCCGCCGGGCCTCCTCGGCGATATCGTCGGGAATCCCGGCAGGGCATATTTCGTCGGTCGCGCCGGGCGTGTACTTGGCCTCATAGTCGTAGAACCCGCCGGATGGAACGATCTCTACGAGTGGAAGGACCTGCAGGTCGTCATTGCCGATAATGCCCGCCGTGATCTCCGTTCCGACGACAAATTTTTCGATCATCACCTGGCTGTCGTATTCGAACGCCGCGTCTATCGCGGCCTGTAGGTCGCTAGGGAAATCCACCCTGGCCATCCCGATAGTGGAACCCTGCCGGTTCGGCTTAACGATCACCGGGTAGCCCAGATTGGCGACCTCCGACGCTATATCGCGGCCCGCGCGGTCTTTAGCCGAAGTGATGTCGACTGAAGGAAGCACAGGGACGCCCGCGCGATCGAGCATCCGCTTGGCCATGATCTTGTCCATGGCAAGAGCGCTTGCAAGCACACCCGATCCGGTGTAAGGGATTCCGGCCAACTCCAGCAGGCCCTGCACGGTCCCGTCCTCGCCGTACTTGCCGTGAAGGGCGATGAACACAACGTCCGGCCTGACGGCGGCGCCGTTGCTCTGCAGAAGCTCCGTCACAGCGCTCACCCCGCCCAGTTTCTGAAGCGTGGTTTCTGCCTGCGCCAGCGCCGAGATTTGCCGCTGGTCGCCGGCCTCGATCCGCGGCTCGCCCGCGCAGAAGAGCGCGGCGTCAACCGGAAACGCCGAATACTTCTCAGGATCGAGCGCCTGCAGGATCATCACTCCAGTGGACATGGAAACCGCCCGCTCGGACGACCGCCCGCCCATCAACACCGCAACTCTCATTCTGCCCAAGGTGTAATCGTTCTCCTTCGGGAATAGAAGCCGGGAGTTAGAAGGGTCAACTCTCGGAATAGCTGTCGTGAATGCGGTCCGGTAAGTTCAACCCTCACCCCAGCCCTCTCCCTTCCAGGGAGAGGGAGTTTGCCCTCGGCTCTGCCGACACTCTCGACTCACTCGACTTTTTCGACCGCCTACCATTCTCCTACCAGCTTAACCTCGTACTCCAGCAGGACGCCGAACCTGTCCTGCACCAGCTTCCTGACCCGCTCCGCCAGCGTCCGGACCTGTTCCGCGCTGGCGCTTCCCGTGTTGACCAGGTAATTCGCGTGTTTTGGGGAGACTTCCGCGTCCCCCTCGCGCATTCCTTTTGCCCCCGCCTCGTCTATAAGACGTGACGCATGTTCCTCATCAGGATTCCTGAACACGCACCCCGCGCTCTTGCCGGCGCTCGGCTGGGTCATTGCCCGCCGACGGCGCAGCTTTTCGACAATACTCACCAGTTCCGCCTTGTCGCCGGGACGCAACTCGAATTCCGCCTCAACGACAATCCGTCCGCTGCCGTGAAGCGCGCTACTTCTATAGCTAAAGCCGACCTCATCCGGTGTCAGATCCCGCAGGCTCCCGTCGGATTTCACCACCCGAACGCGCCGCGCGATGTCCCCGACGTAGCCGTAGCGGGTGCCGGCGTTCATAACGATGGCGCCGCCGATGGTCCCCGGAACACCCGTGCAGCCCTCCAGCCCCGCCAGCGAATGGCTGACCGCTACGTCCACGGTCTTTGTCAGTTTTGCTCCCGCTCCGGCGGTGATGCGGGACCCGTCGACATGGATATAGCCCATCGCTTTGCCGATGCGGATCACCATCCCGCGAATACCTTTGTCCGCCACGAGCAGGTTTTGGCCGTCACCGATCGGCTGCCACGATATGCCGCGCCGGTCCGCCTCGGCGATTAGCGTAACGATATCGTCCGCGCAGGCGGGTTCGGCGTATAAATCCGCGGGACCGCCGACGCCGAACGACGTGTGCTTCCACATTGGCTCGTCCGCGCGCACGATGCCGGCTATTCTCGATCGCAACTCCTGGGCTATCTCGCTGTGATCGAATGCCACGTCAGCCGGCCCCTCCGGCGGTTCCCGACAACCTGGAGAGGATTTCCTCCCCTACTCCCCGAATGTCGCCCGCGCCCATAACGATGACCATATCCCCCGAACGCAGCTCCGGCAGCACGATCTCCGCGATATTAGCCTTATCCGGTATGTACTCACCGACTTTGTTCCCGTTGCGGTTCATTGCGTTCACGATCTGCTCCGCGCTCACGCCGGCGATCGGCCTCTCCCTCGCCGCATATATGTCCGTCACGATCTGACGGTCCGCCAGCTTCAGGCTTTCGGCGAAATCCCTCAGAAAGAACTTCGTCCTGGAATAGAGATGCGGCTGGAAAATCGCGACTATCCGCCTCCCGAAACCTCGCCTGGCGGCCGTCAACGTGGCCGCTATCTCAGCCGGGTGGTGAGCGTAGTCATCTACTACTAATACGCCCCGCGCCTCGCCGAGTATCTCAAATCTTCGTCCTGCCCCCCTGTGTTTGCCAAGGGCTTCGCGGATCGCTGGGAATTCCGTGCCAAGCTCCAGTCCGACTGCGGCCGCGGCGAGCGAATTGAGTACGTTCTGCAGGCCCGGCGTAGCGAGCTGCACGCGGCCCATTGCCTTGCCGTTGCGAACGAGGGAATAGGACGCCGCCGGCGAGTCCACGTCCACCTCGTCCGCGCGGACCTCGGCGTCGGACGCGACACCGTAGAGGACTATCCGTCTCGTCACGAAAGGCAGAATCGAGCGGACGTTTTCATCGTCGGCGCAGGCTATGACGCAGCCGTCCTCATCCACCTGGCTCAGAAACTGGACGAACACCTGCTTGATGTTCTCCAGCGTGCCGTGATGCTCCAGATGGTCGGCGTCCACATTAGTGACCACGGCGATACTCGGATGAAGGTAGAGGAACGACGAATACGCCTCGCACGCTTCCGTTATGAACAAGTCTCCCTCGCCCAGTCTTGCGTTTCCGCCAATCGCTTTTACATCGCCGCCGATCAGTATCGTGGGGTCGAGTCCCGCGCCGAGCGCGATGAGGCTGACCATAGAGGTTGTCGTAGTCTTTCCGTGGGTTCCGGCGATTGCGATTCTGCTGCCGTACGAATCCATCAGCCGACCGAGCATTTCCGCCCGTTGGATGACCGGAATGCCTCTTTCCTTCGCGGCAGCAATCTCGGGGTTGTCCGGTGGGATCGCGGCGGAGATTACGACAAGCTCAGGATCGCCGATGTTTCCGGCCACATGCCCGATCTCGACCCGTATCCCCATCGTCCGAAGCCGGCGCGTGCTGTCACTTTCCTTCTGATCCGAGCCGGAGACCTCCGCGCCGCGGCCGCGCATAACGGCCGCCAGCGCGCTCATGCCCGCTCCTCCGATGCCGATAAAATGCGTTCGCTCGTGATCGTTCAAACTCGTTTACCTTCGCCGGTTTCGGGATTTCCGGGTTGGGACGGGTTGGGATGAGAACCTGTTCCGTTAAGCCAATAAGTTCAGATCCCAACCCTCAAAATCCCGAAACACCGGGGTAGGCTTCGGCTTCAAAGAACAAGCCGAAGCATCGAACCCCACCCCAACCCTCCCCTGAAAGGGGAGGGAGCAGGTTCCCCCCTCCTCATAGGAGGGGGTTAGGGGGAGGTTAAACTTGACTTCTGACTAATGATTTCGCAACTCTGATTACAGCAGTGGCTGCGTCCGGTCTGGCCAGCGCCGCGGATGCGGACGCCATTGCCCGCAGACGCTCCGGGTCCCGCGCCAGCGCCGCAATCTGATTTGCCAACTCCTCGGCCGAACTCGACGATTCCTCCATCACGATGGCGGAACCCCGTTTTTCCAAGACACTCGCGTTTTTCGCCTGATGATTCGCGTACGCGTAAGGATACGGCACGAGTATTGCCGGTAGGCCGACAGCGCATAGTTCCGCCAGCGTTGACGCTCCGCTCCGGCAAACGATCAGATCGGCCGCCCAATAGGCGTCCGAAGGATCGTCGAAATACGGCGCTATCTTATATGTCTCGATGCCGGACGGCGCGTTCGTCTTGACTTCCTCATAGTTGCGCTCGCCGGTCTGATGCAGTATTTGCACGTTCAGCGAAGCGAGCAGCGGGACCGCGCCCAATACCAGTTCGTTGATCTTCCGCGCGCCCTGACTGCCTCCGCAGACGAAAACGGTGAACAGGTCCGTCCGAAGCCCAAGCGCGGCGCGCGCGGATTCCTTTGCGCGAGGCGCCAATATTTCCGGGCGGACCGGCAGACCCGTTACCGTCACCTTCCTTGCCGGGAAGAAGCCCACGGACTCCTTGAACGTAACGCAGACGGCTCTGACGAATCTCGACAGAAGCAGGTTGGTGCGTCCCGGCTCGACGTTCTGCTCGTGAATCAGCGACGGTCCCCGCCGCAGACACTGAGCCAGCATGACCGCCGCGCTGGTATAGCCGCCGGTCCCGATAGCCACTTCCGGCTTTTCCGCGCGCAGGACCGACAGGGCCCGTATCGCTGCCAATGCGAGCTTCCAGAGGGCCGCCACATTGGAGAGCGAGATCGCTCCTCCGAACGGTCTGCTTGGAAGCCCGATGAAACGCAGGCCCGATTCCTTGGCCAGCCGCCCCTCAGGTCCGTGCGAGCTACCGATAAATAGTAGATCGACTTCGGGATCTTCGGCCAGCATCGCGGCCGCTATGCTGAGGGCGGGGTATATGTGACCTCCGGTCCCGCCTCCTGTCAGCACGACCTTCATCTATCTCCTCAACGCTTCTGTCAGTCGTCGCGTTCGTGTTCTGTGATATGTTGAGCAAAAGCCCGGCGGCCATAAGCGCAAACATCAGCGCCGATCCGCCATAGCTTACGAAAGGAAGAGGCACTCCCGTCGCGGGCATACTGGAAGTGACCACACAAACGTTGATAATGGCCTGCGCGGACACCATCGCGGTTAGCCCCGCCGCCAATAATGTGTAATAAGGACTTTTCGCACGATTGGCGATGCTCAGCCCGCGATACGTGAGCAATCCGAACAGCGCCAGAACCACGAGCGATCCCAGCAGGCCGGCTTCCTCGCCGAGCGTCGAGAAAATGAAATCGGTCTGTGCCGCCGGAATATAGAACTTCTCGCGGCCTTCGCACAGCCCGCGTCCAAGCAGCCCGCCGGAACCCAGGGCCACCAGCGAGTGGACTATCTGGTATCCTTTTCCGAACTTGTCCTTCATCGGATCGAGAAAAGTTATCAGGCGAGCGAGGCGATAGGGCTCCACAACCGCCAGCGCGCCGAATCCCAAAACTCCGGCTCCGGCCAGACATGCAAGATGACGGCTGAGAGCGCCCGCCACGAACAGCATGATCAATGTATTGATGACGATGAGTGACGAGGTGCCCATATCCGGCTCGACCAAGACGAGCCCGGCAACCAGCCCGACAATCGTCAGGTGTATGAACATCCCGGACCAGAACTTGCGAACTCTGAAATTCTGTCCGGACAGCGCCGCCGCAAGATAGATCACCACCGCGAACTTGGCGAACTCCGACGGCTGAAAGCGAAATGGCCCCACAGGCAGCCATCTGGCCGCGCCGTTGGCCCGAACCCCGATGCCGGGAATCAACACGAGCACGAGCAGGCCGATGGACGCTATCAGCAGCGGAAGGGCCATCCGGCGAAGTGTCTCCAGCCGCAAACGCATCATCCCGAACATCATCGCCAGCCCCGCAACGCCGAAGATGAGCTGGCGTTTGACGAAATACCAACTGTCGCCGCCCGTCATCTTCATATCCGCTGCTTTAGCGAAACTGGCGTCAAATACCATAAGGATGCCGATTCCGAAAAGGCACATCGTCGTCAGAAACAGAGTGAAATCAGCCGGCAGCTTCTTGCTTTCTCTCATTTGGCCCGCTCCCCCGATGATTTAGCTGAACCTACCACGCATCCCTGGTACTGCCTTACTATCGACTTGAAGACCCGCCCGCGGTCTTCGAATCCCTTGAACATGTCGAAGCTCGCGCAGCCGGGCGCAAGAAGGACCGCGTCTCCCGGCTCCGCCAGACCTCGCGCCGCCTCCACGGCGCGGTCCATCGACGCCGCGTTGGTAATCCGCGTGTAGCCCGCATCGCGGACAGCCGACTCGATCAGCGGCGCGCTCACTCCGATTAGAATCAACTCTTTGACACTGCGCTTGACGACCTCGGCAAAAGGAACCCAATCGCTGCCTTTGTCTTTCCCTCCGGCTATCACCACCAGAGGCCGGTCAATCGCTTCGATGGACCTGACCACGGCGTCCACGTTCGTGCACATCGAATTGTTGATGTACAGAACTCCGTCTATCTCCTCGACCGGCTCCAGCCTGTGCTCTATTGGAGTGAAAGCGCGGATGGCTTCCGCGACGGCCCCGGCCTCCGCGCCGAACGCCACCGCGGCCAGCGAAGCAGCCAAAGCATTTTCCACGTTGTGCTCGCCAGGGACGGGGATTTCCGACTTGCTGCAAATCCGGACCTCCCTGCCGTCCAGCCTGACAATCAGCTCCTCTCCGCGGACGAACGCGCCTTCCCGCGGCTCCATCAGCCGGCTGAAAGGAAGAATCCGCGATTTAACTCCCCCGGTCCGCTCCATCACCAGCGGATGGTCGGCGTTCACTATCGCGTAATCGTCCGGTCTCTGGTTCCGAAACAGGCTCGCCTTGAGGTCCGCATATTCGTCCATGTTTGTGTGGCGATCGCCGTGGTCCCGGCTGATATTGAGCAGCGCCCCTATCCTGGGCCTGAAGCTCTCGATCCATTCGAGCTGAAAAGTGCTGATCTCCGCGACAATTACACTCTTCTCCGTCGCCCGAACGGCCGCGGTCACGAGCGGAAGCCTGATGTCCCCGGCGACCACGTTTCCGGCGATGTAAGTGTCCCGCCCGTCGGCTTCAAGCATTTTGCCGATCATGACCGTGGTGGTCGTCTTTCCGTTCGTGCCTGTCACGGCGATAATCGGCGCGCGCGACAGGCGATATGCCAGCTCGATCTCAGACAGGACCGGAATCCCCATCTCCCGCGCTTTCACGAAAACGGGGGCCTCGCGAGGAATACCCGGACTGGGGATCACCAAGTCCGCGCCGCCAAGAGGAGGGGCGTCGATTCCCGGGCGCGCGGCGACTCCGAGCCTCGCCGCCTCGGCAAGCGAGTCTTCGAGTTCCTCCGCGGGTTTCCGGTCGTACAGCGTGACCTCCGCCCCCAGAGTCCGAAGCGCGGCGGCGACGGCCATCCCCGTGCGCGCCATGCCGATAACCGCGACTCGTTTGCCTTTGTAATCGTTCGTCACGTCGTTCACTATCATGACCTCGCGACACCGAGCACGGCCACGCCGGCCGCGCAGGCTAGTAGTCCTGCTATCCAGAACCTCGTCACGATCTTCTCTTCCGGCCAGCCCGCGAGCTCGAAATGATGGTGTATCGGGCTCATCCTGAAGACCCGCTTGCCCGTGGTCTTAAACGATATGACCTGGATGATCACCGACAACGCCTCTATTACGAACACCAGTCCGAAAAACAGCAGAGCGAACTCCTGCTTCGACAGAATGGCGACGGCGGCGAACCCTGCCCCAAGCGCAAGCGAGCCCGTGTCGCCCATAAACACCTTCGCCGGGTGTGCGTTGAACCACAGAAACGCCAGGCATGCCCCCGCGGTGGCGGCGCAAACGATGACCAGCGCCGGGTCTATCGCGACGCTCGCGCCGATCAGGAGAGCCGATCCCCAGGCCAGGAAAATCGCCGTCTGCGTCGACAGACCGCTGACCAACCCGTCGAGTCCGTCCGTCAGGTTTACGGCGTTCGACATCCCGACGATAAACAGGACCGCGAACGCATAGTAGATCGAACCCAATTCGATGAAACGCCCGAACGGGAGGCGAACGCTCGTCGGATACACGCTATCTCTTCCGATGTACGCAAGCCACGCGACAAATGCGATCGCCAGGATCGACTGCCCGGCCAGCTTCTGCCTTGCCTTCAACCCGAGCGCTTTTCCGCGGGAGATGATGAGATAATCGTCCAGGAATCCCAACAGCCCGTAACCGGCTATCAACATCAACACGGCGGCCAGGCCGGAAGCGCCGAACCGCAATCCATAAACCGCGCCCTCTACGTGCACCATAAGACCCACAGCCGACGACGAGAGAATCAGCCCCGCCAGCAGGACGAGGCCGCCCATCGTCGGGGTCCCCTCCTTGGCAAGGTGGCTTTCAGGACCGTCGCGGCTGATCACCTGTCCGGCCCGCAGCGTTTTCAGCGCCTCGATAGCGCGAGGCATTGCCGCGACCGTCACCACAAAGGCGAGGCCGAAGGCGAGAAGCCCCTCGTATATCGAAGCCGCGCTAAACACTCAGGATGCCCTCTACGACAATCTCCATTTTCACGGCGCGCGAGCCCTTAACCAGAACCACGTCCCCGGGACGCAGCTCCGGTCTCAAGACGTCCGACACTTCCGAACTGTTACCAAGACTTGTTATCTCAGAGGCCGGGAATCCGCTGCTTACGGCCCCGTCCGCAATTCGCCGCCCGAGTTCGCCAACGGTGATCAGCATATCTACACCCTGCTCCGCCAGCAGCGCGCCGATTTCAGCGTGCTCCGAGTCGGCATGATCTCCCAACTCCAGCATGTCTCCGAGGACCGCGATCTTTCTATCACCCTGCATCGCGGCCAGGCTGCGCACCGCCGCGGCCATCGAAGCCGGGTTGGCGTTGTAAGTGTCGTTGATGACGGTATAGCCAAGGGGCGACCGAACCACGTTCAACCGCATCGACGGAGATCCGAACACCTCCAGCGCGGCCCTGGCGTCGTCCAGATCGACTCCCATCTCTATCGCAACCGCGATCGCGGCCAGAGCGTTCCAAATGTTATGCTCGCCTATGGCCGCCAGTTCGAGCTCCATCACGCCTTTCTTCGTCGTGACCGTGGCTCCCGGCGATCCGTCCGGATGAATCCTGATATCGCTTGCCCGGACGTCGGCGGACTCGCTTGTTCCGAACGTCGCCACGCGACCGAACCGCCTGCTTCTCAGGAAGCGGTAGAACTGGTCGTCCGCCGGAAGCACGGCCAGCCCGTCGGGCGGAAGCTCGTCCAATATCTCCGCCTTCGCCGCGGCTATCGCATCGATGGACCCCAGCCTTTCGACGTGCGATAGCCCTACGTTCGTGATGACCCCAATCCGCGGGCGCGCGATGTCCGCCAGTCGCCTTATCTCCCCCGGCCCGCGCATGGCCATCTCCAGCGCCACCACGTCGTGCTCGGGGCGAAGCTGGAACAGCGTCATCGGCAGACCGATCTCGTTGTTGTAATTGCCTTCGCTTTTGAGCACGCAGTACTTGCGGTCGAGTACCGCCGCGATCATCTCCTTGGTCGTCGTCTTGCCGACGCTGCCCGTTACGCCGATGACGTGAACGGATTGCCGCAGTCTGAGCAATTTGGCCAGGTTTCCGAGCGCAAGCAGCGTGTCCGGAACGATCACAAGCGGGATGCTCGCCTCGACTTCCTTCGACACGATCGCGGCCGACGCCCCCGCGCGCGCGGCGGCGTCTATGAAGTCGTGCCCATCCCGTTCCGCGACCAGCGCAAAGAAGAGGTCGCCCGGTTTCGCCAACCGGCTGTCGGCGCTCACCCCCGTGATTGCCGCGTCCGTTTCCCCGCGCAGAAGTCTGCCGTTCAGGATCAGCAGTATTTCCGCCAGTTTCGTGTTCAGCATTTCCTTATTCGCCCTGCGTACACGTGGTGTAGTTGCCAGGACCAAATTCCTCACCCTCCTCTATGATCTCGACTAGCTCAACGCCTTCGAGCAAAGGATCTCCCTCACAACTTCCCTGTCGTCGAAATGGATCGTTTTATCCGCGAATATCTGGTAGTCCTCGTGTCCCTTTCCGGCTACCAATACCACGTCGCCGGAGCCCGCCATATCGAGCGCCATCCTGATGGCGTCGCGCCTGCTGGCTTCGACGCTCACCCGGCCGCGCCGCCCGCCGTCTACACCCGCCAGGATTTCCCCGATAATCGCATCCGGGTCCTCTTTGCGGGGATTGTCCGACGTGACGACACACATGTCCGCCAACTCGGAGGCGATGCGCCCCATCATGGGCCGCTTTCCCCTGTCACGATTGCCGCCGCAGCCGAAGACGACTATCAGCCGCCCGTCCGTCAGGTCCCTAGCCGCTATCAACACGTTCTCCAGGGCATCGGGCGCGTGAGCGTAATCGACGAGTACGGCGAAGTCCTGGCCGCACTCGATCGATTCGAACCTTCCCGCGACGTTCTCGGCCGACGCCAGGCCCGCCGCGATCCGCGAAAGACCCAGCCCCTGCGAAAGGGCCGCTCCAGCCGCCGCCAGCGAGTTATAGACGTTGAACAGACCGCCCAGTCTCAGCCCCACTTCGACCCGCTCCCCCCGGTATGTCAGGAGGTACGAAACGCCTTTGGCCGTCGCCCTTATGTCCGAAGCGGTGACATCCGCGGGCGCCTTGACACCGAACGTGATGACCCGCCCATTTGCCGCCGCGACGACCTTGGATGAGACCGGGTCGTCCAGGTTTACGACAGCGGTGAACTCCTTGCCGGAGGCCGCCGCGCAATCCTTGAAGAGAAGTAGCTTCGCGTCCAGATACTCTTCCATAGTGGAGTGATAGTCGAGGTGGTCGCGGGTCAGATTGGTGAATATGCCGCAGTCGAACTCGCAGCCGGCGACGCGGCCCTGCGCGAGGCCATGAGACGAGACCTCCATCGCCACCAGTTGCGCTTGGCTCGCCGCCATCCGCGCCAGCAGCGCCTGAAGGTCGACGGATTCAGGAGTCGTGTGCTCGCTGTCAATGACTTCGTCCCCGACGCGGCTTCCGATCGTGCCGATGACGCCGGTCTTCCACCCGGCGGAACGGAAAATCGACGCGATCAGGTACGTGGTCGTGGTCTTGCCTTTGGTGCCGGTGACGCCGATCAGTTTGAGATTTCGAGAGGGGTAATCGTAGAACTTCGCCGCGACCGCGGCCATCGCCACCCGGGAGTCGTCCACTACCGCCACGCTCACATCGTCCAGCGGGATTCCGGGCAGCTCTCGCTCGGCGATTATCGCCACCGCTCCGTTCTTCACCGCCGCGCCCGCGAACTGGTGACCGTCGAAAGTCTCTCCCCCCACAGCGACAAAAAGCGACCCAGCGGTCGCCCGTCGCGAATCGTACACGATGCTCTCGACGTTTACATCCGGCCTGCCCAGCGTTCTTGCGCCCGGCAGCTCACGGACCAGATTGCTAAAAAACATCCTCGGAGCGCTCCATCATTACCACACAATTATAACACGGGTGATGGGTGTTGCGTACTGGCGCCATCCTCCATCACCCGACACCCGTCACCCAACACCCGATAAAAGAAGGGGTCGTGCGACGCAGAAGAGGACTCGCCCAAGTTTCCCTGTCCGGCCAACACGACCCCAAGCTGATTGCCCGCCTCAAACAACAAAGCGGGTCAGCGACGGCCCCCCGACTTATCGGGGCGGCCGCTCCCGGCGAATATTCCCGCCGGAATTCCGACCACACGGAATTAGCTGGGACCGACAGGCTAGAAAAGGACTCGCCCAAGTTTCCCTCTCCCGCCGGAGCCGGTCCCAAACCCAAGAAACTAATTGGTATGCTTAACCTCCCCCTAACCGCCTCCCAAAGGGAGGGGGGATTTGCTCCCTCTCCTTTTAGGAGAGGGTGGGGTGAGGTCAAATACCTCAACTCACGATCTAGCTGGGACCGGCCAAGCTAGAAAAGAGGACTCGCCCAAGTTTCCCTCTCCCGCCGCACCGGTCCCAAATCGAAACGCCTTCGGTTTTCAATGTTCTACGCCCGGCGGTCTACGCCGAGACGGTCTTCCTCGCGACTCGTGTGTTAGGCTGCGTCGGGACCTGGTCCCGCGGAGTGCGCAGATACCACATGGCTTTCGTCGCAATGTCTTTGAACGCCGGGGCCGCGACCGTCGCGCCCCAGTGCGTGCCTTTCGGTTCGTCCACCATGACCAGGATCACCAGCCTCGGATTAGACGCGGGCAGGAAGCCTATGAAAGAGGCTACGTACTTCCCCGGCTCATAACCTCGCCCGTCCTTGCGTACCTTCTGAGCGCTTCCTGTCTTGCCGCCTATTGAATAGCCTTCAACCTGCGCCGATTTGCCGGTTCCGTCCGCCACGCAGGCGACCAAAGCCCTCTTGACCTGCGCCGCGGTCGAATCTGACACCACCCGCCGCACCATCTTCGGAGAAAACTCGCGGCAGACCGATCCATCCTTGCTTCGTAGCTCTCTGATGATCATAGGCCGCATCATAACGCCGCCGTTCGCGATCACCGAATAGGCACAGGTTATCTGCAGCGGCGTTATCGCAATCCCCTGGCCGAATGCGACGTTCGCGCACTTGATCGTCGGCCATGCCGAGGGCCGGTCCAACCGACCGGTCACTTCTCCGGGCAGTCCGGAGCGCGGCTTCGACAGCAGTCCGAACGCCTTCTCGTATTTGTAAAGCCGGTCCGCTCTCAGTTTCATCCCCAGTTCGCTGGCGCCGATGTTACAGGAATACTGGATCATCTTGGTCAGATCGACCGCGGCGTGCCCGTTGTTGAATGGGTGATGCAAGACGCACCGAACCCTCCGCCTGCCGACCGCAATGCTGCCGGAACAGTGGGCGAAAATCGAGTGTGAGTCGATTATCCCCTCCTCCAACGCTGCCGCCGCGGTGATCGTCTTGAGGGTGGAGCCGGGCTCATAGAGGTCCGTTACCGCCCTGTTGCGCCACTGGTCCGCGGAACTGCCCGTCAGGCCGTTCGAGTTGAACGTCGGCATATTCGCCATTGCCAGAATCTCGCCGGTCTCAGGGTCCATGACGATGGCGCAGGCGCCCAGGGCCTTGCTGGCTTCGAATGTCTTCCTCAACGCTTCCTCAGCCACGTGCTGGATGTATGCATCGATGGTCAGGACCACATCCAGACCGTCGTGCGCCTTCACAGTCTTCCGCCTCGTCTCGGGAATGATCCGTCCGTCCTTGTCCACCTCCGCGGCGACAAATCCGTTCGCGCCCTTCAGGTATCGGTCAGCGACCTTCTCCACCCCTTGGCGGCCTTTGCCGTCGACGTCCGTGAAACCCACGACCTGCGCCGCAACGCTTGAAGGCGTCAGGCTGCCGCTCGGGTCTACGCCCGAGGGGTAGATACGCTTCTGCTCCTTGGTCGCGTAGACTCCCGGCAACTCGGCGTCGCAGATCTTCTCGCCTATGTCGTCGCTCGCGCCGCGTTTCAGCCAAACGAAACTCTTGTCAACCGCGAGCTTCTGAGCCAGAGTGTCCTGCTCGCATCCCAGGAGGCTCGCGAGATGGAAACTCACCTGGTCGATGTTCCTGACCGACCGCGGGTGAGCGTAGACTGATGACCCTCTGAGGTTCATCGCCAGCTCGCGGCCGACACGGTCGTAGATCACTCCGCGCTGAGCCACGATATCGAGCCTGCGATTTCGGATTTCCTTGCCAAATGCTTCGTAACGGTCGGCCTTCCAATACTGGACGTAAGTGAGCCGCAGCGCGACCAGCGCGTATGCCGCCACGAACAGGAAGAACAGAATCTCAGATCGCCTTCGAACTACCGTCCGATATGTAAGGCGCACGGTTCGACCTCTAATCCTCTCCGGCTTCCGCCACGACCATCGTCTGGCTGCCCGGCTCAAGATAATCAACCTGACTGCAAACCTGCATTCCCGACTCCATCGCAACCTGTCCGAGCCGCTCCGGGCTGGACAGCGCCTGGATATCCGCGCGCAGCCGAACGTTTTGCACTCGGGCCTCTCTCAACTGCGCGACAAGATGCGCTCGGTAGTAGCCGTTCTTGGTGACTTTGGCGTAGACGCCGATGTAGGACAGCATAACGGCCAGGACCGTCAACGTCACGACCACTGCCAGGCTCATTCTGTCTCTGGCGATCCGACGCGGGATTGACCGCAATATACCTTTGCTTTGACCCTTTTCTCTTCGACCGCGCTTTTGCACTGTAACCTCCTAGCCTCCGTTCTGGTTTCCTGCGACCTTCTCCGCGGCCCGCAGCCTGGCGCTTCGCGCCCGCGGGTTGTCTTTTATCTCTTCCGGCGATGGAACGACCGGCTTCTTTGTCAGTATCTTTATGAGCTTTTTCGCTCCACACGCGCACTCCGGCAGGGCCGGCGGACATTCGCAATGTCCGCTCATCAGGCGGAACGTCCGCTTGACGATTCTGTCCTCTCCGGAATGGTAAGAGACCACTACCGCTCTCCCTCCGATGGACAGAGCCTCGATCCCCTCACGGAGACTTTTCTCCAGGGCCTCGGTCTCGGTGTTCACCGCGATCCTCAGCGCCTGAAACGTCCTGGTCGCCGGGTGCCTCCCAGGAGGCCACGCGGCTCTCGGAATGGCGCCGGCCACCAGGTCCGCAAGTTGCTTCGTCGTGCTAATCGGACCGCGGGCCCGGGTCTCCGCTATGCGCCTGGCGATCCGTCTTGCCCACCTCTCATCGGAGTGGGTCTTGATCAGATCCGCCAACTCCCTTTCCGGCAAGCGGCTGACCAGGTCCGCCGCGGTAAGCTCCTGGCTGCGATCCATTCGCATGTCAAGAGGAGCGTCAAGCATCAGGCTGAAACCCCGCTCCCCCGTCTCGAGCTGGTATCCGGAAACTCCAAGGTCGTAGGCCACTCCATCCAGCTTTGAAACGCCCAGGCTGTCCAGAATGGTCCTCAAATCGCGGAAATCCGCCCTTACCAGCTTCGCCCGCTGGCCGTACTTCGACAGGACACGCGAAGCCTGTTCTATCGCCGCTTCGTCACGGTCGATCCCGATCAATACTCCGTCGGGACCGCCGCGGCTCAGGATTTCCTCAGCGTAACCCCCGCCGCCCAAAGTGCAATCGGCGTAAACGCCGCCGGGCTTGGGGGCGAGATATCCGATTACCTCATTCAGCAGGACCGGTTTGTGAAACACCGGCATCGCCGCCGCTCCGGATTACCGCGCTCGGGTCCTTGAATATATTGCCGCCCGCGCCGGTCAGCTTTTCCTCGGTCAGTTCGCGCTCTTCGTATTCCTTCCAGTTTTCAGGGTTCCAAATCTCGATCCAGTTTCCGGTTCCGACAAGGACCACGTTGTCCTTGATTTCCGCATACTCTCGCAGCCGCGGAGGGATCAAAACCCTCCCCTGGCCATCAGTCTTCGTCTCGTCTACATGGCTGAAGACCTGGCGATACACCCTCAGCGCATCGGGATCGAAAAGGACCGAAAGTGGCGTGCCGAGCTGATCGGCATACGCCTTGATTGCGTGCAACGTATCCTCCGTAAAGATGCGTACGCACTTCTCGTAGCCCCTGGCCATGTAGAACGGTTCTCCCAGTTGCATTCGCATCTTCCGCGGTATAATCACGCGCCCATTGGGGTCGAGTGTGTTTTCCGAGAATCCGTATAGCATCTCTGTTTTTAACATCTGGCATCCAAACCGATTCCTTTTTAGTGTTCTTTTGCTGGTAATTGGATGCCAGTTCGCCTCACTATACCAAGCAAGTAGGCGCGTGTCAAGAGGGATTTGCAAATCGGGCAGATTTTTTTTTTGGAGCCCAGATACGACGGTCTCGGGCCTCCGGCCCTACTACCTAACACCCGCCAGTGTTATTGCCGAGCGATTATGTCCCCTCTATTGCAGAGGGAAAATGTCCCCTTAATGTCTGTCAAGCTATCCAAGTTGCGCCGAGCCTGGATCCGTTTCCGGCTCGCCGAGCTGTTCCTTTTGCGGTCCGCGCTGTTGCGTGGTATGTTTCGTCTTGCCGTGGCTGCGCAGACGAGAGATACACCCAGTTAGAGTCGTGAGCGGCCTTGACGCCTTTCCGCCGGTTTCTGGTTCGGATGGGCTCCACGATCTCAGTTGGTGGGGC
>JAUSGG010000161.1 GCA_030649165.1 Armatimonadota bacterium
GCCCTGGAGGACGTCATTCCGAGGAGGAACGACGAGGAATCTGCTTTTTCCGGAACTTGCCACAGCAAAAGCAGATTTCTCGACTCCGCTCCGCTCCGCTCCTAAGAAAGCGCCCCGTTTCGGGATTTCCGGGTTGGGACCCGAAGTTGTCCGCTATAGCACGCGTATGGCGCCCAACCCTCAAATCCCGAAACAACGGGGTGGTTTCTTTCCGAAATAACCCCGCCTGCGGGGTCGGTTGCTCGAAACGAACACGTTGTTGGCTGGGGCCGCAATAGAGAGAGTGGAGAGAGTGGAGGGAGTGGAAGGAGTGGAAGGAGTGGAAGGAGTGGAGTGGGGGGGCAAAAGCCCCCTCTCCCTGGAAGGGAGAGGGTTGGGGTGAGGGTTGAAGTCCGTGGAAAGCAGCGAACTGAACTCCGACCGAATGGGGCGCAAGACGCAGGAGCTTGAGATCGGAGGCAGGAATGAAACAGAGGAAGACAGCTTGAACCGAAAGGCGATTGAATTGACCCGTAGACAACGAATGCTGGCGGCGATACGGCGCGAAGCGGTGGATTGCTGTCCGCGCGCTACCTATAACATTCACCCGTACACGGACAACGCGCATACGCGCGATCCTTCGTACGCGGAAATCCTGGAGTTGATCGCGGCTCACGCGGGCGTGGCTGCGAAGGTCGGCGCGTCCGGCGAGGGAGTCGCGTTGTCGGAGACGGCGCCGGGCGTAGTGGAGACAAGCTCCGCCGACGATGGCGAAATGACGGTCCTGAACACCGTCCTGCACACCCCCAGAGGCGATTTGACCAGCGTCTACCGCGGTGAGCCGGGCAAGCCGGGGAGGCAGACCAAAAGCCTCGTTGAGTCGGATGACGATATCGAGAAGTTCCTCTCGTTGCCGTACGAGCCGCCGGAGTACGACGTGACGGCGGTGACGACTCTGTGCGAAGCCGTCGGCGACAGGGGGCTCGTGTTTGTCTATATGTCCGCGCCCGTGGAGCACGTGGTTCCTCTCTTCAACTACGAGGATTTCTGCGTGCGCGCGCTGACCGACCTCCAGACTGTCAAGCGCATGATGGACTGGACGTTCGAGCGCTGTTTCAATAATGCGCGTCTGCTCGCGCGAGCGTGCTCCGGCCTGGATTGCGTTTTTCACGTCGTCGGGCCGGAATACGTCACGCCTCCGATGATCGCGCCGCGGCTGTTTGGCGAGCTCGTCACTCCACACCTGCGCCGGCTCGTGGAAGTGGCCCACGAAGCGGGTTTTCCCGTGGTTGTCCATTGCCACGGACGGGTGCGCGACGCCGTGCCGGAACTGATCGCGGCGGGCGTTGACGCGCTGGAGCCTATCGAGCCGATTCCGCAGGGGGATATCGACCTGGCGGAGCTTCTCGACACGTACGGCAGCGACATCTCATTCATGGGGCACGTGCAGGACCAGGAGTTCTACACGGCCGCGCCGGGACATTTCACCAGGTGGGTAGAGTCAGTAGCCCGCGCTGTCAACGGACGCTCCGGCTACATTATGAGCCCCACGTGCACGCCGTTCGATTTCCCCTGCACGGACACTTACCGAAAGAACTACGTGGAATGGCTCGAGGCGGCGGAGAGGATTCTCTAGGGTTTTAGGGTTCTGAGGGCCTCCACCGTTCACTGTTCACCGCTCACCGCTCACTCGTAATGGCCATTATCGCCGCCATGCGGCCTGTCCGGCCGTCGCGCCTGTAGCTGAAGAAGTCTTGCTCGTTACACGCGGTGCACCGAAGGCAAATCGCGATCCGTTCTTCCGGCACTCCCGCTTTGCGCAGAAGACACCAGTTGGCCACCTGTAGGTCGACCTTGAACTTGCCGCCCGATCCGCGCGTGATTGGACGCTGGTCGTCGCAGCATTTCCACACCGCCTCTGCCACATCGATCCCCACGTCGTAGCAGCAGCGTCCTATCGCTGGTCCGATTGCCGCCTGGCAGTCCCGCGGTTCTGTGCCAAACTCTTCGGCCATCGTCCGGAGCGTTTCCGTCGCGACGTCCGCGGCGGAGCCCTTCCAGCCGGCGTGAGCAAGCCCTATCGCTCTATGTGCGGGATCGACGATGTACACAGGAGCGCAGTCAGCGAAGAACAACCCCAGCGCAACGCCCGATATATTCGTCACCATCGCGTCCGCGCCCTCGATCGCGGCGGCAAGATCCCGCGAGCCCGCGCCGGCGTCGTCATGGCCGATCACCGCTACACGGCAGCCGTGGACTTGCTCGACTGTTGTCAGGTTTCCGATATCGAGCCCAAGCGCGCGCAGACACCGCTCACGGTTTTCCAAAACCAGTTCCCGGCGGTCGTCAACGTGCAGACCGAGGTTGAGAGATTCAAATGGAGAAGAGCTTGCGCCCCCGATGCGCGTTGTGAAGCCGTGGGTTACGAATCCGGTCTGTTCAAGGTTCCAGGCTTTGTAGAAGGTGAGCCCCGCGGAGTCCCATCTATGCCAACTGCGCAATTCCATAGGCTTCGTAGTTACCAGCCAAGCTCGAATAGGACCGTCCCATCCTCGATACTGAGAACTCGGATGCCCTCATTGGTGATGATCCCGATGCTCCCGATCAGTTTGCCGTCCTTCTCGAACTTCGGAATGGCGGCGCTGCCCGGGTTCAACAGCACAACCCCCTCCACCCTCTCCAGAGAAGGAATATGAGTATGTCCTGAGACGAACACCGAAGCCCCGTACTTCTTTCCAAGGCGGACCATCGCGTCGCGGTCGGTCAAATGCCCGTGTCCTACGACAATGCGCGTATTCCCATGCTGCACGAGCGCGTACGGCGACTGAACGGGGACCTGCAGCAGCTCTTCGTATACCTCCGAATCGCAGTTGCCGCGCGCGATTATGACGGGAATCGGGCTCTCGTTGATCAGCCTCGCCAGTTCCGGCAAATCGTATTCGCGGTCCGGGCGCAGCCGGGGCGGGTGATAAAGCACGTCGCCGGCGTGGACTATCAGATCCGCGCCCTCGAACAGCCGCATCGCCTTATGCCACGCCTCCGGCGCTCCGTGCGTATCGCTGATCGCGCCGATCTTCAATCCGGCTCCTATCCCACTCCGGGCGGCATCTCGCCAAGCGTGACGCCTGTCAGCCGCCTCTGGCCGCCGCGCCAGATGAGGAGTAGTATCTTCTGGCCAGCCTTTTGCTTTCGGATTTCATCGGCGACGGTCTTATCGCTTTTCACTCGTCGCTTGTTGATTTCCAGTATGACGTCGTAGGGCCGGATACCCGCCTTTTCCGCGGGGCTGCCCGGGACGACCTGGGATACGATCACTCCACCCGAAGGAGGCTCCGGGCCCTGAGAGGCGAGAGCCTGTCTGATATTCTCCGTAACGGGGGTGTAGTAGATGCCAAGCCACGGACGGACGACGCGACCCTTGGAAATGAGCTGGTCGGCTATCTTCTTGGCCGTATTGCTCGGAATCGCGAACCCGATGCCGATATTCCCGCCACCAGGGCTGGTTGAGGCAATAGCAGTGTTGATTCCGATCACGGCGCCGTTGAGATCTGCAAGCGCGCCGCCGCTGTTGCCGCGGTTGATCGCCGCGTCGGTCTGGATGGCGTTTTCCAGGGTCCTGCCCCCGATCTCCAGAGCGCGCTGCGTGGCGCTGACGACTCCGACCGTAACTGTGGGACCGAGACCGAGCGCGTTGCCTATCGCCAAGACCCAGTCCCCGACGACCAGATTGTCGGAATCGCCGAACCTCGCCGCCGGCAGACTGCGCGCATTGATCCTGATGACGGCCAGATCGCTGCTTGCGTCCGTCCCGACGACTTTACCCGAGTATTTCCTCCCGTCGTGCAGCGTCACTGTCATGGACTGCGCATCCGCCACGACGTGGTTATTGGTCAAAATGTACCCGTCCGACCTGATGATCACCCCGGACGCCGTCCCCTGAACGGGAACCGCGGGCGGCGCTTCTCCGAACGGGAACCCAAAGATATCGAACGGAAATCCCGGCGCGCGCGCCTGGCCGCGAGTGTCGATGTTCACGACCTCCGGAGCGACTACCGCGGCCGCTTGCGATACGGTCTTGCTGCCGGCGGACGCTATGGGTGGCGCCGGCCTGACCGACACGGGCTGCATCGGCGCCGAGGCGCCGATCGGAAACCCGTAGAACTGTCGCAAAACAAGCGCGCAGACGATAAAACCGAGCACGAATGCGAGCACGTGAGGTATGGTTTTCTTCATTCTATATCTAAACTCCCATCTCGCGGAGCAGGTTTGCCATCTCGATGGCCGCTTCCGCGGCCTGGTAGCCCTTATTCCCGGCCTTGGTTCCTGACCGCTCGATCGCCTGCTCCAGGTTGTCAGTTGTTATTACCCCGTAAAGGGTCGGAATTCCGCTTGCAAGCCCTACCTGAGCAATGCCTTTGGTGACCTCTCCCGCGATATAGTCGAAGTGCGGGGTCGAGCCGCGTATCAACGCGCCCAGGCAGATAATAGCGTTGTACTTCCCGGACAAGGCCATCTTCTGCGCCACGAGCGGTATCTCGAACGTGCCGGGCGTCCAGCACACGTCGATGCTCTCCTCGTCCGCGCCGTGGCGCCGCAGACCGTCCATCGCGCCCTCCAGCAGTTTCCCCGTGAAGAACTCATTGAACCTGCTCACGACTACGCCGAACTTCAAGCCGGCGGCCAAGAGCTTGCCCTGGTATGTCTTTGCCATTTTCCTTTTCCTCCCTTAAGAGTTATCAGTGATCAGTGATCAGTGATCGGTGAACAGTGATCAGTAAACAGTGATCGGTGAACAGTGATCGGTGAACAGTGATCAGTAAACAGAACCTCCCCCTGGCCCTCTCCTAAGAGGAGGGGGGACTTGGCTCCCTCCCCTTTCAGGGGAGGGTTGGGGAGGGGTCTCTCTGAACACTCAACCTTCAACTTCCCCATCACCCATCAACTGTCTTTCATGCCTTTTGGGTCGAACAGTTCCTCAGCCAGCAAATGTCCCATCTTATCTCGCTTTGTGCGCAGGTAGCGGCGGTTGGCCGAAGTCGGTTCCACAACCAGCGGCACGCGCTCCACTATCTCCAGATCGAAACCCGCCAGCGCGACGTACTTGGCCGGATTATTGGTCATCAGCCGGATCTTCTTCAGTCCCAGGTCAACCAGAACCTGCGCGCCGATGCTGTAGTCGCGCATGTCCGGCGGGAAACCCAGAAGCACGTTCGCCTCCACCGTATCCGCGCCGTGGTCCTGCAGCATATATGCTTTCAGTTTATTCACCAGCCCTATGCCGCGTCCCTCCTGGTGGATATACAGCAGAACGCCGCGGCCTTCGTCGGCTATGGCTTTCATGGCGAGCCGGAGCTGCTGGCCGCAATCGCACCGGAGGGAGCCGAGGACGTCGCCCGTAAGGCATCCCGAATGGATTCGCACCAGCGCCGGCTTGCCGTCGGCCACGTCGCCCATCACCATAGCGATGTAGGGATTTGCCTCCACGGACGCGCTGTAGCCGTGGGCAATGAACTCGCCGAACTCCGTCGGAAGCTTGGTGGTCACGAACCGCGTGACCAGCTTCTCGGTGTGACGGCGGAACTTGATGAGGTCGGCGATCGTTATCATCTTCATGCCGAATTGGCGCGCCAGCTTCTGCAGTTCGGGCACGCGGGCCATAGTCCCGTCCTCGTTCAGTATTTCGCACAGCGCCCCGCTGGGCCGCAGCCCCGCCAGTTTCACCAGATCGACCACTGCTTCCGTGTGCCCCGCCCGGACCAGCACGCCGCCGTCCTCCGCGCGCAGGGGGAAAACGTGACCCGGCCTGCAGAAGTCCTCCGAACCGGAATCCGGATTGGCAAAGGTCTTTATAGTCTGCGCGCGGTCGTGGGCCGATATTCCGGTCGTGGTCCCGTGCGCCGCGTCGACGCTTATCGTAAAAGGCGTGCCCATCTTCGACGTGTTGTTCTCGACCATCATCGGCAGCCCAAGTTCGTGGAGCCGTTGCGCGGTGGTCGGAATGCAGATCATCCCCCGCCCGTGACGCGCCATGAAGTTTATCGCCTCGGGCGTGGCCTTCTCCGCCGCCATGATGAAGTCGCCCTCGTTCTCGCGGTCCTCATCATCGACGACTATAACCATCTTGCCGTCACTTATGTCCTGGACGGCTTCCGGTATGGTGCTGAAACGAAAGTCTTCCGACATCACATGAACCCGGACTCACGGAGCAAATCCTCCGTAAGCTCCTTCTGCGTCCGCGGTCGCCCCCTCAGAAGCGCCTGCGCGTATTTACCAAGTATGTCCGTCTCCAGGTTGACGCTGTCCCCCGGCTTTGCGGAGCCCAGCGTCGTATTCTCTAACGTGTGCGGGATTATGGCGACAGTGAACCCTTCCCCGCGCCTGCGCGCCACCGTCAGGCTGATTCCGTCAACCGCTATGGAGCCTTTCGGAACGATCAGCTCCAGGACCTCCCGCGGGGCCGATATTTCCACCTCTGTTGCACCGCCGCTCCGGTGGATCCGCGAAATCCGGCCAACTCCATCGACGTGCCCCTGCACGAAGTGTCCGCCCAACCTGCCATCGGCTCTCAGAGCGCGTTCGATATTGACACGTTCGCCCACGGCGAGGCGCGCCAGCGCGCTGCGGCTCAGGGTCTCCCGAACCACGTCAAATGCCGCTTCGGTTCCGCTTATGGCTACCACGGTCAAGCACACCCCGTTCACCGACACGCTTTCGCCGACGACCAGTTCGGAGGCGATGTCGCCCAAATCCACCGTCAGCCGCGCCGCGCCGGCCCCCTGGCGGAGGTCCTTGACTGTGCCGATTTGCTCGATCAATCCTGTAAACAAAGCGAAACCCTGAAACAAAGGTGATCCCCCCTCCTTTCAGGAGGGGGTTAGAGGTCATCTCTCAGCCCTCAGCCCTTATACTATACTCCGGCCGGGCGGTTATCATCACGTCTTCGCCGCACCTGCGGGCTTTCAGGTCCGTCAGCCGCAGCGCTCCGGCCATCGTGGCGGTCCCGCGTCCTTCGACGGGAGTTTTCGCCGCGCGCCCACCTATTATCTTCGGCGCAACGAACACTACCACCTTGTCAACCAATCGAGCTTCCAGAGCGCCGGCGTTCAACTCGCCGCCGCCCTCCAGAAGTATGTCGATCATTCCCAGTTCCGCCAGCGACCGGAACAGCGCGGCCAAGTCCACAAGCCCGTCCTTCTCGTCGACAACTAATATACGGGATCCCGCCGCCTCCAGTTTCCGGACGTCGGCCTCGGCGGCCGACCTGGTAGTTGCGATAATCGCTGGCCCCCCGTCCGATTGGAAGATTCGCGCGTCCGGGGATATGCGCGCGCTCTCGTCCACGATTATCCTCGCCGGCTGCCATTTCGGCCTCCCGTGCCTCGCCGTAAGCTGGGGATCGTCCGCCAGCGCGGCGCCGGCGCCGACCACCACGGCGTCGGCTTTCGATCTCAGCCGGTGCGCGAGGCATCGGGACTGCTCTCCGCTCACCCACCTCGATTCGCCCGTGTGCGTGGCGATCTTTCCATCCAGGCTCATCGCCATCTTAAGCGTTACAAGCGGAAAGCCGGTCGTGATATATTTGATATAGGCTTCGTTCAGTGCGCGCGCTTCACGTTCCAACACGCCGACGAAGACTTCGATCCCCGCCTTGCGCAGCGCCGCCAGCCCCCGTCCCGCCACTTTCGGATTTGGGTCCGTCATCGCCGCGACCACTCGACTCACGCCGGACTCTATCACGGTATCTACGCAGGGTGGAGTCCGGCCAAAGTGGCAGCAGGGCTCCAGCGTAACATAGAGCGCCGCCCCGCTTGCCTGTTCTCCCGCCCGGCGCAGCGCGAGGACCTCCGCGTGCGGCTCGCCCGCCTTGGGGTGAAAGCCCTGTCCCGCTACGACGCCGTCCTTGACGACCACCGCGCCGACCATGGGGTTTGGGCTCGTTCGGCCTCGTCGGGCCAGCCGCAGGGCCAGGCGCATGTATCTCTCGTCTATTGGCCTTGCCCGTCCTTCCTCTTCAGGTCGGATACCATGCCTCTCCTGGCGTTTTTGCGGTCCTCTTTGTAAGACGTGAGGACTTCACGAATGTCCAGAAGAGCCAGGAGGACGAGGAGACACGCCAAGCCGAGCGCCAGCGACGCGTACACAATCGTCACTCCTATCATGTGCCGGTTTCTTACCAACGTATCGGTGTCGGATGTGAAAACGATGCCGAGGATGTTCCCCGCAAGAACGAGGCCGAGCAGGACGATAAGCGTGATCCCCGAGCTTATCCGCAGCAGCCTTTGGCGGGGCGAAATGCCGGCGTTGCCGCGTCGCCGGATTTGGTTCACCACGAGGTATCCGACGAAAAGTATCCCGATCAGCAGGATTATCCTGAAGATGTACATATCCAGCTCGCACTCGCGGCTTCGGCAAGCTTCCGCAGTTCGCCCACGGCCCTCTGCGCGCCTTCGGGATTGGTGAAGACCGAGTTGCCCGCGATGAGAACATTAGCTCCGGCCTCGACCACGCGCCGCACCGTCTCTCTGCTCACGCCTCCGTCAACCGCCAGGTCTATCTCGCGCCCGGTCCGGTCCAGCATAGCGCGCGTCCTGGCGATCTTGTCCGGCATCGACTCGATGAACTCCTGCGCGCCGAAGCCCGGATTGACCGTCATGACCAGGACCGCGTCAATGTAATCGACTATCTCTTCCAGAGCGCCGACCGGCGTGGCCGGGTTCAGCACGACCGTCGCCTGCGCTCCGAGCGATTTGATTCTCTGCACGGTTCGGTGAAGATGGGGACACGTTTCCACGTGGACTCCCACTGCGTCCGCGCCCGCGTCCACGAATTCCTCGATGTAATCGTCCGGGTTGCTGATCATCAGGTGCGTTTCAAATGGGATGCGGGCAAGCGGCCGCACTGCTCGCACGACCATCGGCCCGAACGTGATGTTCGGGACGAAATGGCCGTCCATAATGTCGAAGTGCAGCAGGTCCGCTCCGGCGTCTTCCGCCTCGCGCGCTGCCCGGCCAAGGTTGCTGAAGTCCGCGGAAAGCAGCGAAGGCGCAATCTTTATCTTCATCGCCTTTGCGCGCCTTTCGCCTTGTCGAAGATGTAAGTGCGGATCAGGTTATCGTTGACAAAAGTGCGGATCGTGACTATCTGTCCGCTCCCCGTGACGACCTGATCGAAAACGTCGCCCGGTTCGTGCTCCTGTTCGTAGGCGACTGACTCGCCGATGTCGTCCTCGACTGTTATCCTCACGGTCTGCGGCCCGTTCCCGTCGGTGGGCACTTTGACCGTGACCTTGAACTCCCTCTGCTCGCCTGGATCGTAAGCTCCTGTGCTGTCGGGGGGCGTTATCTCTCCGGTTACGGTCTCGGGTTTTGGCTCAGGCCCCATGCTCACAGTCAGTTTCACGGGCTGACCGCGTTCCAGTTGCGTTCCGGGCGCGGGAGATTGCTTCACCACGGACCCCAGCGGCACGGTCTCACTGTAAGCCCGCGCGCTGCTGCCCACGATCAGCCCCGAGTCGGTAATCTCCGTCCGGGCCTTATCCTCCGTCATCTCCGCCACGTCCGGCGCGCGGACAAATCGGGACCCCCGGCTGATCCATATCTTTACGGTCTGGCCTCTCTTGACGCGCATTCCCGCCTCCGGGACCGTCAGGTATATCTGTCCCGGCGGATACTCCTCGTTAACCTCCTCACCCACCGGCGTCAGGCTGACACCCGCTTCCCGCGCCAGGGTTTCCGCTTCGGTCTGCGTCTTGCCCAGCATCAGAGGTATTGCCACCTCCGCGGGGCTGCCGAGCCCAAAGAAGAGATAGAGTATCATCAAGACGAGTCCCACAAGGCCGGCGGCAAACAGGACGAACCCGATCTTCAGAGCGCCGCTGAGAAAACCCGGGGTGTCTTTGTGTTCGACGCCCAGGTCGATGGCTTCCGTCATCTCCGGCTCATCCTGCGTTCGCGTCGAGACCGGCGCGTCCAACTGCTGGCGCACCGCCCGCAGGTCCTGAAGCATCTCCTGCACATTCCGGTATCGAGCTTCCGGCGCTTTCGCCAGCGCCTTCAGGACGATGCTCTCCACGGCTTTGGGGACTCCGGCATTCAGCGAACGCGGCGGAGGCGGCGGGTCCTTGGCGTGCCGCAGCGCGACGGCAATCGCGGTGTCTCCGTCAAACGGCACGGCGCCGGTGAGCATCTCATAGAGGATTACGCCCAGCGAGTATATATCCGACGCCGGCCTCGCCACTTTCCCTTCAGCGACCTCCGGAGACATATAGTGAACGGACCGCAGCACACAATTGGTCTGAATGTTCGGGAACAGGCTTACCGCCGCCGCCATGCCGAAGTCGGTGAGCTTCACCTGCGAATCGGAGCTGACAATGACGTTCTTGGGGCGCAAATCTCCGTGGGTTATCGTTTGATGATGGGCGCTGTCCAACGCCTCGGCGATGGCGATCGCCATGTCCACGGCCAGCGCCGGTGAGAACGGGGCGAGCCGTCGAACCCTGTCTTTGAGGTTCAGCCCACGGATGTACTCGAGGGCAATGAAATACGTATCGTCCTGATGGTCGGCCTCGTACACTTTCGCGATGTTCTGGTGCGAAAGGCCCGACGCCGCCTGCGCTTCGGCGATCACGCGCTCGGCGAAATCCCTGTTGGCGGCATAATGCGGCAGCAGTATCTTCACGGCGACAAGGCGGTTCAGCACCTTGTCCCGCGCCTTATACACGGTAAAGAAGTTGCCGTCGCCGCACTTCTCCAGTATCTCGTAACGGTAGTTAACTACCTGTCCTATCACGAAGGTTGTCTCCCATATTTTTCAAACAGCTTACCCCATTCCGTGCGCAGTATCTGCTTCACGCGGGGTTTGCCGATGAACGGATACCAGTAAGCGTCATGATACAACCTTGAGGCATAGTACGACCAGGGGGCAATCGGGCTGCGAAGCAGGAAGTTCTCCAGTGGCTTGAGCGGCCCGTGGTATATCAGCTTCTGCCCTCGGCTGGCAAACGTGTCCTGCTTGCCGTGGAAGTGGAAATTCACGTCGGCTATGTCCTCGCCGGCTATCTCCAGCTCCTTAACGTCGCCGCATCCCAAACCGGCTTCGTGCGCAAGGCGGATGAACTTCAGCCCCATCGGGTCGAACCCCATCATCTTCGCCGCCACCGCGTCGATAGCGACCTGGTCGGCGCTCGCCAGTATGTAGTTCTTGACGTGCGGGACCATAGCTCGCGGACCGGGACCGTCGCCGGCTATCGTGCCGTCCGTCACGGCGAATATGCCGGGGTGGATTTCCTTCTGTATCGCGAGCAGGTCCACCAATGTCTCGTGGATCACCGCGTGCGTCCAGTGTCGATTCTCACGCAGCAATCCGCCGAATGCGTTCTTCATCGCTCCAGTCATAGTTGTGAAAACGTGCGTCTTGAGCGTCGGCAAATGGACCGCGTTCTTTCCAACGAACATTTCGGGGATGTAGATTCCGTCCGGGAAGATTCTGTCCAGGACGAGCATCGGCGATTTCGGCTCGTATCTGATCCACTTCACGCCCGGCTCGTAGAGGTAGACAAACTCCAATCCGTACTTTTCGACCACGGATTCGAGGTGGTTCCTCCGAGCGCCCAACTTCGGGTCAACTACGACAGTCCTGTTCTGCGCGGGTATGAGGTTTCCGTAACCCGCGTCCCGCAGGGCTTTGGTGACTCCCTCCATCTGCCACGGTGTGGTCGAGCAAGCCGGGAAATAGTGGTGCCACGAGATGTTTATCTTGAGGATAGTATCCTTATCCGCGGGCAAATGCGCGCGGAAGCCGGCCAGGTCCATGAGGCGGGCATAGTCTTCTACCACAGACTCAGGGGTCGTTTTCAAAACCGCTACTACGGATTTTGGCATTGCTACAGCTTTCTCTCGGCGGTTCGCTCTGGGCCACTCCGCGTCCGGCCACAAGGGTCGGGATTAGCAGGGACCGGATAAAATCCAATCACCAAGCAAGACCTCACCCCAACACTCTCCTAAAAGGAGAGGGAGTTTCCCCTCCTCTTAGGAGGGGGTTAGGGGGAGGTCAAGGCGCTACCTCGACTTTACCCGACCGCTGCCGGCTCTCTTTCTTCGCACGTCGAAGACGGCGTCCGCTGCCGCCAATCCCAGGCAGAGTCCGAGCAGCGCGACGTGCGCGCCGGCGCGCTCAATGGACAGCGCCGCGCGCTCCAACCCAAAGATCGGGGCGAAGAACCGAAAGACAATCAGCGCCCCCCAGGCGGCCAATGATATATCCAACGCTCGCCGCAAAAGAGATGTTTGCCTCATGTCCGGGCAGCGCCGCTCTGCATTTCCCGCAGAACATCCAAAACCAATTCGGGGGCGATGTCGTCCTTCTTCACGACGCGTCCTATGGCCGCGGGCAGAACGAACCTGACCCTCCCCCGCCTCGCTTTCTTATCGAGAGCCAGCGCCGACACAACCGATTCCGGAGAAACGGTGGGAGCCAGGGTGGTGGGCAGACCGGCCGCACGGATGATCTCGCATACGTCGCCGGCCACTCCGTTAGCGGCAACACCCGATCGTTCCGCGATGAGTGTCTCGGCGATCATACCTATCGAAACTGCTTCCCCGTGTCGGTATCTGCCGTAGCCGGCGGCGGTCTCGACACCGTGCCCAATAGTGTGCCCGAAGTTGAGAATCTCCCTCAGTCCCGACTCGCGCTCGTCAGCGGCCACTACGCCGGCTTTGATGACGCAGGAGCGGCTTATCGCCTCGGTGATCGCGCCCTCTTCCAGGGCCAGGATCGGGCCAATATTAGCCCGAAGGAACTCGAAAAACTCTTGGTCGTAGATTATACCATGCTTGATCACCTCTGCCAAGCCGGCCCGCGCCTCGCGCCGGGGCAGAGTGCGGAGAGTGAGAGGATCGATTAGCGTTCCCACCGGCTGGTGGAATGCTCCAACCAGGTTCTTACCTTGCGGAAGGTTAACCCCGACCTTGCCGCCGATGCTGCTGTCAACCTGAGCGAGGAGTGTCGTCGGGACCTGCAGAAACGGCAGGCCGCGCAGAAACGTGGCTGCCGCAAATCCCGCGATGTCTCCTATAACTCCGCCGCCGAGCGCGACCACCAGCGACCCGCGGTCCAGCCGGGCGGCGAGAAAGGCGTCGTAGAGCCGTCTGCACGTTCCAAGGGTCTTGTACTTCTCGCCCTCGGGTATGAGCGCCTGCGAAACTCTGATCCCGACGGCTTCCAGGCTGTCCGCCACCGCGCGGCCGTAAAGAGCGCCGATCCTCGCATTGGTCACGACCCCGGCCGACTTCGATGGACACGCCGCCGCGGCCATCTCGCCGACCGTTCGCAGCGAGCCAGGCTCGATCCTGATGTCGTAGCTTCGCTCTCCGAGTTCGACTCTGACAATCGCCATCGTTCTACCTGTTTCTACGCAAGGCAGGCCGGTTTCGTTTCCGCCGGCGCGAGCCGATGAACGCTAAACGGCCCCGATGCTTCGGGGCCGTCAAGCTCAATACAATCACAGACGGGCGCGCTCACTCACCAAAGTTCCCCCTCCTCTTAGGAGGGGGTTAGGGGGAGGTCATTTCTCAACCCTCAACTAAAACTCCGGCCGCACGCCGGTTGTCGCGCCGCCCTCGTCCTGGATGATCCTCGGAGTCAGGAAGATCAACAATTCTCTGTCTTCCGCGTCACGGGACTTGCTCCTGAACAGGCCGCCGATAAAGGGAAGGCGAGAGAGCAGGGGGACCTCGTTCGTGTTTGCGTTGTCGCTTCGGCGGACAAAGCCGCCGACCACGATCGTCTCTTGGTTCCCCACACGACGGTTCGTCTGCAGAGTCTGCGTCCTGCTCTCAGGAACTTCGGTTCCGTCCGGTCCTTTGTAAATCTTACCCGTATCCTGGACCTGAGGCTGGATATACATAGTTACGGAATTGTCGCCGTTGATTCTGGGGAGCACGGACAAGCCCGTAAACACCGGCCTTGAGCCGACGGTGGTTCCGGACACGACGTTGCCCTGGCCGGTGCTGACGAGGTTGGTCAGGAATATCGGGATTTCCTGTCCGATCTGCAGCGACGCCCACATATTGTTAATGGTGGAGATGATAGGCGCGTTCACTATCTTGCCTTTTCCCGATGTCAACTCCGCGCGAAGGTTAGCCGTTATGTTTCCGGTGGCCAGCCCGATTGCGACGTTGCCCGCCGGCGCGAAGCTGGTGCTGACGCTCTTGTTCAGGCTGTCCAGGTTCCAGTCGATGCCCATGCGGTTGACCACGTTCATGCTTACTTCTATGAACTCCGCCTTTACCTCGACCTGTTTGGGCGGCACGTCCAACATGTGAATGAGTTCCTTGAGCTCCGCTATGCCGTCGTCGTTGCCGCGGACAATAATCGAGTTGTCCACGTCGAGCGCCTTAATCATGTCTATTCCATCCGGGAGTAATCCCGTGCTTGCGCTTCCCGTTCCAGGGGCTCCGGGCGTTGCGCCGGGTCGGGCGGATGTCCCGCCGGGCCTCGTGGAGCTGGTCCCCGTCCCAGGCCTGTATGGGGAGTACGAGGGCGTCTGCCCGGCTTCCGAGAAGGCTCCGGCGCTTCTGTTCGCCTCGTTCCACTTGTCCGTGCCGTAGGTGCGGATGTCTTTCGTCGGAGGAACGGAATAGGTCCGGTCGTCTACGGTCGGCTGCTCGCTATCCGTTATCCGTATCCCGTTATCTGAATAATACTTGGGCTGATCGAAGCTCCCCAACGTTCGTGAATCCTTGATCTTTGGAGTTGTCAGTGACTCTTCGAACGGGTCGCCAACCAGCAATACCTTAACGATATCGCTCGCATTGGAATGCTTCAGCATTATCTTCTCGCGCCGCATCTTTCTGATGGGAGCTATCACTGGGACCGGCTCCTCAAATGCGGCCATAGGCGCCGGTTCGACGGCGTTATGAGGCGGGTCCTGCTCGGCCCGCGCGGGCGCGCCGACGAGATAAGATCCGGCCTCCGTTTTGCTGAAGCTGATGCCAGCGGCCGTGAGAATGTCCGTCAAGACCTTCTCCACCGGCTGATCGACGATGTGGGCCGAGATCTTCTTCTCGGCCGCTTCCGGATTTGCCAGAATTACATCTATGCCGGCCTGCTTTGTAAGCATCATTATGATCTGGTCCAGGGGGGCCTTGTCCACCGAAATGCTCACGGTCCCTCCAGCCGGCTCGGCGTCGCCCGAAGTCGCGTAACCGGTAGACGCGAGCGCCATCCCTACTATCATGATAATTGCCATTCCGGACCTGAGCCGCCGCCCCGTTTTAGTTAGCATGCGAAATCCTCCTTCGATGGATGTAGCCTGCTTAGGCCGCGTATCCATCAATAGCCGCCTCCCCTGTATCCCCCGTAGCCGCCGCCGCCGCCTATGCCGCCGCCGCCGTAACTGCTGCCGCCGTAGCTGCGGGAGCCAAAGCCGCCGCCGCCGCCGCCGCCGCCGCCGCCGTAACCTCCTCCGTAGCTGCCATAGCCGCCGCCGCCGCCGCCGTAGCCACCACCGCCGTAGCCACCGCCGCCGTAGCCACCACCGCCAAAGCCGCCGCCGCCGAAGCCACCACCACCGCCAAAGCCGCCGCCCCCCGGATTAGTGCGAGCGGAGATCGACTCGCCGCCCAGGATTGCCGCGATATCCGCGGAATCCGCAAAGTCGAGCTTGATCTTCTCGAGCTTCTTTTCCGCGGGCTCAAGCTCAGCATCCCCGGCAGGCGCGGGTTCTGTGGGAGGAGGAGGCGTGTTGTAATCAGTCGTTGCCGCGGTCTTGGCCCCGATGATGTACGTCTCGCCTTCCTTTCGATATGTCAATCCCGGTACCGCCTTCATCAGGGCTTTCAACGCATCCTCTTTGCTGTCAAAAGAGGCGTCCATATACGAAACCGTTCCCGTGACGCCCGATTCGATCACGAAATTTTGCACCAGCACCGTCTTGACCGCGACGGCTATAGGAGCATTTTGGAGCTTCACCTTGATCTGGCGCTCCGGTACGGCTTGCGCGAACGCGGCGGCGCAAACCACGGCGGTTAGCGCGCCGATCAACGCGACTGCTACTGCGATTCTTAGGCTTCTCATGACAATCAGTCCTTTCATCTACATCTTCGGTATGGAAACAACCCGTCCCTGGGCATTTGCCTTGGGATATGGGTGAAAGCTCTCTTACGTCCCTCCGCCGAGCGGTCTTCTATAGCCGCTTCCCGGCGTCGTGGGCTGGCTGTAACTGCCTGGAGTCGTCGTGGTCGGCGCCGGAGCGGAGTCGGCGCCCCCGGAAGTGGGAGCTCCCAGCCCCGCCGCCATCTTGACGACCACGTAACGAGCCTTACCCCCGCCGGTCGATTTGAGCACAATCCGGTTCGGTTCTATCTTCTCCACGCGCATCGTCGAGTTCTCGACCAAATCGCCGGGCCTGACTACGACCGTCTCCGTGCCGGTCTCTAGTATAGCAGAAACTGTCTGGCCGAAAAGCACACCTGCCATGCGTCGCGGTGTCGTGTCCGGCGCCTCCCCGGGGAGATTGCCCGTCGCGTCCGTTCGCTTGAGAGGCACAATCAGCCAGGTCGGGTACGGAATAGGCTCGCGAACGACAACCTGCCGCCGTGGCGGTGGCTTCCACTGGTTCAGCATTGCAAACGGATCGGCCCGATGCCTTTCCGCGGGTCTTGCCGGCGCGGACGGCGCAGCGGCCTGGGCGGCCCCACTTGCAGGCGGCGTTCCACCCGCCACTCCGGGAACCGGAGACGGGACGCCGGACGCCGGCGCCGCGCGGGCCCCGGCGGTTGGCGGGGGCTGCATCCCCTGGGCCGATGGATCGACCGCGCCCGTCGGCTGAGACGCGCTCGGGTCCGACGTTGCGGTATAATCAGGCTCCTGCTGCCTCGTCACGAGATAAAAGTACACGCCGATCGCCAGTATGACCGCGACCAAGACTCCGATCACTATCGGCTGGTTCTTTTTGTCTTTGAGAAAATTCATCCAATTCCTCTGATCCGGAAAACAGGTCTGCGCTCCACTGCGAATATGCGCAACCGCGAACTAAAGCCTTCTTGTTTCACCGACGCATCAACCTCACCCGAATCCCGATGCATCGGGAAGTCCCCCCTCCTCTCAGGAGGGGGCTAGGGGAAGTCCCTTTTTCGAGACTAAGTGCCCATGCCGCGCCTTCCCATCCCGCCCGTGCCTTCGTTGCCTCCTCCTGCGCCGGTTGGCGGAGGAGGAGGAGCTGGCGGCGCCGTCGGCGCCGTCGGCGCCATCGCGGGAGGCATACCTGCTGTCGCCCCCGTCGCGCCACCGGCCCCGGCCATCTTTATCTCAGGGCCCGCCGCTGTCCGCGGGAAGATATACACGGTAAGATCGTAGGTTGCCGTCAGAGCCGGACTGGTGCCGCTGAGGCTGGGCCGGTCTATCTGTACGAGACGAGGGCACGTGTTCCAACTCCGAATATGCTGCAGGATAGATCGGAAATTTCCAACAACCTCTATCTTTCCGACTGTTATTCTTATCAAATTTGTTTCCATCTGATTGGGATTTGTTGGCGGCGCGGGCAAAGTAATTGTGGAATTGGACTGTACTCCCCTTCTCGCCCACCTCTCGAGTATCGGTCCCAACATCTCGCTCTGCTCGTGCCAGAGCTGGATCATCCCCTTGTCTCGCTCGGCAAAACTCAAATTCGGCATCTTGCTCGTCTCGTAACGCGCCAGCTTCGTCTGGACGAGGTCGACCTTACTGATCGCTTCTTCGAGTCCCTGTCTGGAGGACATCAACCGGCTTCCTACCGCCTGCGAACTCGCCAGTTCGCTCGACACCTGCGCGATCTGCAGGTCCACCGGCCTGATGAGCAGAAAGTACAGCCCCACGCCAAACACAACGCAGGCTACGGACCCGATTATTATAACGTGCAGTCTTCGAAGCTTAGATAGATTCATCGAACTAAACAACTACTCCGTCGATTTTGTTCGCTTACGAGCGCCTTGCGTTGAAGCTTGCTTCAGCATGCTTCGACTGATCAGCGTGAGGCTTCAGCCTCACGCATACAAACCCTACGTGCCTCTTGTACGCATCGGAGGCATACCGGGAGCGGGAGTCGCGCCGGGGATTACCCCCGGGGTGCCCGCCGCCGGCGCCGCTCCGCCATACGTCGGAGCGCTCAGCGGCTGGGCCAGAACGCAAGTGACCTTGAAATCAAAGCCGCGTACCCTCGCCGGACGCACGATAACTACGCCTCCGCCGCGCGTCCCTGACGACCCGCCGCCTGAACCCGCATTGTACGCTGGAACTTCGGACATAGAGACCTGCGAAAACAGATCGGTCGCCCTGTAAAGATTGAGCAGGTACCGGCCCGCATCCGACAAGGAAGGCGCGTACGCCTCGATCTCCATCTGCGTGTCCGTCAGCGTAATGTTGCGGTAGCGGACCTTCTCATAAGTAAATCTCGTGAGGTCCTCATACAGCGCCGGGCCTCTCAGGTTATAGCTCATTACGTCTTCGATAAACTTGACTTTGCCGTTGATCGGATCGATCTTGGCCAGCTCTTCCTTCGCCCGGGTCTCGTTACTTATGACCTCGTTCTCCGTCATCTTAGCGCTTTCCAGTTCAACCCGCAGGTTTGCCAGCGCCGCGCCCCGCTGAATACGCCACGCCACGCCCGCCACGACAACGAATGCCAGCAGCGCGGCGAAGATGACCATCAGCCGGCGGACAACTTGACGCTCCAGGACGTATCCGGGCAGCAGGTTTATCTTGATCATGACAGCATATCCCTTACCGCCAGCCCTATGCTGACCGTAAACAAAGGCGATAGTTCGGACAGATATTGCGCGGAGTATCGTTGAGATGTCACCGTGACGTTTCCTATCGGATCCGCGACCACGACCGGAATACCGAGCTCGTTCGCCAGAAACTTGTCCAGGTTGGGCAGCCGGGCCGTTCCGCCCGACAGCAGGATTGCCTCCGGCTGGTTTTGGTATCTGGTTCTGTAGTAATCCAGCGACAGGCGAAGCTGGCTGACCAGGTCGAGAAGCACCGGAGCGATAGCGTCTCCGACGCGCGTTCGCAGATCGCCCGCGTCCGCGGTCCCGGCGAAATCTTCCGGCTCGGCCTGCGCGCCGGGCGCGGGAGTCGGGGCCTCGTTCTCGTCGGACAGGTCAAATGTGGGAGCGACCGGCTCGAACGCGCTCTCCTCTCCGCCTAGATCGAATACCGGACCGTCCACCGTGTCCGTAAACTGTTTCGAGGCGGGTCCGGGCGTCCAATCGGACAGATCGAAAGGCGATGCCGGCGTTTCCTGAGCGGGCGACTCCTCTTCAGGAGCGGCGGGAGCAGGAGTGTCAAAGGGAGTCGGCGTCCCGTAGGCCGTGGCGCCGAAGTCCGGAGCCTCGTCCTGCGCGGGCTCCGCGGCCTCCATTCCCGTGGCGCCGGCCGCTATGCGTGACAGATCGACCTTTCCCAATTCCTTTTTCAGCCGTTCGGACTGGTTGAGGTCCTCGCCCAGGTCTTCACTGATGGCGCGAGTGATGTTCACTCCGGCCACAGCCATCGGCGGACTCGGAAAAGCGAGAAGGCCCTTCTCGAATATGCCCATGTCCGCGTTGACGTCGCCTATGTCCAGAATAGCTACTATGTGCTCTTTGGCCTCGGTGTCCGCCAGGTCGATCAAAGCTCGCCCGGCGGCCAGCGGCACTACGTCGATTGCCGTCAATTTCAGGCCCGCGGCCATGAGCGTCTCGACGTGCCTGTCGATCATGTCCTGCTGCGCGACCGCCAGAAGCACTTCCATGTTCTGAGCGTCGGGGGCCTGGTCCGGCTTGTCGAGCGGCTGGAAGTCCATCACCACTTCCGTCGGCGAGAACGGCACCTGCCGTTCGACTTCCCACTTCATCGTCTCGGCCATCTCGTCGCGAGTCATTTTCGGCACTTCGATCACGCGCAAAACAACTGACGATTGCCCCGATACCGCGCTGACGCACTGCCGGGCTTTTATCCCGTTCTCGTTCAGGAGCTTCTTGATATGCGCGCCCAACCCCGCCGGGTCTGTTATCACGCCGTTCTCGATCATGCCCTCGGGCGTGGGAGCGATGGCCAAGGCGCTGACCTGGACGCCGGTCCTGGTCGCTTTCGCTTCCACCACTTTGATTGCCTGGGAGCCTATGTCGATGCCGACAACCGGCGTCCCTTTTTTGCTATTTAGAGACATGCGATGGTTCCCAACTTATTAGCTGCCAATGCAGAGCTACATCCTTCATCGTAGCATCTACGATTTCAGCTTGTCAATCGAATTGACTGTTACTTTGGAGTGCGGCGGCTTGACGCCGCTTTATACTATCGGCTCAAAAAGCGGCGTCGAGCCGCCGCACTCCAGATCAGGGTCTGAACACCGGGCAGAGCGTCTCGTAGAACAAGTCCGTCTGACCGGTCCGCGTGCTCGCCCAGAACACCCACATCTTACTCATGGTTATTCCAAGCGGCCAGGTCTTGCCGTACCAGGTTCCGCCCGGAGCAACAAGGTCCTCGGGTTCTGTAAACGCGCACACCTGGCCTTCGTTCACCATGGCCTCCGCCGCGTTCCCCAGCAGCGCCGTGTCCTGAAGCTCCGGCTGCCAGAATATCGTGTCGAAAGTCTCCGTATCGGTGATTCCGCCGCTGCCGACGGAGTCATAAGAGATAGTGATCGGCAACGGGTCCGGGACCGGCTGTCCAGGCAACCCGGCATATCTTTCATCGGCTTCGGTAAAGTAAACTCGACCGCGCGCCCAGTCTATCTCGAACGGGCCCCTATTGTTCTTCACCTCGAAGGCTGCGGACGACGGAAGCTCCTGGTTCTGGTCGTAGGTCCTTATAGGCTTGGACAACTGCACGCCGAGTCTCATCGTCTTGTAGAAAATGGTGGTGGCGCGCACTCCGCTGGCGGGTTTCCGCCAGAACAGCCACATCCTGTCTATCGGTCCGGGCGCGCCGGACACGGAGCCGGAGCCGACAGTCAGCATCGTATTCGGTGTCTTGTCGAGCATCACGAACGACGACGTGTCCGAATCGGCGCTGCCGGCCAGCCGTAGAGCTCTCGGCGTGTAAGAGACCGTCACTTTGGTGTGCGACGGCAGCGGCTTGCCGAAGCGTATTGTCCCCGAGCCGGCGTCAACGATCATCTGCTTGAGTTTGACCGCGGCATCGCCGCCCGTGTACGTGAAAACGTGCATTCCCGTCGCCCGGTCACGATCGAGCCTCGCGTTCGCCGGGTCGGTCGCGTCTATAGGAGGACCGCTTGACTGAGGAATCTCGACCATCACGGTGGGCCTGTCCGTATCGGTCGCGGTCAGGCTCGGCCTCCGCCACCAGATGTGTTTGGCGGTATACAGGTCGCGCTTCTCGTCGCGACTCATAACTTCATCGCGCACTCTCGGGAAATCGACGCGGCGCAGCCGTACCGACAGCGGCGACGCGCTCTGCTGTATGATGGAATAGCGGCTCATATAGACGTCGCTGTTCTGACCTTCCTTGGAGACTCCCGTGTAGGTTACGTCCAGGTAGTCTTCTCCGTTGATTCGCCGCCTGAGAGCCATTGGCTCCGAAACAGACGTGAGGCTGTCCGGCGTTTCCAGTTTTGTATCGGCCGACCACGGATTGGTTTGGGGATTGTGAGCTGCGCCTGTCGGATCGGCATGCGCGTTGTAGAAAATACCCCAGCGGCCCGCGTCGCCTCCGTAGTAGAACACCCAGAGCCACTCTTTGCCGCCGGACAGGTAGACCACTCCCCGCGGCGCGTACTTGATCATCGAGAAATCGCCCGTGAAGCTCCACGGTGTATTGTCGGTGGTGACATCGACGGTGCCATCGGTTATTTTGGTGTAGAATACGCGGTTCTCCTGGACCGGCGGGCCCGCGGTTGGTTTAATGCTGACTTGCGCCTGCCAGAAAAGCCACGTGTTCCCGGTGACCGGGTCCTGCGCGACCGACGGGCTGAGGTGCTTGTAAGTGTTGGGTATGATGTTCCCGGACGGCCCCGGAAGCCCGGCGCCCGGCCACGTGAAGTCCGGTAACCGCTGAAGAAGGTCCGAAGTATCCATCTCGACGCTCCACCATCGACCGGGCATACCGCTGGGGCCGGGGATGCCGGGAACACCAAGCTTCCACCCCGCGGCCGCGTCGTACGACAGTTTCGCCTTGTACATGTACCAAGGCTCGTTCGGGTTGCGGGGTTCCGCCGGAGTGGTCGTGATGTCCGGGCTGCGGTCGCTCGACCAGAACATGTGGATATTGCCCTTCCACGTGGGATGGTCCTTATCTATCTCGCGGAAGACGGCCGGCTGAACGTCTCCGGCCTGGGCTTTCGGCACGAACGCCGGATTGTCGATCTGAGGAAGCGCGCCCTCGGTCAGTCCGTCGGTCAGACGGTCTTCTCTCACCGTGACCTTCAGGACGAACGTCGGGTCCGCGTAGGCGTACGGATTCGATGAGCCGGGCGGCACGCTGGCCATTATTGGCACCTGTTGCGCGTAAGTCCCTATCGGCTGCGTCAGCGGAGCAACGACGGTGACTTTAGGCTTCATAGGCTCCGTCAACCCCATCAGACCAAGCAGCATAAGATTCGTCTCGCAGCGCCGCGAGTCCGGGATGGTCAAGATCGTAGGTTCGGTGTCGCCGACTCGGGCCTTTGAAATCGTGTGGCCGTAGTCGTCCGGTAGGTCATCGATTCCGTTGAGGGCGTCGTAGCGGTCATCGAGAGAGGTCAGGATATTCGGGGTTCCCGTCAATGGATTGACGGCGAACAACGGAACGCCGCTCTGTGGGCTGTACATATCCCACTTTGCCGCGCGCGCGTTCTTGACGTTGACGTTGCCGAGGTTCTTCACCGTGAACTCGCGGAACCACGGGCCGTTGGGGAACGGACTCCAGCCCATCGAATCCCCCAGCCCATGCGGGGCCTTGCCGAGATCGACGATTGACTCCTCGACCCTGATCCTGTAATCCGGCGCCACCTGGACTCGCACCCTGAACGGGCGATACGGCTCGACGTACGCGGTCGGCTGCCCCATGATGAAGTTCCCGTCATCGAACCCGCCGTTGTTCGTTACGTCCAGGTACGCTTCCATCTTGGAGGAGTACCCCTCCATAGGCTTGTAGTTCGCCGGCTGGAACCTGGGAACGTTAACGTAAATCTGTACCGGGTCCGGAATGCACTCGCGCGATGGCGGGGTCACGGACGCATTGACGAGTTTAGCCGGGATCAGGCGCGTATGCGCGGTGACCGGATTGCCGCCGTCCGACAACTTTTTGAAGCTCTCATATCTCTGCCGGATGTCCGGATAGTCCTTTTGCGAGCCAACGTAGGCGTTGGGCAGGCCGGTGAACAGATCTTGCCAGTTCCCCCGCTGGCCGGTCGGCGGCCAGTCCCAGTCCAGAGGATTTACGACCGCCCCCGGACCGCCGCGCCAGTACAGGTCGGCCGCGTCTATCCGAAACTTGTCGATCCGCTGCCCAACCGACCCCATCGCGCTGCGGTCGATAACGCCCAGCAGGAGTTGATCGGTGTTGGTTCCATGATTGACCAGGCCGAAGTCGATGGCCGGTGTCGTCAGGGACACGGTAGACCCGGTTACGAGCCCCCGCGCTCCGTTCCCATTGACTCGCGCCATCGGGTCGAACCGCGACGGATCGACGTAACTCGACGGCCAGGCAAGTCCCACGTCAGCCTTGATCGCCAGCGGGTTGTTTATGGACACGAACTGCTGCTTATATCTCGACGCGCCCGCTTGGGTGGAAGTCATCGACACCGGTTGCCCGCTGCCGTCCAACTCGGGAACCACTGTAATGATCGATGTGCCGGTGCCCCTCTTTTGGGTGTCCGGGTCTATTTCTCCAACCACTTTCATGGTGACGTTTATCACCCAGGCCGAGCCGGCGCCCGGCGGCCTGCCGGAACTCGAGGTCGTCCAGGCCTGAGGAATGCGAAATTCGCGAGTGGTGTAGCTCTTCGTGACGCCGTCCTTGGTCACATAGTCTATGCAGTTGGACGAGTTAAAGGGAACCGACTGCGGGGCGCTCCCTGCCTCCACGCCCCCGGAACCGGGTGTGATCGGGGTTCCGGCCCCGCCGACAGCCGTCCCGCCGCGTCGTGAAGAGGAGAATATCTCGATCTTCCCACTCTCTATATCCGCCTTCTTGTTGAGGTTCCAGATCACCACGTTGATGCTCTCGCCCCATTCATAGATGACCTCGCTCGTATTCCCGGGTACGCCCTGGCTTGTCCGCAAGTAACGCCCAATGGTGTGACCGTCTTGGGTTTGATCCTCGTCCACGGTCGTGACGATATTCAACAACGGGTTGGTCCCCGCGGTTCCGTCCGGGTCCGTTTGTATCTGAGCGTACGTCGAGCCGGGTGAGCCCGCGTCCACGATCTGCGCCTGAACGCTGCCGGCGGGGTCGGGCTGTTGCAGGTTCGCCGAGCCGGGCGGCTCGGGAATTCCCATGTCTTCGCCAATCCAGCCCCCGGTGTTCACCGTGCTGGAGAATGCGTACAGCCTGCCGTCGTCGCTTCCTACATACATGTAGGCATCGCTCTGGGTGACCTGGGCGACGCCCGGCGATGAGAAGACCGACTCCCCTATGCGCCTCCCCGCCCATCGCGGCATCGCGCCGGTGTTTGAGTTGATCCACCACACGTTCCCGTTCATTGTGGCGCAGAATATGGTGGAGTAATTGGCGGCGCCCAGCTGGCTTTCGTCCACCGCGCAGGAGGACTGTATCGGGCCGCCGAGGAGCTGGGCCGTGGACTGTGGATCGTTCCCCGCCCCGGTGAAGTCCCATTGCCAAGCCGGATCCCACGAGGCCCCGCTCTTGTTTATCGCGTAGATATTGCCGTCGCTGCAGCCGGCGTACAGGAACTCGCCCCTGATCGATGGGGTGGAATACCGGAACGCGCCTACCGTGGTGGACGATCCCTCCGGAAGAGGAGCGCCGCTCGCATCAGTGCTCCCGGGGAAGGTCCAGATCAGGTCTAGATTCTTGCCCAGCTTGAACAACTCTCCGTCCACCGAAGCGGCGTACACATAAGCATTGTTCAGGGGAAGGCTCTCGATCGCCGGCGTGGAGCTGAAGCCGCCCTTTTCCTCAAGAAGCGTACGCGCGTTGGTAACGGGGTCCGTCACGTATCCCGGAAACTGGTCCGTATCATTCCACGTTGGTGTATTCAGGATACTGCTCAGCCTGTAAATGCGACCGTCCATCGAGGCGATATAGGCGTCCTCGTTGTGGATCGCCGGCGCGGCGACTATCGGTCCCCACGGCGGCATATCGTCGGTGGTCGAGGTCGGAACTCTGTCCGTATGGACCGTGGGATAGACCCACTTTTCCGTCGTTGCCCCTTCCGGGTTTCCGGTGGCGGAGAGGTAAGGAGGAGCGCCGTTCAGGGCGTACACACGGCCGTTCACGTTGCCGGCAATCACCAACTGCTGTGAGCCGCTGCCCGCGAGCGCGGGACTCGAGTAGCTGAACTCTCCCAACAGGCTTGGTATGAACTCGACAACGTCGGCCACGATCTCTCTTCCATTGGTCACATCCCCGCTATTGGGGCTCGTCTTCTTCAATCGCACGTCTACCGGGTTGAAAAGAGAGTTTGCAAGCGTGACCCACCTTCCGGCGGCGCTTGCGGTGTCCTGGTTGATGGTTACCGTGCGGATATCTTCTACGTTAGTTCCGCTCGCGTTTGTGTAGCTGCAATCGATCTCGTAGGTCGCGTTGCGGGCGCGTTCCGGATCACCGGGGAGCTTCCGCGGCAGCCACGCGCGTATGGCGTACGAACGTCCGTTGCCGCCGGTAAACAGCTTCGTATGGTCGGGGCCGGCCCATATTATCACGTCGGTGTCCGGTTGCCCTGTCGCCGGAGGAGTCCCAGCGGCGATCTTCAGGAAAGTGGCCCCGAAAGCGTCTTCGCGGTCGTCAATCGGGATCCAGGGAGCCTGCGATGTCGGCTCGCTCAGTGTCTTGCCCGGGCCTCGCCAGATCAACGCGCCCGTGTTGGCATTGAGCGCGTATATCTGCCGGTCCATTCCGGCAAAGTATACGACCGGAGTCTCGGCGGTTCCGTCCGGTGGATTATCCAGGTCCAAGGGGTCCCCGAGAACCGGAGCGCCGTAGACGCCGCCTTCAATCGGGCCTTCCAGTGGATTCCTGTGTCTGTACAGGTTCGCGCCTGGATCCCTCCACAGCGCGTCGAGTGGGTCCGCCGGCGCGGGATACTTCCAGATCGGCTTACCGCAGTACCAAGTCGTAATCATGTTAAGAGTGCGCTGAACGGTGTCGCTGTTTATGCAGTAGACGGAACCGTAGTCCGTGTTGGCGCTGGTGGCCCATCTCGGGCTGTCCACGGTGCCTATGTAAGCCACCGGTATGCCTGCCGGCTCCCATACCCAGTCATAGTTGGGCATTCTGGCTTGGTAGTTGTAGATCCCGGAAATGGGCGATGAGTATATCGCCTGGTTCAGAGTGGGGGCGAACATGACGGCGTCGGCGCAGACGACGACAGGGTTGGCATCGGCGTCCGCTGCGTAGTTGGTTATCGAAACGCAGTGATTGTTTCCGGCCGCGAACCCAAATCCTCTTTCTCCGATCTCCACCCAGTTGCCGCCGTTGGTCTGATCTACTTCGAACGTCTGCGTTCCGTCGTTACTGAAAACTGTGTAAACCGCTTTGGTCGTGTGGGTCTTGCCGGGAGGGGCGGGTGACGACGGATACCATACGAATACTCTGTACTCGCCCTGAGGCAGAAAGCCGGGGAAAAACCACTTTGCCTCAGACGCCGCCGCTGTCGCGGTCGCTACGCCGTCTTCCCAGATGAAGTCGCCGTTGAACGCTTCGGTCGCCCCGCCGCGGTTCCACAGCCCATTGCTCCAGAAGGACGGGTCGTCGTCGTCCACGGTGCGCTCGGAATCTGTGAGCGCGTCGGCCTCGGGCATTGGAAACGTCCAGACCAGGCCGATGTTGGCGCGGTCTGTGCCGGTGTCGGCCGTGGCGCAGAGCGTTCGCTCCTGCGCGTTATAACCTGAATGTTGATTGTCGAAGTGAAACGCCGGCCAGTGCTGTATGGTGGCTTGGGCGAAGGCCGAGCCGGCCGAGGCATAAGCAAATGCCAGGACGAAAAGGCAGATCGAAACTACCTTTCCAATCACAATACGGTTCAATGGTGTGCCAGTTGTTTCGGGATTTGAGCGAAGCGGAAATCCCGAAACAAGTATGTCACGCCCCGTTGGTGTTTCGGGATTTGAACGAAGCGGAAATCCCGAAACGAGCATATCACGCCCCGTTCTTTCGGGAAACCCCTTTCCCAAAACAAGCATTTCCGAGCTTGCTTCAGCTTGCTTGATCAGACAGCGTGAGGCTTTAACCTCACGCGCTCTAACCTCACGCGCTGGGTGAACGGCATCGCGTTTACTTGTGTTCAATCTCATGGCGTCGCCCGAATGAGAGGATTGGTGGCGCTTCCAACAGACGCGGCGTCTTCCAACCGCGCCGAACTCAATAATTCGACTTGCTCGCTCGGTCAAATGTTCCTCCACGTAAACTCTCTGCCCGCCCGCTTCATATTCGGACTACACACACACCATTATACCAGATACCAGCCCCCAATCCCCTCGCCCACATCCGGTTCACCCAGCCCGTCGGATTCGTCCGACTCCTTCGACTCCCCCGGGCCCCCGTCATACCCGAACACCTGTTCACCACAAAGAATTCTCGAAAATATACCTAAGGTACTGATGCGAAAATGCCCCCTGGCTGGGCATGTACATGGGAGACAAAAAACCCCCATTTTGGGGCGATCACGAGCGTGTACGGGCCGCGGTTTTTCCAGCGGCCCGAAAATCGGCAAATTCCGGCAATTTCGGCCACTGCGCAATTTGCGACAAAGCGACGACCGGAACCGGGGTATTCGACATTGTAGGTAAAACCGGCGGAAAACGTACCGAAATTCGCGGAAACATGCGCATAACTGCCCTGTCTTTGCCCGTAACTCCGGCGAAACAGCGCAAAACCGCGCGGAAACCGTCCGATGGAGTGAACAGTGAACAGTGAACGGTAAACCGCATCAGATGCCGGCCGCGGGCGATTCAGCGAGATCATCCGCTTCAGCGTTTCAGGGGTTCAAACGGGCCTGCAAACCGTCAACCAACAACCGTAACAGTTCAGGAATGGTCGGTACGACTCTCCGCGCTGCTCACCCTTTGGGAAAACACGAGCGTAATCCCCTCTCCCTTGAGGGAGAGGGTTAGAGCCTGCCCTGAGCGTAGCGAACGGGGTGAGGGTGAAAGTTCTCTCCATTTCTGAACTCTTGCCAACAACCGTTTTTGCGTTTGCCCGCTTCGTGGTATAATCTAGCGAGCCGGCAATACATCCCCGGTTAAGAACCTTTCGATTGGAGGCGCTGAGCGTGGGAAGATATTTTTGGAAAATAGTTTTGGCCGTGGCCGTCGTGCTGTTCTTGTTCGGCGGAACCCTCTTGCGGCTGTACACCGACTGGCTGTGGTTCCAGGACGTCGGCTTCGCCGCGATATTCAGCCGAACGCTCTGGATCAAGCTCGCCTTGTTCCTGGCGAGTGCGGCCGCGTTCTTTGTCATCGTGTTTACGAACTTGCGACTGGCCCGAAGAATCGCGCCGTTTCCGACCGAGCGGCTGGTGTACGCCGACGAGCTGAGGGAGCGTCTGGCCATATACGCCAGGCGCGGGCTCGGCGCGCTCATCACCCTCGCCGCGATTGTGCTGTCGATAATGGCCGGGCTTGCGGCAACCAGCCGCTGGGACGACCTCCTCCGTTTCGTGTACGGCGGCGCGTTCGGCGGGCAGCCGGACCCGATTTTCCACCGCGACCTGGGGTTCTACGTTTTCAAGCTTCCGTTCTTGCGCTACATATACGGCTGGCTGTTCTTCGCGCTCTTCGTCAGCGGCGCCGCCGTGGTGGCCCTGTACTATATGGGACGCGCCATAGAGTTTCTGGCGAATATCCCGCGGTTTGCCCCGCGCGTCAAGGCGCACGTCTTCACGATCATAGCTCTGTTGTTTCTGCTGCGGGCCTGGGGATATTGGCTGGACAGGTACGGACTTCTGCTCACCGACAGCACGTTGATCCCGGGGCCGGGATACGCGGATATCCACGGGAGGCTGCCGGCGCTGTACGTGCTGATGGCTGCGTGCGTGTTGGCCGCTCTCTTGACCCTGGTCAATATTCCCCGGCGCGGAATATGGCTTGCCGCCGGGGGGCTGATCGGAGTACTTGTCGTCTCGTTCGCGCTCGGCGTAGCCTATCCGGGCGCGCTTCAACAGTTTGTGGTGAAGCCGAACCCGCTGGACACGGAGCGCAGGTTCATCACCTACGGAATCGATGGCACGCGCCGCGCTTATGGACTCACGAACATCGAGACGCGCAGCTATCCCGCCGCGGACACGCTGTCCGCCGCGGAGATCGCCGCCAACCAGCCTACGATACGAAACGTGCGCCTGTGGGACTACAAACCGCTGCAGAGCGACTACGAGCAAATGCAGGAGTTGCAGCAGTACTATAAGTTCAACGACGTGGACATCGACCGGTATACCATCAACGGCGAGTATCGCCAGGTGATGCTGTCCGCCAGGGAGTTGGAGCAGCAAAGTCTGCCGGACCAGGCCAAGGTATGGCTCAACCTCCACCTGGTATACACGCACGGCTACGGCGTGGTAATGAGTCCCGTCAATGAGGTAAGCCCGCAGGGGCTGCCCGTCTATTTCATCAAGGACATTCCTCCGATTTCGAGCGTGGACCTCAAGGTCAGGGAGCCGGCCGTCTACTTTGGCGAGCTGACCGACAGTTACGCGCTTGTCAAGACCAAGCCGCCGAGCGTCAAGTATACGTCGAAGGACGCCATGATCGAAACGGACTACCAGGCGGACCGCGGAATCCGTATCGGAAGTTATTGGAGGAAGCTGCTGTTCTCCACGCGGCTTGGCGACGTCAATATGCTGATCACTCCCAACATCACGCGCGACAGCCGCCTGTTGTTCAGACGCGCCATCAGCGAACGCGTAAGCAAGTTGTTCCCTTTCCTGCGGTTCGATAACGACCCTTACCTGGTCCTTTCCAATGGCCGCATGTTCTGGATACAGGACGCTTACACTACGTCCAGCCAGGTTCCGTACTCGCAGCAGTCAGAGATACAGTTCAACTATACTCCTTTTATGGACTCGTTCAACTACATCAGGAACTCCGTCAAGATAACGGTGGACGCCTACACCGGCGATGTCCACGCGTACTACGACGATAGAGATCCCATCATCCAGACGTATGCCAGGGCTTTCAAAGGCGTGTTCAAGCCGTTTTCCCGAATGCCGCGGGAAGTGCGCGTGCACGTGCGATATCCGGAAGATCTTTTCAGCGTGCAGGCCGAGGTGTACAACGTCTACCACATGACCGATCCGGCAGTCTTCTTCCAGAAGTCGGACCTCTGGGAGAGGCCCGAGTGGATGGAAATGGGCGGGAACAAGGAGGTATTAGGAAGCCGGCGCGTTGACCCGTATTACCTGATAATGCGCCTGCCTGGCGCGAAAAACGAAGAGTTCATCCTGCTGCGGCCCTCGAAAAGAGCGGGAAAGGAGAACATGGTCGCCTGGATTTGCGCGAAATGCGATCCGGACGACTACGGCGACCTCCTGGTTTACACCTTTGGCCAGGGACGGCTCGCCTACGGTCCCAACCAGGTGGAGAGCCGGATAAACGTTGACCCGGCGATATCCAAAGAGCTGAGCCTGTGGCGGCAGGGGGGCTCGACCGTGATCCTGGGCAATATGCTGGCCATACCGATCGAGAAAGCCATCATGTACGTTCAGCCGCTGTACCTGGAAGCCACGACCGGCGCCAGGATTCCGCAGTTCACGCGGGTAATTGTGGCGCTGGGCGATAAGATCGCGATGGAACCTACGCTTGACGAAGCCATCGCCAGGGTGATAGGAGGCCCCGCGCCTCCCGCCGCGGCGCCCAGAGCTCCCGTCGCGGGGGCGAGGGCCCCCGTCCCGGAGCCTGCTGCTCCGGCCCCGCCCGCGGATACGAGGACGCTTGTGCGCCAAGCCGCGGACCATTTCAAGAAGGCACAAGAGGCGCAGCGAAGAGGAGACTGGGCGGCGTACGGCGAGGAACTGCGGCGGCTGGAACGGACGTTGACAGAGATGCAGCGGCGCTCGAGCGAGAGGTAAGCCGGAAGGCAGCTACGAGCTGTCAGCAAGGTCACTTCAACCCTCACCCCAACCCTCTCCCTTCCAGGGAGAGGGGGTTCCCTTTCGATCGCGCCCGCACGTCCGACTCATCCCTGGACCTCCCCCTTAACCCCCTCCTCAGAGGAGGGGGGACGGCCTACCTATGTGCCGGGCCGCGCCCCTATCCCGCGGGAACGGCCTCACACAACCAACTCATCGGTTATCGTCGAAGTCAGTTCCCGCGGGAGGCCGCAACCGGTTGGCCGGCGCGGAGGGCTTGACGGCCTCATACCTCATCGCTCCCCTAGCAGCCGTCGGATAAAGTCACCGGAGCCACGTAGGAGGCGATTCCAATCGCCGATTCCACGCCCGGCATATCGGGGTTTGGAAACCTCTCCTACGGGCGTTTCGAGTTTATCCATTGGCTGCTAGACCCGGCCCTCTTCCTCCGCCTGGTGGCGGAGGCTGTTGCCGCGGTTCTCGATGAACTCTCTTGTCCATGCCGCAACGGCGGGGTCCGGATTTTCCTCAGGTATGCCCAATCTCTCCAAAACCTCCACATCCGTTTCAGTTCCTCTTACGGCTGCTTCGAATTCGTCCTCAGTCACGTCCAATTCGGTGAGAACCTGCATATCTATGGGACAGGGGAAGATGTAATCGCCGAGAGACCCTTCGGTATACGCGCGGCACTTGTCTATCATGCGCGGTAACCACGGGTAACCGGCCAGCATTTGCTCGCCGGCGCGAGGGAATTGCTTAGTAAGATCCATTGTTGCCTCCGGAAATGCTGCAATTCGATGCAGTTCCATTGTATTTTATCCTTCGACGTCAATCCTACACCTCCTGCTCGGATTGCGCGGGGGCGTTCCGACCTGTCGGACGGGTCAGCCAACATCCGAGCATTTGACACTCAAAACGCGCGGATGCTATACTACCCGTGACTTCAGGATGGTCAGTTGCCGCTGCAGAAGGACCCGCAAGTGTCCTTCTGTTTTTTGCGCCCGGAGGCGATGTTGTGAGCGGGATCGAGATCGATCTCCAGCAGGTGAAAGAACTGGTCAAGCTTGTCGAGAAGTACGGGCTTGCCGAGTTGGCGATAGAGGAAGGCGGCGTGTCGATCGTCGTAAAAGGCATAGTCGCGCCAGTCCCCTCATCCGAGCCCCCCCCGACTGTGACAGCTCACGCCGCGGTACCCGCCGCTCAAGAGGAGCAGGAGGAAGAGTCCGCGGAGGTCGAGGAGCAGGGCGACGTCGTGACCATCGAAGCGCCGATGGTCGGCGTGTTCTATCGGTCTTCATCTCCCGACACTCCCAGTTTCGTGGAAGTCGGTGACCAGGTAGAGGTGGGGCAGACCGTGGGACTCATTGAAGCGATGAAAGTTTTCAGCGAGATACCCTCGGAGGTCGCCGGCGTGGTGGTCGAGATGCCCGGCCAGAACGGCAAGCTGGCGCATCAGGGGGACCCGTTGGTGCGGATACGGGTCAGTGAGCAGTGAGCAGTGAACAGTGAACGGTGAGCAGTGACAGTGAGCAGTAAACAGTGAACAGTGACCTCCCCCTAGCCCCCTCCTAAAAGGAGGGGGGACGACATCGGTGGACTTGTGACGATGAAACCAACAATCAACATCGGAATAATCGGATTCGGGACAGTGGGCTGCGGCGCGCTGAAGATACTGCAGGAGAACAAGGACGCGATTGAGCTGAAGGTGGGCTCCAGTATTTGCGTCAAGCGCATCGCGGACATCGACATCGAGCGCAAGCGTCCGGTTCAGTACGACCCCGCTATTTTGACCACGGACGCATATCAGATTATCAACGACCCGGAGATCGACATTGTGGTCGAGCTGATCGGCGGCGTGAACCCGGCCGGCAAGTTCATACTGGACGCAATCAAGAACGGCAAGCAGATCGTGTCCGCAAACAAAGAGCTTATCGCTCGCGAAGGACACGGGCTGCTGTTAGAGGCCGGTAAGAGAAAGCAGGACTTCTTTTTTGAGGCGAGCGTGGGCGGGGGAATTCCGATAATCCGGCCCCTGAAGATTTGCCTCGCGGGCAACCGGATCGAGGAAATCATCGGCATAGTCAACGGGACCACGAACTTCATCCTCACGAAAATGGCCCAGGAGGGAAGGGATTTCGGCGAGGTCCTGGCGCAGGCGCAGAGCCTGGGCTACGCGGAGGCCGATCCGACGAACGATGTGGAGGGCCACGACGCGGCGTACAAGATAGCTATCCTGGCGTCGATCGCGTTCAACAGCAGGGTGAACGTCCAGGAGGTGTATCGCGAGGGGATAACAAAGCTCTCAGAGCGCGATATGTCGTACGCGCGGGAGCTTGGCTACTGCGTGAAGCTGCTGGCGATCGCAAAGCAGCATAACGGCTCGATGGAGATAAGGGTCCACCCGGCGTTTCTGCCGCAGTCGCATCCGCTGGCGTCCGTGAATGACGTGTACAACGGCATCTTCGTCAGGGGCGACGCGGTCGGGGACGTGATGTTCTACGGTCAGGGGGCGGGTCCGATGGCGGCGGGCAGCGCGGTGGTGGGAGACATCATCGACGTGGCGCGGGACATAAACTGCGGGGCCACGGGGCGGATTTGCTGCACGTGCTTCGAGGATAAGGCCGCGCTGAGCATGGACGACGTGATCGCCAAGTACTACATTCGTATGCAGACGGCGGACCAGCCGGGAGTGCTGGCGGGGATTGCGAGCATATTCGGCGAAAACGAGGTAAGCATTGCATCGGTGTTGCAGAAGGGCCGCGGTGAAAATGGTGAGGCTGAAATCGTGTGGATTACGCATGAAGTAAGAGAGCTGAACTTCCGCACCGCTCTTGACGCCATAGCAAAGCTCCCGGTGGTAGCGCAGGTGAGTAACTGGATACGCGTGGAAGACTGAACTGCAATGAAACCGCCGATGAACGCAGATCAACGCAGATTGGATGAGATAACAGAGAGAGTCATTGGCTGCTCGCATACAGTCAGTAATGCGCTGGGCTGTGGTTTCCTGGAAAAGGTTTACGAGAATGCTCTTGCGCATGAGTTGATGAAAGCTGGCCTCAAGGTCGAGCAACAGAAGGAAATAGTAGTTCGTTACGACGGGCGGGTAGTGGGTGAGTATGTTTGTGATTTGTTAGTGGAAAAGTCGGTTCTCGTTGAGCTAAAAGCGGTGAAGGCGTTGGACGACGTGCATTTCGCGCAGTGCATGAATTACCTCAGAGCAACGGAACTGCAAGTGTTATTGCTGATCAATTTCGGGCAGCCGAGAGTGAACGTCAAGCGCCTGGTCAACCATTTCTGAATCTGCGTTTATCCGCGTTCATCGGCGGTTTCATAAGGAGTCTGAGGTATGGCGATAGTGGAAATGCGGAAGAGTTGCGGCAGGATTGGGATTATTGAGCGGTATCGGGAGTTTTTGCCGGTTTCGGCGGAGACGCCTGTTGTGACGCTGCTGGAGGGTGATACGCCGCTGATACGGGCGGACAGGCTTTCCGAGGCGATCGGCGGGAATTTGACGATCTACCTGAAGTACGAGGGGCTGAACCCGACAGGGTCGTTCAAGGACCGCGGGATGACGATGGCCATAACCAAGGCGGTGGAGGAGGGGTCGCAGGCGGTGATCTGCGCCTCCACGGGGAACACGGCGGCCTCCGCCGCGGCGTACGCCGCCAGGGCCGGCCTGAAGTGCGCCGTCCTGCTGCCCAAGGGGGAGGTCGCGCTGGGCAAGCTGTCGCAGTCCATGATGCACGGCGCGAAGGTGATCGCCCTGGAGGGCAATTTCGACGACGCGCTGAACCTCGTGCTCGACATAACGAAGAGCTACAAGATAACGCTGGTGAACTCGTTGAACCCTTACCGGATCGAGGGACAGAAGACCGGCGCGTTCGAGATTTGCGACACGCTGGGCGGTCCTCCGGACTATCACGCCATACCGGTCGGCAACGCGGGGAACATAACGGCGTACTGGGCCGGCTACAAAGCGTATTATCAGGCGGGACGGATTTCGAGGCTGCCGAAGATGATCGGCTTCCAGGCCGCCGGGGCGGCGCCCATAGTGCTCGGCAAGCCGGTGGCGAACCCGCAGACTATAGCGACGGCGATCCGCATAGGCAACCCGGCAAGCTGGAAGACCGCGGTGGCGGCGCGCGACGAGTCGGGGGGCGTGATAGACATCGTGACGGACGACGAAATCCTGGAGGCCTATTCGATGCTGGCGCGGCTGGAGGGCGTGTTCTGCGAGCCGGCTTCGGCGGCTTCGGTCGCGGGCGCGCGCAAGTTGGCGCAGGCGGGGTTCTTCAAAGGACCCGCCACAATCGCCTGCGTGTTGACAGGCCACGGTTTGAAGGACCCGGACAGGGCCATCAAATACGCTCCGGCATACGCGACTCTGCCGGCTGATCTCAAAACCGTCGTGAAGGAGATTGGACTGGAATGATCGTAACTACCACAAACATTCCCGGACTCAACAAACACATCACCGGCAAAGTAAGGGACGTTTACGACCTGGGCGAGAACCTGCTGCTGGTGGCATCCGATCGGATTTCCGCGTTCGACGTAGTGCTGCCGAACGGGATTCCCGACAAGGGCAGGGTGCTGACACAGCTTTCTCTGTTCTGGTTCGAGCTGACGAAGGGCATCACGGAGAACCATCTTATTACGGCGGACGCGGACGAAATCGTGGAGAGGCTGAGTCAGGCCGGAGTGGCGGACGCGGGCAAGTACCGTGAGACGCTGGAAGGGCGGTCTATGATCGTCAGGAAGGCCAAGCCGGCTCCGATAGAGTGCGTCGTGCGAGGCTATCTGTCGGGATCGGCGTGGAAGGAGTTCTCGCAGTTGAAGTCGCAAACGCCGGACGCGAAGATGGTAGTGCTGCACGGGGTCGCGCTGTCCGCGATTCTACGCGAGTCGGACAAGCTGCCGGCGCCGTTTTTCATGCCCGCGACCAAAGAGTTGAGCGGCCACGACGTGAATATCAGTCTGGATCGCGCAAGGGAGCTTGTCGGGAATGACATGGCCGACGAGCTGGCGGGCAAGAGCATAAGCATCTACAGAAAGGCTTCGGAGTACGCGGCGTCGAGGGGTATCATCATCTCCGACACGAAGTTCGAGTTCGGCGCGAAGGACGGTAAACTGATCCTGATCGACGAGGTACTGACGCCGGACTCCTCACGGTTCTGGGACGTCGAACTCTATACCCCCGGCGGACCTCAGCCCAGCTTCGACAAGCAGTACGTCAGGGACTACCTGGAAACGCTCGATTGGGACAAGACTTATCCGGGGCCGGAGCTGCCGGAGGAAGTGGTCAGGCGAACGAGCGAGAAGTATAAAGAGGCGTATTGGAGGATTGTGGGAAGGGGACTGTGAGCGGGGAGCAGTGGGCAGTGAACAGTGGGCAGTGAGCAGTGAGCAGTGAACAGTGAGCAGTGAGCAGTGAACAGTGAGCGGTGAGCGAGAGAGGCGCGTGTCGTTCAGGCTGACTTGACCACCCTCGCCGCATTCGCCTCCGGTCGGGGCCGATTCGAACCTTCTACCGAGGATGCTATTCGTATTCAATCTGCCTCTTGGTGCGCTTGGCAACGTAGTCCACGATGTCGTAGGGATGGGATCTGGGATCCCAGAGGGAATACCGGGGTGTCCAAACGGAACCGTCGGTGAACTCCACATAGAATCCGTCATGGCCGTCCGAAACGCCGACCTTGCGCACGTCGTTCCAGCCGTGGAATGAAGGCTGACTGTGCCAGAGCTTGTGCAGAACGATCCCTTTTTCGGTCACTGAGGCCCCCGCAGCCAGAAAGACCGGCAGAGCCGCCAGTGATATGACGAGAATCACGGAGCTCGCCCACGTAACAGCTTTGCGCGTCATTGTGCCGGCGTGCCGGCGCCAGAGGTCGCGGCGGGGCCCGGCGAGTCGAGGAACCAGAACGTTAGAGATCAGGATAGAAGCGGCGATAGAGCCAACGGCAAGTAGTAGGGTGGACAACGCAGAGTACTGCGCGTAATAGAAAGGAGCGTCGGGGCTTGTGATTGCAAGAATGCGATGAGAGATCCACGGCGTGGGCCTGACGACGACGGCCCACACCCCTACAGCGCCGACGAGGCTCGCCACCGCATTCCCGACGCGCTCCACTCGGACCAGGGCGTCCACATCACCAGCGTCCATGACTGCCCTGTACCGGTCGCGTATCTTGCGGAGATTCCTTGGCAAGTACGAGAGCGCGGCGAAGGCGCCGGAAAGCGGCGGAAGGGCAAGGAGCGGGTTCATGTCCCGCATGGTGACCACGGCCGCCACGGCCCATAGACCGACATAGACAACAGAGCAGATAAGGGTGGTAAGTCCTGCGCTCATAGGCGCACCTCTGCTTGTTGGGTTAGTAGTAACCGCCGGGAATTCCTTCGTGGCGTTGTTTCGTGGCTGACGAGGCTTCGGCAGGGAGTTGCCGAAGGAACGGACGGTGGTTGGATTCTTCGCTTCGCTCCTTCGAAAGTAGCTTTCAGCTATCAGCCGTCAGCCAACTGGCGGCTGTTTTCACTTTTAGTGACAAGCCGAGGGCCAAGTCGGGATTCCTAGGCAAGCGCCCGGTTTCGGGATTTCCAGGTTGGGATGCAAGGTTGTGCCGTAACCACACGAGTTTGAAGCCCAACCCTCAAATCCCGAAACAACGGGAGCAGTGAGCGGTGAGCAGTGAGCAGTGAACGGTGATGGCCCCGGTTTGCGGTACCGGGGCCATTATACTGGCGACTAACTACAAACCACTCTACTGAATCCTGTCTACGCAGGAGGGTTGTTCGAGGTTGCCGCCGTTTTCGGTCACCTGCTTGAGAATGAACTCCGGCGCCGGCGATACTTGGGTGGCGCGGATTCTGGGCGCGTACCACATTATCTGAAGGCCGTTTGAGTCGTTCTGCACCTCGAAGACCTCGCCGGAGAACTCCATGCCGAGGAAGGGCGGGCTGGGCTGGGTGGGGCCGCTGTAGCCGTTGGAGATAAGAATCCGGTCCGCGCCGACTATTTTCGCGCTGGTGGCGATCAGCGGGGCGTTCACGTTAGCGATCCCCTGGTCGCCGTCGGCGCTTCTGGGGAGTCTTCTGTACTGCTCCGACGTGAGCCACGTCCTAGCAATACCGGCATCGCTTCTGACCTCGTAGACGCCGCTCGACGTGCACACGAGATCGTGCCAGGGGTCAGCGGCTACCCCCGTATAGGAGCGATGGAGATATCGGAGACCGGCCAGAGGCTCGGAGTTCGTCGGTCCCAGACCGGTTATCGCTGTATAAAGCCCGGCGCCGCCGGGGACATTCTTCACGATGTCCCCGGTTTTCATAGCCACCGAGAAATCGTTGGGGTCCACGGTCCTGTAGTCCAAGAGGGCGACGGAGCCGCCGGTCTGCTGCGTCTGCGTCTGGTATGGCGAGTCGAAGATGCTGTAGTTGGAAATGGCGGCGAGGACGAACTGCCTGCCCATATCTGCCGGATGCGCCCATAGCTGAACGTTGCGGAACTCGTAGCGTTTGCCGAGTTCGAGGGTATGGCTGACCCAGTTGAGCTGCTGACCGGGAGGCACGAGCGCGCCCGTCGCGTCGTATTTATCCACGATATCGACTATCCTGTGGTTGCCGCCGTCGGCGACAAGGTGATGGAGGACGGAGAAGGTATCGCCTCCGATCTTCTCCATCCCTGCCCAGGCGTAGACGTCGGTCGGTCCGTTGAGCTGGAGAGGATCTCCGGGCCGCAGAAGGCCCTGGGGGTCCGAAAAGCTCGTCATCCACCAGGTAACGTTGCCCGACCTGTCGATACGCAGAATCTGGTTGTTGCCGGTGTCGGCCACGATATAGTCGCCGGAGTTCATGATCTTCGCCATCGCGGGACGGTTTATGGTCTGCAATTCCATTAGCTGACTGCCGCTGGAGGTGGTGGTGGGCTTGCTGATGGATTCGACGGTCCAGGTGACTTTGCCCCCACCATCCAGCTCGACCAGCCTGCGGTTATCGGCTACGAGGGTCAGCGGGTTGTCGAAGCCGTGGATGCCGTCCGCCGCCACCACGCCCATAAGGCCGTTCGCGGCGGCAATCGAAGCCCTTGTCGGGCCGCTCGCGCGCTGCGTCGGCCCGCCGATGGGTTCGTTCCATCTGACGTGCTTGGTCAGGCTCTGGTCAGAGGCAGCGTACATCGGCGGCACGGAGAAGACCTGGCCGCCGTTCGTAACGCCAGTTTCAACGTCAACGGAGAAGATGTAGCCGTCATCGCATTGGAAGTAGACGTAATCGCCGACGACTACGGGCGGCGCGTGTATCCCGCCGCAAGGTTTGATGCCGTCGATAATATCGTTGTGATAGGGCGCCATATACCAGAGCAGGTTGTTCCACTGGCCGAGGTCCACCTGGGACGATGGAAGCTGCACGCCGTCCACAAACACTATAACCGGCAGAGCGGGAGTTATGGGACACCTCGCGAAGCCGCTGGATTGTGGTGTAAGGGTCGAGAAGTCGGGTATGGAAATGGTCCCACGGTCGTAGTCGATCATCTGGGACGGCACACGCGCGGCGTCGTTCGGGAGCGACAGGTTGGCGCTGGGCGCAAAGAGCGGGTCGGGCTGCCAAATCCGGACATCGCGCTTGCGCCGGGTGTTCTGGTCCGTAAGCGGCTCGTGAATCCGGATGACCATGTCCGGTTTGGCCTTGAAGCAGAGCAGCGCGCCATTCGAGAAGGGGAGGTTCTTGCCGTCCGACCACGCGGTTACGAACAACTTGCCACCCGCAAGGGCGGGCGAGGGCGAAGGCTGGAGCCCGCGGATGGCGTATCCGACAGGCGAAGCGGGCGTACCGGGACCGATGAGGTCCCGGGTATGATCGAGGACCACTCCCGGGTGCGACATAACGCCCTCGTTAGTCCCGGCGTGCAACGGGTAACGCCATTTGAGGTCCCAGTGGGAATTGGCGGTGTTTCCGGCGTATCCGAGCTGGATGGACTGGACCTCGCCGACATTCAGGCCGCCGGGCGGACGTTGAGCGCAGAGGTAGACCAGCCCGTCGCGGCCCAGCGCGGGTGCGCCGTCAAGCGTCATGCCGCCGGGAGCGCCTGGAATCAATGTGAATTCGGGTCTCAGGGTATAAAAATCAATGTTCGGGCTGGCTCCATTACCGGGAGCGGGAAAATCGAGCCGGTAGTTGGCGTAGAGAATCCAGTCCGTCGGCGGGGGCGCGGTCCCCGATAGCTTGGTTACGGCGAAGCAGCCGACTCCGGGCTGGTTAGGCGATCCGTCCGTCGGTGGATTGGCGGGCGGCCAATTTATGCCACCGCCGGGAATGGGGACGCCGTCCGAGTCCGTCGCCCATACCTGGGGATAGTCCGGATTGGTCGTGTCTCCCCCGGCGTCAAAGATCCTGCGTCCTCTGAACATCGTGTCGTAGTAGCCGAGCGTGTTGGTTCCCGACCCGAACGTGCTGGGGGCCCGCAGACGTTCGTTCTTGATGGCCAGGCCGAGCGCCAGAATATGGTCATTCGGACCGCCTGTTTGATTGCCGTTCTGGTCGTGGGGCATCGCTTTTCCGGCAATGAAAGCGACATCGATGACGGCGCCGTTATCGTCGTTCTCGATGGTCCCGATGACGGGGGCGGACTTAAACGCGTAGGTTGTAGACCCGGGCAGACTGCCTATAACGTTCGGGCATACCCAGGACGGGCCGGCAGGACTGTAACCACGGAATACGCCGTCCACTCCGGCCTGGTATATCCAGCCGTTGTGGAAAGCCAGCGGATGCGGAGGTTCCTTCGAGCCTGACGGCGGCAACGGAGTGGGCCAGGCTGGAAAATCCGAGGACCGCGGCGCTATTTGGACGGGTACACGGCCAAGAATACCGGGCGGTACTGTGGGAAACGCCTGCCACGCGCGCACCCAGCCGTCGCGGCTCTGCACAGCCACTATCTCGAAGGAGTCTCCGCCCTCCAGCCTCACTTCGGCCACCATCGGCGCCGAACATGGCCCCCCGGCTGGGGCCCCGGCTGGGGCCGTCCAGATTGTGTCAAAGGGATCGCTGGCGTTATCGGGCACACCATCGTCAGGATTGCCGTCTCCGTCGAGGTCTTCGCCGGGCACGGCGTCCAGGGCGTATACCGTGCCGCGGCCGTCGGCGTAGAAGAAGACATTCTTATACAACACCGCGCTGGTTTCGAAGTCCGGTGGGCTGCCCAGCATCTTCCACCGCTCGATCATAGCGCCGCCCAAATCCTCGATGGAGCCCGCGGCGCGCCGGACGTCTTTGCGGAAGGTCATCCACGAAGCCGACCAGTTGCAGATGTTGTAGGCGAGTTTGAGGTCGCCCGCGGGGGCGTAGGCGAGCCCGTCTCGCACGTTCCGGTTCGTCGTGTCCATACATCCAGAGCCCGGGGCGCCGACGCCGACGCTGATAGCCTCGCCGATACCCCCGGCCGTGGCCACAATCGCGCCGCTGCCGTAGTGCGCTCCCGCGACGTAGGCGAACTTATTACCCGGATCGCCGCTGTCGGGGATATTCTTCACGATCGGCAATAGGACGGTGGGCTCGGCGGCGCCGCCATTGCCGGCTATCGCTCCGACTTGCAGATAGCAGCCCTGGAGGCGCGCCGCGCCAAGCACGTTTATCTCTCCTTCGGTCACCCAGTAGGGAGCCGAGAGCAGAGGATGGTGGCGGGACATCACGCCGGCCGGAGGCGACCCACCGCCGGTGAAGAAATCGAAGCCCCGTATGAAGAACGATCCGCCGAAAGGCTGGGTAATGCCGCCCACGGGCCGGTCGATCCACAGAACGCCGCCCGCGTCCACGAAATTCCGCAGCTTGAGAAGGTCTTCCGTGGTGAAAGCCATGCCGACGTTGGCGCAAAGGTAGAGCAGGTCGAACTTCAGGAGATTGTCCAGGACGGTGCGGCGGAGGCTGACCTTCCAGTACGCCGAGCAGTTCTTGAAGCTCGATGTGGACAGTGGGTTGACGAATTCCCAGCCGCGGGGTTTAAGGTCGTACCGCTGGTCCATAATGAAGAAGACGAACGGATACGGCGCTATCTGCATCATAGCGCCCCCGAAGTCGGGGTCCGGCGTGACGCCGGGCAGCACGAGGACGCCGGCTTTGATCTCGCGCTTGGAGCTGGAGTAAAGGAAGCTGCCGGCGCAGGCGGGGGAGGCGCCGGCAGCGGCGATGCTTGCTGTTAGGAATATGATTGTCAGTCGTTTGACCATAGCGGGACTCACTCTGATTTCAGATTTTAGATTTTCAAATTTCCAATTGCAGATTTCAGCGAGATAAGTTCAACCCTCACCCCAGCCCTCTCCCTTCCAGGGAGAGGGGGTTGCCCTCGGTTTAGTCGATTCGTTCTGCTCAGACCCCAGCCCAGCCCGGTTTAGAGGTTGGAAGTCGGTTGTGCCCTCGATTCTCTCTATTCTCCACTGCTCACCGCTCACCGCTCACTGCTCACTGCTCACTGCTCACTGTTCACTGTTCACTGCCCTCAGACCGGTTGGCCGTAGAAGATGAGGGTTGGGCTGACGGGCAGGTTGGGCGTTATGGGCAGCGCGCGGCCGTAGCCGTCCACTCGCAAATACAGGTTTGTGTCGGGATCGCGCGGGCAGCCGATTATCTCGTCGTACATGAAACTGATCCCCTGGCCGGGGTGCTTGGTCCCCGTGCTGGAGCTGCCGTACTTCTCCGGAATGCCGCACCATTTCGACGCCCACTCGCTTACGTCGCCGGCAGAGGCGGGCAGGTTCTCGGTTACGGCGCCGTTGAGCGTTATCTTTATGTCCAAAGGATCGCCGAAGTACGGGAACTCGTCTCTTGTGCCGAGGGGCCTGTAGCCGCGGCTCGGGCTCGTGAAGTTCTCCGGCGTGTCGTCGGGATTCGGGTTAAACCAGGGTCCGGGGATAACGAAGAATGACTTGTTCTGAGCGTAGATAATCGCCTCGATAACGATGTCCATCGGCTGAATGACGAACCCGGACAGCAGATAGTTGTTCCGCGCGATGCTGGTCTGGTCCAGCCCGAGTTCCATAAGGTTCATATAGCCCGCGTCAGGCGTGAGGAGACCCACGGGGGCGTCAACTCCCGCGGCGGCCATATCGAGCCTGAAGACATTGTGCTCGAAGACCGTCCCGATGCCGACACCGGGCGGCCCTCCCTGCAAAGGATCGGCGAGCCCGTACACCCAGCTCGGCCACGGCGGCGGCGGCGCGCCTATTGGGTAATTGTTGTACAGGCCGTAATTCACGTTGATATCATCGCCGCGGTTGACCCAGAGGTTGATATATGAACTGCCGTACTGCCCAGCGTGGCGAACGCAGAGGAACGGGCTGAAACTGGTTCCGAGCAAGTAGTCCGCCGGACCGAAGGAAAACGCGCAGCGGAAGTTGCTGGACGGCTCAGGCGTGACTATCAGGTGGAACGGCGGCTCGCCCGTTTGCGGATCAGATCCTATGGAGGTGGGCCCGGTCTCTGTCAGCAGGCTGACAAATTGGGTAGTATTGATGCAGACATAATCCTCAGCGAGCAGCGAGATCGCACATGTCGGGTCCGGGTTCAGGCGGACGTCCCGGCTCCTCCTTGGGTCGCGATACTTCAGAATATTGCCTTCGATATAAATGGTCGCGCCGGACACGATGGTCAACTGCGCGTCGTGGCGGTTATCATGGGGCGGGTAGGCGTGTTTCTCAGGAGGCAGCATGCCCTTGATGCGTATGTTGCCCTCGGCGAATATGACGCCGTTGGCGGGGTAGGGCATGTTGATGGTCTGGCCCCAGCCGGGCCGCGGATTTCCTTTCGGGTCGAGCCAGACGCGCTTGACGCCGCCCCGCTCGACGTCGGTCCTGGTCAGGGTTATGTAGTAATCTTCGTATTTCTTGCCGTTGGTGTCTTCGAACTCTGTTTTCAAGTCCCCGTTAAAAGTGATCTGCACGCCGGGCGGGACGTAGAAGGGGCCGCGCCAATAGGGTGACATCTCATTATTGGCCCTCATCCAGTCGGCCCTGAGCGTTCTGCCGCCGATAAGGGTTTCGCTCTCCCCCTGAACGTCACTGAAGTTGTCTACGTAGAGTCCGCGCCCCCAGCCGAAGAACCCGCTATTCAGGCCGGTGTAGTTTCCGCCATCGTCCTTGAGCCATTCGCCGGAATTGCGGGTGAGCGCGCGGTATCGCATGGTTTTCGACGATTGGAGGAAGAGGTCGAGCAGCGGGGCCTCGATACGCCTGATGGCGCGGGGCCGCTTGCTGGGGAGAGGTTCGGGGTCGTCCGAACCATCGCGGTAGAAGCCGTAGAAGGTGTCAAAAGCGCCTGTGCTGGGAGGAACGTCACTGAGGTCCGGCGGGAAAGACGCATCCACCGGTTGAGTGTCGATTCTGTGGAGGTTAACGATGGTTCTGCCGCTCGGAAGGTCGGCGTGACTGATTTCACCGGCGACATCCACGGTATCTATGGGCAGCGGGGGGACGGGATCTGTGGGACGAGCGGGAGTGTTGGCCACTGACCGCAGATAGATATCGACCGACTTGCCATTCCAGACGAGGTTTCCGTTTACCCTGATCGGGGCGCCGTTGCCTTGATCTCCGAATTTCACGTCAAACCCGGGGAAGCCGAGATCGATCTGGGTAGCGCGTTTTTCCTTGTTGGTAACGAAGCGGCAGTAGTCGGTGACGCCGATGGGCTTGTATGCGGTCATCTCGTAACGCAGCAAATGCTTGGACGCGATGGCCATCGTGGTGGGGTCGGTCCGGTCCACGGCGCCGATACGACCGATGGATTCGATCTTGATGTACTTGGAGAGCGGGTCCCGCGGGTCCGGGTTGTATGACACGCGCAGCAGGAACCGGCCCTGGCCCGAGCTGATGCGGGAGAAGCGCTCGTTGAGAGGCAGGTAGACCCATTTGCCGTCCGGATCGTTCGGGTAGAGAGCCGCGGGAGCCGCAATAGTCGCAAACTCCGGCTCGGGCCGCCAATCGGCGCCCTCTTCGCTCCGGGTGAGCATCATGTCCGCGTATTCGATGCCGGCGCGCGCGAGCTGCTCGACCTTGAGCATTTCGCTGGAACGCCCGGCGCGAAAGAGGTTGCGGGTGACCATAGCGATGAAGATGACTCCGAGGAAGCTGAGCAGGAACATTATGACGATGGCGAGGATAAGGGATTGGCCGCGACGATTGGAAGTTGAATGTTGAAGGTTGAAGGTTGAATGAGCGTTCACCACAGTTACCTCACCGTATTCCGCACGCGCAATTTGTTGCTCAACTCGGTAGCGAACATCTTTCTGGAGACGGGATCGAAAAGCCTCACGCCGAAGGTTACGGTGATGAGGTTTTTGGTCGTATAGTCCGCCCTGACGATGTCGCCCTGCGCGTTGTTGTGGAACTTGTAGCTTATGGCCACGGTTATGTTATCGGAGTTGACCGTATCCTCCGGCAGTTTTTCGAGACCGGATGGGAACCAAATCTCCCCGGTTTCATAGTCGATCTTGTACTGGTTCAGGCCCGGCCTGCCGCCGAGCGCAAGTGGTATCCGCTGATAGCGCACCGTTCGCGGCAGCGGAGAGGCCGGGTCCTGGTCGCGCCAGCGGATGGGGGTCTGGTCCGGCCCCATGATCTCCTCGCTTCCGGGCACGATCCGGGCGTTGGATCCCCAATTGGTCTGAATCGGGAGTTGATAGTATCCGCCGTTCCCATTTATATCATACGTGGTCAGAAGCGGCTCTGAAGCGGCAAAGACGAAGCGCACCTCGCCGGTATTCTCCACCACGTCGAGCATCAGCTTCTGGTCATCCGCCACGCCCGCGGGGACAGCCGCCGCGAGGTTGCGGGACCTCCTGTACTCGTCTATGTTGAAGACGGCGGTGGGTGTTCCGCTGTAGAGCCACAGCCACATGTCGTTGCCGGAGGGCTGGGTGTAGTAGGTGGCGCTGAAGTTCCTTGCATAATCCCTTCTATATACAAACACTTTGTAGTCCGGCGTCCAGTGGCCGTTAACGGCGCGGAAGACGGTCGGGATGGCCGTAGGGGTCTCGGCATCGGTATCGTTGAGGTAAGTGGGCGAGAGCGCGTCGTTCTCCACAGCCGTGGGGGTAAACCTGACGGACGAGGTGGCGACGGTTCCGCTTTCCGTAAAAACCACGAGGTTGGCGTTCCTGGCCGGACCGACGATACGGCTGATCCTTTTCCACGCGGCAGAGTACTGCGGATCGTAGAAGAAATCGGCATAGTTCAGCTGGTAGCTGCCATCTAGCCGCTTCGGGAGCAAGTCGTTGCCTGGGTTCTCAGGGTCAGACCATGCCTTGAACTCGGCCCTGTACAGGACGTAAGTGTTGTTCTCCGGCGAGGGCGCGGTCTTGTCTTCGAAGTTATTGCTGTAAGGCTTCTGGGGATCCATCAGCCCGATGAAATAGCGGACTATACGCCGCGAGGGCATCATCGGCTGGACGGGCCTCGCGGTGACTTCGGTGGATTTGCAGATCGGGCAAGACGGCCATGCCTCCTCGCCGGGCCAGTTGGGGTCGTCGCTGTCGCGCTCGTAGTCGCGGGGCTGATCGGACGGATGGGCGGGATTGTCGCAATGCATCATCATCCGCGGCATGACGAGGTCTATCTTGCCGTACGGCAGCGCAACGGTCGCGGTCATGGCCGTCGCTCCGGGGGGCACTACGTCGATCGGCGCGGAGTTGTCGTACACGAACATTGCGCCGGACAGTTCCCTGCTGACCCTCTCCAGGTTGAGACGCGCGGCGTCCTGGGCCTCGATCTTGACCCGGCCCTGGCGCGTCAGGTTGAGCGCCGCTATCATCGGCGTGAACAGCAGGCCGAAGAGCAGTATGGTGATCGCGACTACGACCAGTATCTCTATTAAGGTAAAGCCGTGTTCGTTTCGCATATCAAAGTTCCGTCGGCAGCCGCGTGAGCGACGAATCCAGGTCCACGTGGAGCCACCGTTCCTTGTCCTGCCGGGACCGCCAGAGCGCCCGGGCCTTCACGGACACGCCGACGACGGAGACGATCTCCGCCGGGACCTGGTTCAGGTTTATAAAGCAAAAGCCGGGAGGGACGGTTTCCGCCGATATCTGGTGCGTCTCGCCGGCCTGGGTTTTGAGGTCGGCGGCGTTCCATTTATAAGTCACGGCGACGGTTTTACCTGCTTCGCACGGACTGAAGTAGAGCGTTGGACCGCTGACCATGAATTGCTTATGAATCATGGTGTAAGGAACCGTGTAGGCGCGCTCGGAGTACTGCTCGTACGCCTTGTGGAGCTGCACGGACCAGTCGTTTTCCGCCTGATAGTAGAACCGAAGGTTTCTGCCGGCGATGTTATCGCTCTTTGGTTCTTCATTCGGATCCGGCATCATTACGGTTACGACGCCGTTGGGTGGGAACTCGATCGTGCCGGTCTTGTGGTCGATGGAATAGGAAGCGGGATCGATCTTCGCTCCGGTCCCGGGGTTGACAACGAGCACGTCCGGGACTACGAGGCCGGACCCGAAATCGACGGCCATCTTGCCGTCTCCGAGCCCACGATAGATGGAGCCGTCGGTCTGGGCCGTCTCCCCCCGCTGCTTTATATAGCGCAGAGTGAGCTTGACTTTGTACGGCGCGGACCGCGGGACCATCCGATCTTCGTGCATTATCTGCGGGTTGAGCAATTCGTAGGTTATATGAGCTTCAAGCGCGCGCGCGCCCTGCTCGGTGGTCTCCTGGTATGAATGACCGGCGGGGTTGAAGGCGAGCATCCCGACGACGGCCAAGGGGAGGTTCGTCGAATCTATCAGCTTGTACTCGTAGGGATCAGGGGGATCGATGCTCCAATTCTCGTTCAGCGCCAGGTACTTGAAACCTCTGGCGACGGTCTCGCTGCCCTCGTCGATTACTGCCTTGGGATCGAGATCGCCGCCGTTCTCGTCCGGTAGCGAGATCCACTGATCCCCGCCCGAAACAGGCACGGGCCGCGCTATCACCTGCCGCAGTTGAGCGGGAGCGCCGCTTATGTAGTAGGAGTAGCTGATGTTGTAAGTTACCTTCTGCCCCACGGCGATCTGGGGGAAGCAGATCATCCTGGCGGAGTAGTCTATTGCATAGCGGGTACCGAGCCAGCGCGCGGGATCGGGTTCGTCCTCTTTATCCAGCCTTATTCCGCGCATATTGCCGCCGTAGACGCTAATGTTGCCGGGGACATCGCGGGCGTCATCATCCTTGATCCAAGTGGCGCTGATAGGGCTGAAGCCGAGGACGTAAATCGACGCGACGTCGTCTCCGCCGGGCAGGTCGAGATATGTCCCGACGGGCACGCGCGTTACCTCGCCGACGATCTGGCGAAAGGCGGTCGCGTTCGTGTCGTTCATCGGAGGGCCTGGGAGCATGTAGGGGTCGGGGTCGAGCACGCCGTCCCCATCGATATCCCGGAGGGCCAGAACGCCTTCAGGGAGATTGGCGGCGTGGTTCTTCCAGAACTCCATTTCCTGCTGGGCGAGACGGCCTGCTATGCTGACGTTTTCGGCGTGACGGAGGGAGGCGTTGCCGGCCGGATAGGACCGCAGCACGACCAGGATGCCGACCACTAGTACAACCATGACCACGAGCACTTCGATCAAGGAAGTGCCCGCTCGTTCCCGCAGATGTCCGGAGGTCATCCCCAGTTTACTCCTGAATACTCCTGAGTCCCTCCAGGTAAGATACCTGGAGGGATAGGAAAGGTCATTACGATTTCAGATTTCAGACCTCGGATTAACCCCACCCCAACCCTCCCCTGAATGGGGAGGGGGCAGGTTGCGCCCGCGGCGCGCCGGCTTGCTTACACCGATTGGTACGACTAAAGGACAAAGGCAAATGTTCCTCTTTGACTGCCCCCCACGATGGCAGAGCGCGCTTCGGGACGAAAAGCGTGTCCCGAAGCATAGGTAATACCCCTGAGTCCCTCCAGGTAAGATACCTGGAGGGATAAAGACGGTCTCCCGGGACCGGTCCTGAGTATTCGTGAGGTTAAAGCCTCACGCTGCCTGGTTCAAGCATGCTAAAGCAAGCTATGGACGTTTCCTTCGGCAGGCGCGCCACAGGACGTTGCCACGGACATCGGACTGGTCAGACGGATCGGACCGATCAGACGGATACAACAGATTGGACTAAGCCTCACTTCGGCAGGGCGCGGTAGAGCACGTTGATCTCGCCGGTTATCGTGCCTGATGAGGGCGTCATCTTCTTCATAGGAACGGCGACTACGTTGCCGCTCAGGAAAAGGACCTGCGCTTTGTCGTCCCCGCCTCTGTGGTTCATACACCAGGTAACCACGGTGGTGGCGTCAGGATCTTTGAACCGCAACTGGCGCATATAGTCGTTCGTCTGCTTCGTGGCATCGTCCGGGTCGGTGTTGGGCGCGAACGTCGCTCCCACGAAGCCCGGGTTCATAACGCCATCGGTACCGGGCGGGGCCCACATTCTCATGTAGGTGGCCACCTTGTCTCCCATGCCTGTCGGGTCGGTCCAGTCGTACGAATCGCCGAAGTAGTAATCGGCCGTGGCTTTGCCGCCATTGGCGTCCATAACGGTGACCGATTGCAGAGAGTTGATGTCGCCCGCGCCCTGGGATGGGCATGTGAAATCGCCAATCGACTTGACGTATTCCGGGTAAAGGCTCGACGTGCAGGATTCTATCGGCTGGTCCACGGTGTAGTAGCCGAGCAGGCAAGTGGGGTAGCGGTTATTGTCGAGTTTGTACTCGCTCAGCGCTACGCCTATCGCGTGCATATTCGTCACGCAGGCCGTTTTCTTGGCTCTCTCTTTCGCCGCCCGGAATATGGGGAACAGCACCGCCGCCAGTATGGCGATAATCGCTACGACCGTGAGCAATTCCAAGAGAGAGAAGCCGTGTTGTTGGTCTATGCGTTTCATTTTCCCGCTCCCGTCCGCGCCTGATGCGCGCAAGTACTCATTCCATTATACATGCAACAACCTCCGCGGAGGTAGTAGTTTGGGCGGTTTCGGGAGCAAGCTCCCGAAACACCGGGCAATCATTTCCACGCTCAGTCGGACGTGTCGGACAGGTCTGACCTGTCCGACGCTAAGTTCAGGGCAATACCCGCCAGAGCACGTTGCCCGCGGCGGGGTTCATTTTGTCCGGGGCCAACGAGGCGACGCTGCCGTCCAGGAACAGTACCAGGATCGTATCGCTCCCCGTTCTGTGGTTTGCGCACCAGGTTACGACGGTTGTAGAATCGGGTGTTTTGAACCTCAACTGCCTGCCGAAGTCGCGCAGCTCTTTCTCCGGGTCGGGCGGCGGATCGCTCAGAGTGTAGCTGCCTACCAGGTCCTGAGTGTTCGCCCAGGTCAACAGGTAGGTTATGAGAGCGCCGCCCGACGAGCCGGTGAAGTCAGTCCAACTGTATGAGTCTCCTCGGTAGTACTGCAGAGTCCAGGTGTCACCCTGAGGCGTCCGGCAGGGAGGAGGCAGATATGAGCCGCTGACGGTCGCGGGAACAGTCACGGTGACCGGGTCGTCCACGCTGCCGGAGCTGATCGCCGGGCACGTAAAGTCGTCGATGGACCTGACGTACTCGGGGTAGAGCGACGCGGACTTGCACGAATCCATAGGCTGGTTCGGCGTGTAGTAGCCCAGGAGGCAAGCGGGATATGCGCTGTTATCGAGTCTGTACTGCTGCAAGGCGGAGGCGATCGTGTGCAGGTTGGCGATGCAGGCGGTCTTTCTGATGTTCTGCTTGGCGGACTTGAAGAGCGGGAATACCATCGCCACCAGTATGGCCACGATGGCGACGACGGTGAGCAGCTCAAGGATGGTAAAGCCGTTCTGTTTCGACGACGCAGGCTGCCGCGGGAACTGGCTTTGCCTATGCCCAAGAGCTAGTGGCGCTATGCCGTTCCCGCGGGATAAAAAGCCGTTCCGCGTGTTGTTTTCATTCGCCGCGCGTATCATTTACAGGCCCCCGTTCTGGTCCGGCGCCCGGCTGCGGGAACTGACCGCGCCGAGGGCCGGAACGTCTGTCGATAAGACCGTTCCCGCGGGATAGAATAGCCTCCTTCGGCAGCGACGCTGCCGCTCTGCTACCGAAGGATCAAAATGTCGTTCTGTTTCGGGCGCAATTCGGGAATTGCGCCCGATCGTGTTTCAATCAGTTCAACCCTCACCCCTGCCCTCTCCCTCCCAGGGAGAGGGGTTTGGGGGCGAACACAGTGGTACTATGTCCGGACGAACACAGTGGTACTATGTCCGAGCGAACACAGTGGTACTATGTCCGGGCGAACACAAGGTTCGCCCCTACCTCGGCATCATGTAGCCCATGTAGGCGCTTATGATCCGCGAGCCCAGGAATATGACTACAAACGCGCCGGTGACCATCATAGGCCCAAACGGCACGTAGCTTTTGAACTCGCGGCGCATCGCGCGCATGACCAGCATCCACGCTATGCCGATAACACTGCCGAGCGCCACCGCGACAAAGAAGGAGAGCAGCGCGAGACTGATCGGCAGGTTCGCGCCTATTGCCGCGGCCAGTTTTATGTCCCCACCGCCCATTGCCTCCTTCTTGAACGCCAACTCGCCGAAAACGGCAATTGCGTAAAAGATCGCTCCGCAGATCACGATGCCGACGATCGATTGAAGCATAGGGAACGATGCCGTCGTGAACGGCACGGGGATGGTCAATACCGGTTTGAAGAACACGGCCTCCGGGTGGCCGACCTCGATCAGAGCCAGGGCCGCCAGATCGTGCGCAACCCCCACGACGATACCGAAGATATTCAACTGGTCGGGTATGATCCAGTGCTCCAGATCGACGAAGAAGGCGGCGATAAGGGCGGACCCGAACAGGGCGAAGGTGAAGAACTCCAGCCGCCAGCCGTAGTAGTAAACCAGCGCAATGTAAAACAGGCCGGTGAGCAACTCGACGCCGAAGTACCGCCAGCTAATCGGCGCGCCGCATCTGGCGCATTTCCTGCCCAACAGGAGATAGCTGAACAGCGGGATGAGTTCCCACGCCCTGAGCTTACCGTCGCAGTTGGGGCAGTGAGAGGGCGGACGGATGATGGATTGGTCTCTCGGCATACGCCAAATGCAAACGTTCAGGAAGCTGCCGACCACCGTCCCATAGATGAATGCGATGGCGGCGCTCAGGTAGAAGGGCATACGTTATCCTCCACCCGCCTCCGTTAGTTTGTTGACAACCGCGACAAGCGGCAGGAACATGGAGATGACGATGAACCCGACCGCTCCTCCAAGACAGATGATCATGACCGGCTCGATCGCGGCGGTAAGGCTCTCCAGAGCGGCGTCCACTTCCGCCTCGTAGAAGTCGGCGATCTTGGAGAGCATTGGGTCCAAAGACCCGGACTCTTCGCCGATGGAGATCATCTGCACGACCATGGGCGGAAAGATCTTGCTCTTCTGCAGCGGCTCGCCGATCTTGTCTCCTTCGCGAATTCTCGCTCTGGCCTCGAGTATGGCGTCGCCGATAATCTGATTCGCCACGGCCCCGGCCACGGTCTCAAGCGCCTGCAGGATCGGCACGCCGCTCTCAAGAAGCGTGCCGAGCGTTCTGGAGAAACGGGCCAGCGCGACTTTATGGTTGAGTTTGCCGAATACAGGCGCCTGCAGTTTTATCCTATCGTATATGCGAGTCCCGACGCGAGTCCTGATGAAAATGCGGAACGCGATAACGAACAGTATCACGAAGGCCAGCATGTAGTACCATTGCTGAAGCAGGAAGTTACTGAATCCCATAAGTATCTGAGTAGGGGCTGGAAACTCATCGACGCCCAAGTCCTTGAACAGCGTCATGAACTTGGGCAGGATGAACGTCACAAGGAGAAGCACGATGGCGACGGCTACCACGGCGATGATGGTCGGATAGGTCATTGCCGACTTAACTTTGCGGCGCAGCTTCTGGTCCGATTCCAGGAACTGTGACAGTCTCTGAAGGCTTTCCTCCAGCACTCCACCGACTTCACCCGCGCGGATCAGCCCGATAAACAGGCTGTTGAACACGTTAGGGTATTTCTGCAGAGCGCGAGACAGCGTCTGACCGGCTTCAACTTCCGATTGAATGTCGGCAATGATACGTTTCAGTTTCGGGTTGGTGGTCTGCTCGCCCAAGACCTCCAGGCACCGGACGAGCGAGACGCCGGCGTCGATCATCGTGGAGAACTGACGGCAGAAGATCGCCAGGTCGTTGAGCTTAACACGTCCGAGGCCGCTTGCCGCGGACTTGGCCCTTGCCTTGGTCTGTTTGATCTCCGAGACATCGAAGCCCTGTTCGCTGAGCCGGCGCCGCAGGATGGTCTCGTTCTCAGCCTCTGACGTTCCCTGCATCACCTGGCCGGTTGCGTCACGTACCGTATAAGCGTAGTTTGGCATGTTCGGGCACCTCACATGGTTGTCGGTTGTTAATTGTTGGTTGTCGGCCAAAACTACCGACAACACAATCAACTTAGCCTTCACCCTCACCGGATTTAGAAGTTAGAGGTTGGATAGGCTCAACCCCACCCCAGCCCTCCCCTAAATGGGAGGGAGCAACCGTCCGCCTGGTTCAGTCGCCTGGGCGAACACAAGGTTCGCCCCTACCTACCTCGACGAGGTGGTCGTGGAGATCATCTTCTTCAACTCGTCCGGGTTCATCGCCCGGAGCATCGCCTCTTCGTAGGTAATGATCCCCTTGCAATATAGCTCGCGCAGATGCTGGTCCATCGTCTGCATACCGATGTTTCCGCTGGTCTGTATGATTGACGTTATCTGGTGGGTTTTGCCTTCCCGGATCAGGTTCCGGACGGCCGCACTGGCTATCATTATCTCCATTGCGCAGACGCGGCCCGGCATACCGGCGCGCGGCAAAAGCTGCTGGCAAAGGACAGCTTCCAGGTTGTTTGAAAGCTGCACGCGAATCTGCTCCTGCTGACCCGGTGGAAACACGTCGATAATGCGGTCCACCGTCTGGGCGGCGCTGTTCGTGTGCAGGGTCGATAGAACGAGGTGACCGGTTTCCGCGCAAGTGATCGCGGTGCCTATGGTGTCCGGGTCCCGCATCTCGCCGACCAGTATGACATCCGGATCTTCGCGTAACGCGGCGCGCAGCGCGTTGCTGAAGGTCTTGGTATCGGCCAACAGCTCCCTTTGGTTGATGATGCTGTACTTATGATTGTGCAGGTACTCGATCGGGTCCTCGATGCTGATGATGTGCAGACTGCGTTCGTTGTTCATCTGATTGATCATCGCGGCGAGGCTGGTGGACTTGCCGCTTCCGGTGGGTCCCGTTACCAGGATGAGGCCGCGCGGACGGCGGGTGAGGTCTTCCAGGACGAGTGGGAGATTGAGATCGCGAATGGTGGGTATCTTGGCCGGTATCAGGCGGAAGGCCGACGCGACGTTTCCCTTGTCTTTGTAGATATTGACTCTGAACCGGGCCGCTTTGCCCAGGGAGTATGAGAAGTCCAACTCCAGATCGCTTTCGAACCTCTGGATTTGCTCGTCGCTGAGGATGTCGTACATCAGCCGGATGGTATCCAGCGGCGCGAGTTTTGTGTAGTTCAGCGGCGTGAGCTGGCCATCTATACGCAGAATCGGGGGGACGCCCACGCAAAGGTGGAGATCCGACGATCCTTTGTCGACCACGGCCTTAAGCAGTTCGTCTACGTGGATATCTTCAACGGGGACGGGCTGCGCGGCCCGTTTCTGCTGCCCCGCTCCCTGGACATGGGTTGTTGCTTCCTGCACTGTGGAGCCTCCGAATGGTACTGTTCGGGCGAACACAAGGTTCGCTCCTACACGATTGGCGAAGACAAAGTTCGGGCGAACACAAGGCGAACACAAGGTTCGCCCCTACGTGATTAGTGACCCGCTGTGAATACGACCCTCATTACTTCTTCCGGTGTGGTGATGCCTTCGAGAACTTTCCACAGACCGTCTTCCTTGAGCTCGTGCATACCGTTTGCTTTTGCCGCTTCGCGGATATCGGCCAGAGGGGCGCGGCGCACGACCAATTCGGCGATCTCATCGTTAATCCGCATAAGCTCATAGATGCCGATTCGTCCTTTGTAGCCGGTGTGGCGGCAGGCCTCGCAGCCCTGGCCGCGATACAAGGTAACCTCGTCATCAGGATTGTTGGGTTTGAAGCCGAAGCGGCTCAACTCCGCGGTGGGAACCTGGAAGGGAACCTTGCAGTTGGAGCAATTGCGCCGGGCCAGGCGTTGAGCCAGGACACCGATAACGGTCGCCGAGATCAAATACGGCTCGACGCCCATGTCGACCATGCGATAGACGGCGGACGGGGCATCGTTTGTGTGCAGCGTCGAAAGCACCAGGTGTCCGGTCAGCGAGGCTTCGACAGCGATTTCGGCTGTTTCCAGGTCTCGCATTTCACCGACCATGATTATATCGGGGTCCTGCCGGAGGAAACTGCGCAGGGCGGTGGCGAAAGTCAGACCCGCTTTTCTGTTGACCTGGACCTGCGAAATGCCGCCCAACTGGTATTCGACGGGGTCCTCGATTGTGATTATGTTCTTCTCCACGGAATTGATCTTGTGGAGAACTGAATACTGAGTTGTGGTTTTCCCGCTTCCCGTTGGCCCCGTGCTCAGGAACATTCCGTTCGGCTGTATTGTGAGTTCCTCGATCTGGGCCTGGTCCTCGGGGGAGAATCCCAGCTTGGACATTCCCAGCAGCACGCTGGATTTGTCCAGGATTCTCATGACTATCTTTTCGCCGTAGATGGTGGGCAGGCAGGAGACGCGCATATCGTAGTCCTTGCCTTCGTGGCGGATCGGTATGCGTCCGTCCTGCGGCACGCGCCGCTCGGCGATGTTCATCTCGGCCATGATCTTCAGCCTGGAGATGAGAGGCGCCTGGATATACTTGGGCACGCTCATAGTCTCGTGCAGAACGCCGTCGATGCGGTATCTGACACGAACGCCGCGGCGATCGGGTTCGACGTGGATGTCACTTGCGCCGTCTCGAATGGCCTGAAGGATGACCGTGTGCGCGATGCGAATAATGGGGGCCTCTTCGGCCACCTTCGTCATCGCCTCGACGTCTTCGTCGCTGGTGTCCTCTCGCGCGCCATAGGAGGCGATCAAGGCGCTGATATTGGAGTCGGGCGCCATGGAAGGAGATGTCATACCGACGGGGACGGGAAGACCATCCTCTCCCGCGCGGTAATTGCGCCGAATGGCGTCCTGTATGTCTTCTTCCGTGGCGAGAGCGGGGATGATCTGGCAGCCCGTGGTCAGGCGCAGGTCCTGCATTGCGATGGGGTTATTCGGGTCGGCGATGGCGACTATCAACTTCGTGCCGTTTTTGGAGATGGCGATCAGGTTATGCTGCTTCGCCATACGTTCGGGGACTACGTTGACGGCGGCTTGGTCGACACGGGCTGTGTTGAGATCGACGAACTGCACGCCCATGACCTCGGCGCGGGCCTTCGTGACCTGCTTGTCGGTAGCGAACCCCAAGTCGGCTATAATCCGGCCTATATCCCCGGGCGCGCTTCTCTGCACCTCCCTGGCCTGAGCCAATTGCTCCGGCGCGATCGCCTTATGAGCAACCAGCAGCTCACCAATATCTTTTCTCGTCATAACCACTGCCGCACCTATAGGACTTCAAGAAGATTATACCACAGCGGGCCGGGCCGCTTTAGCAGACTGTTGAAATGGGAAGCTATCAGCTATCAGCTTTCAGCCAGTTGAAGGTTGAAAGTTGAATGATCCGGATTTCGCCCTTACGCTAACCCACGGCGCTCAGCGCGCGCTCATTTCCTCCAACACTGCGTTCTCCATTGTCTCTACCGGCGGGTCGATGCCGGTCCACATTTTGAATGAGGCCGCCCCCTGGTAAACCAGCATTTTCAGCCCGCATATCGCCGTCGCTCCGGCCTTTTCGGCCTCGGCGATCAGTTTCGTTCGAAGCGGGTTGTAAACGAGATCGTAGACGAATAATCCCGAATGGAGCAAATCCTCCGGGCAGGGAACGGCATCCGTATCCGGCCACATGCCGACTGACGTACAGTTGACCAGCAGGTCCGCCCCTTCGACAGCTTCTCTCAAACTATCCGGTCTCAGCGATGTGGCCCGCACGCTGTCCGGCGAAGTCACTTCGTTGATCCGCTTCGCCAGTTCCTCTCCGCGCTCGACCGTGCGGTTCGCCACAACGACAGACGCGCCGTGAGTCACCAGGGCATATAACACTGCCCTGGCCGAACCTCCGGCGCCGATTACGACGGCTTTCTTGCCTCTGACATCGGCTCCGGCCGCGCTGAGCGCCTGCATGAAACCTCTGCCGTCAGCGCTCTCGCCGAGCAGCCGTCCATCCCTGTTGATTATCGTATTGACCGATCCGATGAGCCTTGCTTCATGCGATATCTCATCGAGAAACGGGATCACGTTTTCCTTATGCGGGATCGTTACGTTGACCCCAACTATACCGAGCGCCCTTATGGCGCGGACCGCGCTCTCCAGGTCCGCGGGGTCAACGTCGAAAGCGAGATAAGCGTAATCCAGACCGAGCTCTCTCAGCGCAGCGTTGTGCATCACGGGGGACAGGCTGTGTCCTATCGGGTGGCCGAACACTCCCAGAAGCCTTGTGTGTCCTGTTATGCGCTTCAAGCTCGCTCCTTTCTTTCTGACTGCGACGGCTTCGGCTTTGTTCCCAGCAATCCCTTTCTGCGGAGCCAGAAAAGAAGCAGCCACTCCACGATCCGGCTGAGTTTGGTGCCGATGAACTCGCGTGGGTGCATCGGTGGGACAAGAATGGTGTAAAGCCCTGCCCTGTTGCCGCCGAAAATGTCGGTCAG
>JAUSGG010000158.1 GCA_030649165.1 Armatimonadota bacterium
GCGCGTCTGCGTTAGCTTAGGCGGTCTGCGAAGGCTGGTGTGCGTCTACGTATGCTTGACTCATCAAGGCCGTTCCCGCGCGATACGCGCGCGTCTATCCTACGACAACCGAAGGTCCGGTGTTTCGGCATTTGAGGGTTCATTCCGAGAAACAGCCTGTCCCGATTCATCGGGAAGGAATCTGCTTTCCCCAACCTGAAACACACCTCCCGTTCTATCCTGCGGGAACGGCCTCAAAAGGATAACCTATCGCGGATCCGTCCAAGTCAACGGACAAGCGCTCACTAACGGTTTCCAAACAAAGCCAGTTCCCGCGCCGCTCCTCGGTCGCCACGCCCCGCGGGAACTGACTCCGCGCGTCTGCGTTAGCTTAGGCGGTCTGCGAAGGCTGGTGTGCGTCTACGTATGCTTGACTCATCAAGGCCGTTCCCGCGCGATACGCGCGCGTCTATCCTACGACAACCGAAGGTCCGTTGTTTCGGCATTTGAGGGTTCATTCCGAGAAACAGCCTGTCCCGATCCATCGGGAGGGCATCTGCTTTCCCCGGCCCGAAACACACCCCACATTCCCCGCCACCACTCCGGCGAGTCGTCATTCCGAGGAACGAGGAATCTGCTTTCCCCAACCTGAAACACACCTCCCGTTCTCCCGACCACGCCGGAGCGACGTCATGCTGAGGCACGAAGAATCTACTCAGTTACCTTGATAGCCGCTCCTTCGGTAGCAAAGCGGCAGCGCCCACTGCCGATACCCAAGAGCAATCCCATCCGTGTCCATCTGTGTCCATCTGTGGTTAGCAAATTCCGTTTCGATCCTTCGGCAGCAGAGCGCCGGCGACGCTGCCGAAACATGCTCCCGTTAACAAAGGTACTGATGCGCATTTGCCCTCTGGCTGGGCAGGTACATGGGAGACAAAAAAGGGCGGTTTTGGATGCGCCACGAGCGTGGACGGGGAAAAACGCTTGCGGCCACGTCAAAATGCCCCGATTTGGACCGTTGCCGTTAGTGTGTTGATCGTGACTCGGCGACGACCCGAACCGGGGTATTTGAAAACGCAGGTAAAACGACAGTAAAACGCGCGGAAACATGCTGAAACATGCGCCAAACGCACCGGTATTGACGCGAAACCACCGGGAACCAGCGCAAAACCGCGCGGAAACCGTCCGGTCGAGTGACCGTGAACAGTGAACGGAACAACTCTGGAACCCTGGAACCTTGGAACCCTAAGACCCTAAGACCCTAAGACCCTAACCTGGATCATTCACGATGTGCCTGTATTGATGGCAGTGTGCAGACACGTCATTCTTCGCTTCGCTCCTAAGGAGGCGCCCCGTTTCGGGATTTCCGGGTTGGGACCGGAAGTTGTCCGCTATAGCCCGATTTATTCACGGAACGCTTGTTTTGCGGACGCCCCGCGGATGTCATCCTGAGCTTGCGAAGGATCCTCTCCCGGATAGCTGCAACGTCCAACTGCGAAGCCGAACCTGGCGCTTGTGCGATAGAAGATTCTTCACTGCGTTCAGAATGACGACCCCCAGGCGTTGTTCGTGAATAATGCGGGCTAACAAACTTACAGCCCTCACATGAGACCCCGTTCCTTGAGGCTCACCCACTTACCGTCGCCGATGACGACGTGATCGAGCAGGTCGATGCCGATGATCTTACCCGCGTCGATCAGACGCTTCGTAATGTCCAGGTCTTCCTGGGACGGCGTCGGGTCGCCCGAAGGGTGGTTGTGGCAGACGATGACGCTGGCGGAGAGGCAGGAGATCGCCTCCTTGAACAGCTCGCGGGGGTGAATCAGGCTAGCGTCCAGCCCGCCGATGGAGATGGTCTTGCGCCGTATCACCTGGTTGCGCGTGTCCAGGAAGAAGGCGACGAAGTGCTCGCGCTTCTCGGTCCGCAGATCGGGGGCTATCAGGGCCGCCACGTCCTGTGGAGACCGTATGGCGGGCTTGGCTTCCTCGGTGAGAGTCGCGACGCGCCTGCCGAGCTCGACCGCCGCCTTGATCTGCACGGCCTTCACCGGTCCGAGTCCTTTGACTTCGGCCAGCTCTTCGACCGACGCCTCGATTACACCCCGCAGGCCGCCGAAGCGCGCCAGAAGGTGTTCGGCGAGATCGATGGCGGACATCTCGCGCGAGCCGACGCGGAGCATTATAGCGAGCAGTTCGGCGATCGACAATACGTTCGGGCCGTACTTCGCCAGCCGCTCGCGCGGCCGCTCGTCAACCGGCAGGTCCTTTATTGTGGTGTAGTACCGTTCCTCGCCCATCGTCGCACAACTCTAGCATTTGCCAGGCGAGGGCGTCAAGAAAGGGTTTTAGGGTTCCAGGGCCCTATCCTGCGGGAACAGCCTCAAACGGCCACGTCATCAAATATCGTCGAAGTCAGTTCCCGCGGGAGGCCGCAGCCGTTTTCATCCCGTTGGCCGGCCCGAAGCGCTATGGATGACTCATACCTCATCCCTCATCACCAGGAGCATCGTTTGTAGTCATTAGCCACAGATGGACCTCCCCCTAACCTAACCCCCTCCCACGGGGAGGGAGGATTTGCCCCCTCTCCTTTCAGGGGAGGGTTGGGGTGGGGTTCAAACAGGGTGAGCCTTCCACAAACGATGCTCCTGTCGTCGTCACTCTTTCCGTTGCCGTTCGCCGTTCCCTGTGGTATACTTTCCACGAAGCCGAACAACCTTTCGCTGCACGTGGCCGGCGGAGGGTTTTTTGTTTATCGAGCTTAGGTGAAGCCATAATGTTCGACAACCTGCGCAGAGACATTAAGGCGGTCTTTGAACGCGATCCCGCCGCCCGGAACATCTGGGAGGTTCTGACTTACGCGGGCCTGTGGGCGATATTCTGGCATCGCATCGCGCACAAGCTGTGGAATGCCAGGTACGTGCCCGGCAGCAAGTTCCTTGCGCGGTTACTCTCCCAGTGGTCTCGGTTCTGGACCGGCATCGAGATACACCCCGGCGCGACGATCGGCAAAGGGTTCTTCATAGACCACGGCATGGGTGTCGTCATCGGCGAAACGGCTGAGGTGGGTGACGATGTGCTCATGTACCACGGCGTCACGCTCGGCGGCGTGAGTCTCGAAAAGAAGAAGCGCCACCCGACCATCGGCAATAACGTCGTCATCGCCGCCGGAGCCAAGATACTCGGCGCGATCACTATCGGCGACCGGTCCAAGGTCGGGGCGAACGCCGTCGTGCTGAAGGACGTGCCGGCGGACTCGACGGTCGTAGGCATCCCGGGTCGCGTCGTAGCGCAGAACGGGAGAAGGTTGGACGCGCTCGACCACGGAGCCAACCTCGACCCCGAAGGCGAAATGCTCCACTGCCTGCTGAGGAAGAGCGAGGAATTGGAGAAGCGGCTGCGGGTCGTGGAGAGCGATGGCGTGCGGCTTCCGGCGTCGGACGAGGGCTTGACCTGTCCCGACGCCACACAGCCCGGGCCCCAGGCCGGTCCGCTGCTGACGAGAATCGCGCAACTGGAGGAACGCTTGCGCGCGCTGGAGGGCAAGCAGGAACGATGAGTCTGAAGCTGCATAACAGCCTGACCAGGAAAAAGGAAGAGTTCGTTCCGCTCGAAGACAACAAGGTCCGCATGTATACGTGCGGGCCCACCGTCTATGTGTACGCCACTATCGGCAACCTCCGCGCCTACGTGTTCTCCGACATTCTGCGACGCGCGCTGATGTACCTGGGCTATGACGTGACTCAGGTTATGAACGTGACCGACGTAGGGCATTTGACCTCCGACGAAGACGTAGGCGAAGATAAGCTGGAATTGGCGGCCCAAAGGGAAGGCAGAACCGCGTGGGACATTGCGCGATTCTACGAAGACGCCTTCTTCCGGGACGCCGAGAAGATGAACATACCGCGGGCGGATATCGTCTGCAGGGCCACCGAACACGTGGACGCGATGATCAACCTCGTAAGAAGGCTCGTCGAGAACGGCTACGCCTATGAGACCGGGCAGGCGATCTACTTCCACGTCCCCTGCTTCACCGATTACTCCAAGCTGTCGGGACAGTCCCTGGAAGATAAGATAACCGCCGTTCGGGCGGAGGTCCAGGAGGATCCCGAGAAGAAGAACCCCGCCGATTTCGCTCTCTGGTTCAAGGCCGTGGGCCGGTTTGAGAACCACGCCATGCAGTGGGACTCGCCGTGGGGCCGCGGATTCCCCGGTTGGCACGTAGAGTGTTCCGCGATGTCGATGAAATACCTCGGCGATACGCTCGATATCCATACCGGAGGCATCGACCACATACCCGTCCACCATACCAACGAGATAGCGCAATCCGAGGCTGCCACGGGCAAACAGTTTGTGCGCTATTGGGTCCACAACAATTTCCTGAAGGTTGACGGCGGAAAGATGAGCAAGTCGTTGGGGAATGTGTACACCCTGAGCGATGTCGAAGAGCGCGGCATCAAGCCTCTCGCGTTCCGGTACTTCTGCCTTTCGGCCGTATACCGGGCCACCCTCAACTTCACCTGGGATTCCGTGGCCGCGGCGCAGACAACCGTGAACAGCCTTTACGCGTTTGTTCGTGAAGCAAAACGCTCGGGCGCAACCGGCCCAAGCCCTGAATGGACCCGCGAATACGCCGACCGATTCAGGGAATCTTTGGAGGACGACCTGAACACTCCGCGCGCGCTGGCGGCCATGTGGGACCTCATCCGCGAGTCGAACCGCCGGCAGGATTTCAGCGTGCTCGCGGTCTTATATGATTTCGACCGTGTCCTGGGGCTCGACCTCGACCGGGTCCCCGTTGAGGAAGAGCTGGCCGAAGATTACGCGGCTTTGGTCGCCGAGCGGCAGAAGGCGAGAGAAACGAAGGACTGGGCGCGGGCGGACGAGATCCGCAAACAACTGGCCGAAGCGGGTATATTGCTCGAAGACCGTCCCGGCGGGGTCGTATGGCGGCGGGCGGAAGGGTAGAGACCAGTTCTGAGCGCTCAGCGCTGAGTGCTGAGGACTGAGGACTGAGGGCTGAGGACTGAGGACTGAGGACTGAGCGCTGAGGACTGAGCGCTGAGCGCTGAGCGCTGAGGGCTGAGGGCTGAGTGCTGAGGACTGAGGACTGAGGACTGAGGGCTGAGGAGTGAGGGCTGAGGACTGAGCGCTGAGCGCTGGGCGTTGAGCGCTGGCAGCTTTATCCGTGTTCATCTGTGTCCATCTGTGGTTAAAGAATCCGGGGCTTCGATAGCTCATAAGCGCCAACCCCGGAACTGAAAGCTGACAGCTTCATCCCTGTTCATCTGTGGTTAAGAAATCCGGAGCTTCCGTAAAAACGTGAAACGAAGAACTGCGATCTTGCTTCTCGCAATATCAGTGATGGTCGGATCGATCTCCGGCGCCGTTATCACTACGCTGAGAAGCGACTCTATTGCCGCCGGAGTCAGCGTGGCCGGCGTTGACGTCAGCGGGCTCACCATGCGCGAGGCCCGGCAGAGATTGTCCCCCATAGTCAAGCAAATCCGCGCGCGCCCCATCACCCTTTCGGCGGACGGCCGGGAATGGCGCGTGGGTCTGCGCGATCTCGGCATGTCCCCGGACCTGGACGCGACCATCGAAAAGGCGCGCGCGATCGGACGCGGCGGCAACTGGGCGGGACGGTTCATCGCCAGGTGGTTCCGCGGCGGGTCGGGCAAGAATCTTGACATCAGCATCGCATTCGATCTAAGTCGGCTCGACCGCGGCCTCAGCGACATCGCCCGCTCGGTGGAACGAAAGCACAAAGACGCGAAGCTGCGGTTCGCCGGTGGCCGGATTACGGTCGAGCCTGAGCAGCCGGGCGTTAAGGTGGATGTCGGCAGATGCGCGCGCGACATCTCAGCCCTCTCATGGCGCGACGAACCGATCGAGCTTGGCCTGGTCGAGGACAAGCCCGACGTGACGGCCGCTGATCTGCGCCGGATAGACGGCCCGCTCTCCAGCTACACCACGCGCTTCCCTGCCTGGAGGGCAAACAGGACGCATAACATCCACCTGGCAGTGCGGACGCTCGACGGCGCGGTCGTCAAACCCGGGGAGGTTTTCTCGTTCAACGAGACCGTCGGTCCCAGGCTCAAGAAGCTCGGCTACCTGGACGCTCCGGTATTCCGCAACGGCGAGTTGGAGCCCGGCACGGGCGGCGGCGTCTGCCAGCTCTCCAGCACCGCCTACAACGCCGCTCTGCTCGCCGATCTGCGGATTCTGCGGCGCAGCCATCACTCAGGCTCCGTTCCGTACGTTCCGTTGGGACGCGACGCTACTGTGGCGTACGGCCTTGTGGACCTGAAGTTCCGCAATACGACCGCGGCTCCGGTCTACATCGCGGCCGGGATCAAAGGCAACCGCCTGACCGTTACCATATACGGGTCGAGCGCCTTCAAGCGCGAGGTTGTGATCACCGGTGTCGGAGCGAGACGCGTGCCACACGGGACAATTACCTACCAGGACCCATCATTGCCGCCGGGCGCTCGGGTCGTGAAACGCTCGGGCCACAGCGGCTTTTCGATATCGACGTACAGGACGGTCAAAGAGAACGGCGTCGCGATCAGACGCGAGCGGATTTCCCACGATGTCTACCGCCCACTGCATACGAAGGTTGCCGTGGGACCGCGAATAGATCGTTAACCCGGCCTGCTCGCCTGAGTTACTTCATCTGATGGAAAGGGTGTATGGAATCACGGAAATGGTGGGGCTGGGCATCGCAATACTACTGTTGTGTTCCGCCGTGACTGGCGCGCATTGCACCGCGGTTCGCCTGCTGCCGGACCGTCTGCCGATGCTCGAATGGACTGAGTTCCAGGCCGCCGGATATCCGGGAAAAGTATCGGGTCTGATCTTCGACGCCCGTAACCCCGCTGACAACGGAATGCCCCTGGGAGGGATCGAGACCGGATGCCTCGATCTTGAAACCACCGGCGAACTCGGCTACTGCACGATCTTCAACTCCTTCTTTCCAAGGCGGCAGATCAACCTGCCGTTCCTGGGCCTGTCCGTGGACAAGAAGGTCTGGCTCCTGAGCGCAAGGTCGCTGCCGGGAGTCAAGTGCGCGCGCAATATCCGGTACTGGGGACATTATCCGATTGCCGATCTGGACTATGAGATGCACTGCCCCGTCAAAGTCGAGATGCGCGCGTGGTCGCCGTTCATCCCGGGCGACGTTGTGAACTCCAACGTTCCCGGGGCCGTCTTCGAGGTCCGCCTTCGGAATGATACCGGGCAGGCCAGGAAATGCACTCTTGCCATGAGTTTCCCCGGGCACACCCAGGGCGAGGCCTGGCTTGAGGGAACGGTAAAGGAAGCGTATCACGGCTCCGCCGACGGGATCACCGGCAGGATGGGCCCGCATATCGCGTTCTTCGTCGGAGCGATTGGACAAAAGGCATCGAGGATCGGCGGCGGGCTTTCGAACAACGGGGAGCGCTGGAGCGGCATTGCCGACGCGCTTCCACCCTACGTTTCCCCGGATCAGGGCAACGCCGGCGTCTCAGCCGCCTATGACTTCACCCTGAAGCCGAACGAGCGCAAGACGGTGAGGCTCCTCCTCGCATGGTACGCCCCGATGTGGAACGGTCAGGGATACGGCACGATCGCCCAGGGCTGGGCCGGCAGAGCCGGCCAGAGTTACCTGCACATGTACGGCGCGCGGTTCGGGTCGCTCAGGGACGTTGTAGATAAGCTCGCCGGGGAGCATGAGTCTCTCCTGAAACGGATCATCTCCTGGCAGAGCGTGATATACGCCGATAAGACTCTGCCTGTGTGGCTGCGGGACACGCTGGTAAACTCTCTCCACATGATCACCGAAACGTCGGTTTGGGCGCAGGCGAAGCCCCCGGTCGGCGACTGGTGTCGCGCCGAAGACGGCTTCTTTGCGATGAATGAGTCGCCCAGGTCGTCTCCGCAAATGGAGTGCATACCCTGCGCGTTCTACGGAAACCTGCCGATCGTCTACTTCTTCCCGAAGCTGGCGCTGTCGAACCTTCGCGCGCACAAGGCATACCAACTGCCAAGCGGCAGGCCGGTGTTCATTTTCGGACCGGCTTATGAAGTTGCCGTCCCGAACGAAGGGTACCAGCATGTGCTGAACGGCTCCTGCTACGCCGAAATCTTCGACAAACTCTGGCTTGCCCGCGGCAGGGATGCCGAACTGCTTAAGGAGTTCTACCCGTCGCTCAAGAAGGCTACCGAGTATACAATGACCTTGCGTCCCGAATACGGCGTCCGTCAAGTCATAAGCATGCCTACCGGAAACCAGGGCGACACGTGGCACGAGAGCACGCAGTTCTACGGTATGGTGACGCAGGTCGCCGGCGCGCATCTTGCTCATCTGCAGATGGCCTGCGAGTGGGCCGAGGCGATGGGCGATAAGGAATGGCTGGCCCATCTCCAGGGTCTGCTCAAGGGCGGCTCGGACGCGGCGGAGGAGTTCCTCTGGACCGGCTCGTACTACCGGCTCTACAACGAGCCGGAGACCGGGCACAAATCGGATGTGATGATGGGCTACCAGCTCGATGGAGAATGGATATCGCTATTCCACGGCTACAAGGGCGTTTTCAAGCACGAAAGAGCAGCGAAGGCGCTTGAGACCCTGAAGGGCGCAAACGCCGATCCTGAGAAATGGCCCCACGGCGCTCTGGTTTTCGGCGCGCCCGACGGCGGCATAATACGCGAGGGCTTCGACTGCGGCTACTGGACCAACACCGGGATGCACGCCCCTGCGTGCCTCATGCTCGGCATGACGTATATTTACAACGGCCAAAAAGAGTTCGGCTTGGAGCTTTGCCGCAGGACCATGAGCACGATAGTCCGCGATCACCGAGGCGGCTGGGACTGGGGCATTCTGTACAAAGGCGACACAGGACTCAAAGTGTATGGAAACGACTACTATCAGGATTTGATACTCTGGTCGCTGCCGGCGGCGATAGAAGGCAAGCCGCTGGACGGACCGGTGGCAAAGGGCGGGTTGGTGGATCGGATTATCAGGGCTGGGAATACCTCCAGGTAAGGTGCCTGGGGGCACAGAAAAGGCACCTTGGAGGAATGGAATTGACATTGAGAAGTGGAACATGCAAGCTCTGTCATTCAGACGGTGAACTGCGTGATAGCCATTACATACCTAAAGGCGCATATAGGCTTATCCAGAGAGAGACTGGGTTGCCACCGGTTTTGGCAAAGCACGATGTGATCATTCGTACTAGTGACCAGATCAAAGATCACATCCTCTGTCCAACGTGCGAAGATCGATTTAGTAAGAACGGTGAGAAGTGGGTGCTGGAATACTGCCACAGAGAGGGGAAAGGCTTCAAGCTCAAGGAACTAATAGATGCGGCCAGCCCTTTGTGTGACAATGACGGACTGAAAGTATATTCGGCATCAGCTATTCCGGACATCAAAATAGATAAGCTCACGTATTTCGTATCGAGTATTATGTGGCGAGGCTCTGCCCATGACTGGAAGCTGGGGGAGAATAGGATCAGTTTGGGAAAGTACGAAGAGGAACTGCGGAAGTATCTTCTAGGTGAAGCGGGCTTTCCTAGAAACGCTGCTTTCCAAGTTAGTATCATCCCCGATTCTCAAGACTGGAATCTGGTCATGTTTCCCTATGGCGGGAGGCATCAAGGATCTTGGCAGTATCGTTTCCTTTTCATGGGTATCTTGTTCATATTCTTTTTTGGCAGGATCGATGCTAATATCCGAGCCTTGTGCACCTTCCCTGTCTCGAAAGGTCCTTTTGGTACTGTCCTCGTTGATAGTCCAATCCTTGTTGATGATAAGGCCATCCAGCATCTTGCGCTAGACAGTGAGCAATTACTGGCGAACTCAAAGATAATTAACCTTCCTGAACTGGGCGGGCAGAGAGAATAGCCTTTCAATTCCTAAGTCGTTGAGATGCTCGGACCTTCGGTATGCCTCTCGTACCGATGAAGCCGACCGTGACTCCTCCTGACGGACCATCAGCCTTCCCAAGGAGCCACCTTCACCCAAACAGCACCGGCTGCAGCGCACTGGGCTCGGTTCCGTACTTCCCGCCGGTCTCCCGGCGCTGCAAGAAATCAACAAGTTGCGCCTCCGAACCGAGGATATGGGCGAGAGCCAGCAAGTCCAGCCGCCGCAACAGATCAACAGTTACGGGCCGTTTGCTGTCCGGGAACAGGAATGAACTGTAGAACTCCCGCGCGGGATCTGAGTCGAGCAGGCTCTTCAGGTATGCGGCTTCTTCCTCGGAATCGCACGACAGGAAGTAGCAGGTGTCATCCAGCATCGACGGTTTGCCTTCGAACGACGGTATCACATGGAACGCCAATCGCTTGTACAGGCCCGATACCGCGACCTTCCAAGGGGCGAAGCTGTAATCTCCTATCCCAAAGACGGCAAAACGCGGCTGCTTGGCGTATATCGTACTGCGCCGGCTGTCCAGCCTGGACGCGTGAGTCTGCAGGTAGCTCCAGGTTTTCGGAGCGAAACGCTCTATGGCCCGCGTGTCCTCCCCGACTTTGGTCTGCGTTACCAGCACGTAGCGTTTCGGTTTCACGATGCGACCATTTGCGATGTCGGAGCTCTTAAACAGAGGGAACAGACAGTCAGGCTCGATTTCTACCTTCTCGTGCAGCCCGTTGATGTAGATGCTCCCGAGAGGCCGGAGTTCCATGACGGCGGAGCAGTCGTGCTTCACCCCGGATCTCCATCGGTAGAGTTCGGGTCCCGACAGTCCACGCCAACGCATATACTTGTCTACGTCCGCGACCAGGTTGCCGTCCTGGTATCCAATCTTGCTCGCTGCATTTCGCTCCGACAGACTTGGGAATACCGCGCAGGTGTCACAGCAACTCCCAGGCGCAAGAGTGCAGACGAGCAGACATGCGTCAACAGACACACCGAAGCTCTCTTGCGCGTCGAATAGCCGCATGCTTGCCGACTGAAGCTGGATGCCTGAACGCCATGCATACGCCAGGACCTTCCTGGCTACCGTGGTTTTGCACAGCATGGCGAGGACCGCGTTACGGCCGTTGAGCCAATCCAGTAGGCGAACGAGCATCCATTCCGATATGTCGAAATTGCTCTTGCCGGATATGGCTTCGTAGCCGGACAGACCGCTTTCGTTTGATTTCTGGGGCGTGTTGTCGCTGCCAAGCTTGCTCAGATGGGTGTTGGTCACCCAAGGTGGATTGCCGACCACGAGGATCGGCTCCGCGCAATCAAGCAGCGTGCGCGGCCACTCGGCCGCAAAGAAATCGGCTTGGACCAGTTCGATGGGTTGGCTTTCCAACTCTGCACGTTGCCTGGCTTTGGCTATGTATTGTGGGTTGATGTCCGCGCCGATTGCCCGCTGCGCGCCTGGAAACGACTTAAGAGCGGCGAAGAGGAAGTTGCCGACACCGCACGTAGGCTCAATGATAGTTGCGGCATAGGGAACCGATTCCGCCAGCAGCCTGCAAACTGTCTCGGCAAGCTTTTGCGGAGTCTGGAAGTCTCCGTATTCTGCTCGCTCGGTCCGGTTTCTTCTCATAATGGCCTTACCGCAACCTCGATATGCCCTCTATCGCTCCTGCTTCCCTAATCGCCCTGCCGTATTGCAGCCGCCATTGTTGAGCGTTGGATATGGTCAGATACCCCTGCTTTGGCGGGCCATGCTCCAGCAGATCAGCAGCGATGCTGTGAGCCTCTATCTCCTCTACCGGTAAACGGCGATCACTCAGAAACGCCACAATATCCTCTTCATTGGCATCGTTCTCCAATATCTGCCTCAGGCCAAGAGTAGTCTGATAATCCGCGGTCCGGCTCGCGTCCACAAATACGCTGTGCAGGATGTTCAGGATGCCGGTCTGTGTTTGCGGATCGTCGGTCTTATCGTATACGAATACGAGTAGAGAGTACCCGAGTCCAAAGATCTTCTGCCGGGCATTCTTGTAAGGACACGACGACTGGGGTTGCGCTATGCTTATCGTCTTGACATCTACATCCAGGTCCGGAAAATCAATGCCTATTGCGGCGTTTCCCTCCACGAAATCGTATCTCTGGCTTAAATGCAACCTGAACTTGGCTTCGAAATACGTCCCAATCCGTTTCCCATCCGTAACTCCATGCAGCGCAGGCTCGGAATGTGCAGATTCTACGTCCGCGAATCTCACTGCCTCCTCACAAAGCAACTGGACTGTCAACGGCGAGAGCACTTACGGTACCTCCTCGATAACAGAGTTCGTGTTACTTAGCCAGCATTATACCACGGAGCCGAGGGCTTGTTAAATGCCGTGCCTTCCCAAACTCGTGTCTTCGTGGTTAAATAGCGTTGTCTTCATCTACCTTGAATCCGGCATGCGCCGAAGAAAGGAACAACCCGGAAAATGAACCCCGACCTTTTCTCCCCCACTAAGTTTGTGGCGTGCTGTTTGGCCGCTTTGCTGGTCCTGCCTTCGGCGGGACGCAAGAAGCAACAACACACGAGGATCATTCCTATCGAGCCGGGCTGGGCGGCCACGAGTGTCAACGCCGGGGTTTTCCGTCATCACGCAATCTTCAGCTTCCGCGGGCGGCAATTCGTAAGCTTCTACGATCCTGATGGCCACGTCACGATTGCCTTTCGCGATCTGCCTTCGGAGAAATGGACCGTTCACCATACGGATTGGACCGGGAACGTGCGCGACGCCCACAATATGATCAGTATGGGCGTCTCGACCGATGGGCTTTTGCACATCAGCTACGACCTTCACTGCGTTCCGCTGCGCTACCGGCGAAGCGCCAAGCCGCTCGATCCGACTACGTTCGGGCCGATGATCCCCATGACCGGCCTGGTCGAGAAGCGAGTCACCTGCCCGCAGTTCGTGAATCTGGCTGACGGCACGCTGCTCTTCTTGTATCGTGACGGAGTTAGCGGAAGCGGCGATCTGTACATCAATCGCTATGACGTGGAGAAACAGGTGTGGCAGCCTCTGCAACACCCACTGATCGCCAGCGCGGGACGATATAATCCGTACTGGTGCAGGCCGGCAGTGGGCAGCGACGGCAGCCTGCATTTGGCCTGGTGCTGGCGGCGGCACGGCGGCGCCGAGACGAACAACCGCCTGTGTTACGCAAAGAGCCCCGATGGGGGCCGGACCTGGCAGGATTCGCGCGGCAAGCCATACAAGCTGCCGATCACACCCGATAACGCCGAGGTGATAGACACGGTGGGAGAGAACAGCAACCTCAGCAACCAGGACTCTTCAGAGGTGGACAGTCACAACCGCATGCACATCGTCTATCGCAAGAACGACGAATCCGGGGTACCGCAGTACTTCCATCAATGGTGGGACGGGCGCGAGTGGCGGCGAACGCAGTTTTCGCAATTCACAGGCGTCTTCACCTTCAAGGGCGGAGGCACGAAAGCCATACCGATGAGCCGTCCGAATCTCTTGCTTGACGACGACGATCGTATCTTTGTGCTCTACCGCGACACGCGGCAGGGATCGCGGCCGACGATGGCAACCGCCGCCGCTCCGGACTACAAGAAGTGGAACCACATCACCTTGGCCGACGTGGACCTGATGCAATGGGAGCCGACCTACGACCTCGCGCGTTGGAGGCAAGAGCGAGTGCTGGAC
>JAUSGG010000166.1 GCA_030649165.1 Armatimonadota bacterium
TCGCGGGAATGTCATTCCGACCGAAGTGGAGGAATCTGCTTTTTCCGGTTGCGTCACGCTCAAAAGCAGATTTCTCGACTCCGCCGGCGCTCCGCTCCTAAGGAAGCGCCCCGTTTCGGGATTTCCGGGTTGGGACCCGAAGTAGTCCGCTATAGCATACGTATGCCGCCCAACCCTCAAATCCCGAAACAACGGGGTGATTCCTTTCCGAAATAACCCCGATGCATCGGGGTCGGTTGCTCGAAATGACGATGCCCGGAAGACTGAACTGTTACAAGAGTTCACGAATGTAGAGAGCTTTCACCCTCACCCCATTCGCTGCGCTCAGGGCAGGCTCTAACCCTCTCCCTCAAGGGAGAGGGGATTACGCTCGTCTCAGCCCAAAGGGCAGACGAGAATGCGGAAGCTGGTATGGTCTTGAGACAACCCGCAAGTCTCCCGAAACACCACGTCAAGCCGCGTACTCGAGAAAGTTCTTGATAAGCTGCGTGAGCGTCTCGGACTCCAGCAGGAAAGCGTCGTGGCCGTAGTGCGTCTGTATCTCAGTGTACGCCACGTCGATGTAATTGCGCCGGAGCGCGCTCACCAGTTCCTTTGACTGATATGATGGGAACAACCAGTCGGATGAGAACGATATCACTAGGAACTTCGCCTTTGCGTGGCTGAGCTCCTTTCTGAGCGAGCCGCTCGGCTGAGACAGGTCGAAGTAGTCCATAGCCTTCGTGATGTAGAGATACGAGTTAGCGTCGAACCTCTGCACGAAGCTGTCCCCCTGATACCGAAGGTAGCTCTCGACCTGAAAATCCGTAAGGAAGTCATATCCGTATTCGGGCTTAACCAGGTCCCGTCCGAACTTCTGGCGCATGGACTCGTCTGACAGGTAGGTTATGTGACCGATCATCCTGGCGACGGCCAGCCCCCGGGCCGGGAAAGTCTTGTCGTAATACTCGCCGCGCATCCACTCCGGGTCCGCCATGACGGCCTGCCTGCCGACTTCATCGAAAGCAATCGCCTGGGCTGAGAGGCGGCAGGTTGTAGCGATCGGGATGGCAAGGCGGACTCTATCGGGATAGCTGACGGTCCACTGCAGCGCCTGCATTCCACCCATGGAGCCACCTGTGACGCACAGCAGCCTCTCTACTCCGAGGTGGTCGATCAAATGCCGCTGAGCGTTCACCATGTCCTTGACGGTTACGACGGGAAACGACAGGCTGTATTCTCTGCCGGTTGCGGGATTCACCGAGCAGGGCCCGGTCGATCCTTTGCAACCGCCGATAACGTTGGAGCAGATGACGAAGTACTTGCGGGTATCGAAGGCCTTGCCGGGACCGACCATCATATCCCACCAGCCGGGTTTGCGGTCCTCCGGGCTGTTCTTGCCGGCGACGTGCGCGTCACCGGAAAGCGCGTGCAGTATGAGGACCGCATTGCTTTTCTCCGCGTTGAGTTTGCCGTAGGTCTCGTACGCGAGCTTGACCGGAGACAGGGTCCTCCCCGACTCCAGCTCGAATTGAGCCGGCGGCTCCGCGACAGTGAAGTACTGCGTCTCGACTATTCCGATGGATTTGTCCATAGTTTAGAGTGGAGAGTGGAGAGACCGGAAAGGCGTTATGCTCTTGCTCATCCTGCACGAGGAGAGTGGGACGGCTGATATCAGTTCAACCCTCACCCCTGCCCTCTCCCTCCCAGGGAGAGGGGGTTTGCTCGGCTTCGACTCCCTCGACTCTTGCGACTCCTTCGACTCCACTTTACTGCGATTTATTGAGCGCCTGGTCTATATCCGCTATTATATCATCGACATCTTCGATCCCGATAGACAGGCGGACGAAATCCTCGGTAACGCCCGTTTCAAGCTGCTCCTCGGCAGTCAACTGCTGATGTGTGGTGCTGGCCGGATGGATCACGAGCGATTTGGCGTCACCTATGTTGGCAAGGTGCGACAGGAGCTCCAGCGCGTCGATGAACTTGATGCCCGCGTGCATCCCACCCTTTATGCCGAATCCCAGGATAGCGCCTGAGCCTTTGGGCATGTATTTTTTCGTCAAGTCATAAGTCGGATGGCTGGGAAGGCCGGGGTAGTTGACCCAGGTGACCAGCGGATGGCCTTCCAGGAACTGAGCGACCTTGAGCGCGCTGGCGCTGTGACGGTCCATTCGCAGCGACAGCGTCTCGATCCCCTGAAGGATAAGGAATGCGTTGAACGGGCTGAGGGCGGGACCCAGGTCGCGCAGCAGCGTCACGCGGGCTCTGAGGATGAAGGCCACGTTCCCAAGGCCGGGGAAATCGCCGAAAACTTCCCAGAACTTCAGGCCGTGGTAGCTCGGGTCCGGCTCGGTAAAGGCCGGGAAGTTGCCGTTGCCCCAGTTGAACTTGCCGGAATCGACGATGACCCCACCGATCGACGTACCGTGTCCGCCGAGGAACTTGGTGAGTGAATGGACGACTATATCGGCGCCCCATTCGAATGGACGGCAGAGATAAGGCGTTGAGACAGTGCTGTCGATGATCAAAGGGATGCCGGCGTCGTGCGCAATCTTCGCCACCGCCTCGATATCCAACATGTCGTTCTTAGGGTTGCCAAGGGTCTCGGCGAAGATCAGCCTTGTCTTCGGCGTGATCGCCTTTGCGAAGTTCCGGGGATCGCCCGGGTCCACAAACTTAGCTGCGATGCCCATCTTCGGCAGAGTGTAGTGGAAGAGGTTATAAGTGCCACCGTACAGGCTTGTCGAGGAGAGGATTTCATCCCCGGCCTGGGCGATGTTCAATATGGCCAGGGTCTCGGCGGCCTGCCCGGAGGCGGTGGCCAGCCCCCCCGTTCCGCCTTCCAGCGCGGCCATGCGCTTTTCCAGGACGTCCCACGTTGGGTTCATGATCCGGCTGTAGATATTGCCGAACTCTTTGAGTCCAAACAGATTCGCGGCGTGCTCCACGCTGTTGAAGACGTAAGACGTCGTCTGGTAGATCGGCACCGCGCGGGCGTTGGTGGCGGGATCCGGCTCCTGACCGGCGTGCAACGCAAGCGTATCGAAACGGTGGTTCGACATTTTGAGCGATCTCCCTTCGGTTCTTGTGGTTATCGGTTGACGGTTATCGTATAACCGCTATGGTAGCGTACATCGAGGCCATTCGGCAACCGCGAAACGGGGGGTTGGTTCAAGGAAGAACGCGGATGGGAAGCGAAGAGTCGGAGGAGTCGTGCGGGCGGGGGCGACGCATGCGGGAAGTGGGGTTCGGGGGAGAACGCCGATGAACACGGATAAACACGGATAAACGCAGATGGGGAAGGGGATGTTTGGGGGACGGGTGTTGGGTGATGGGGATCGAGAGCTGAGAGTCGAGAGACACCCCACCCAGCCCTCCTCCTTCGGCCTTCGCCTGCATCATCCACCTCCCGGACTCTTGCCTGCACTCATCCTCGCTCATAAAGGACGATGCCCTCCTCCACCGCGCGTTTCACAAATGATCTGGTCTTCATCCGTTCGAACTCATCCGGGGCGTACACCAGGACCTCAACGGGCGCTTGGAGTCGATCGCTGAGCGGGTCCATGTGCCTGGCCAGTCGATCGAGAAACCGGGCGTCCGTATCCTCGACGAAGATAATATCGACATCCGAGCGGCGGGTGGCAGTCCCTTTTGCATAAGAGCCGAACAGGATGGCCAGCGTCGCGCCGTTCTCCTCCGCGACCGACCGACCGACTTCCTTTATCTTGTCTATTGGGACCATATCCGATACCTCGTAACCATATTGTGGCATATTTGGTTGTTGGTTGTTAGTTGTTGGTTGACGGGTAACAGTTCAGGAATGGTCGGTACGACTCTTCTCGCTGGTCACCCCCGGGGAGAACGCGAGCGTAATCCCCTCTCCCTTGAGGGAGAGGGTTAGGGTGAGGGTGAGAGTTCTCTCCATTTCTGAACTCTTACGTTGACGGTTGGTGGTTGGCGGCTGAACCTCCCCCTAGCCCCCTCCTGAGAGGAGGGGGAACACGCTCGACTCCTCCGACTCAGCCAACTCATTCGGCTCCGCTGACTCCCTCGATCCCTTCCACTCCCTCCACTCGCCCTACTGCTTCCACTCTTAAATGATTGTGACAGTTTCCTGGGACGGTCGGATTTCGATTGACAGGCTTTCTGTCAGTTCGCTACAATGTCTTGGTTTGGAGCAAGACGTTGAGGGTTGAGGGTTGAAAGACCGGAATTAACCTCCCACTAACCCCCTCCCACGGGGAGGGGGGATTACGCTCGGCTCCGTAGACCGTGCCGCACGGGCAAATCCCGAACACATATCAGGAGGTCAGAACACGATGGCAGTTAAGGTGGGGATCAATGGATTCGGCAGGATCGGAAGGCTTAGTCTGCGCGCAATCCTGGAGAAGTATCCCAACGAGATCGAAGTCGTCGCGCTAAACGACCTGTTCGATTCGCGGACGAACGCGCACCTCTTCAAGTACGACACGAACTACGGTACGTACAAAGGCGAAGTAAAGGCCGAGGACAAGGACATCGTCATCGACGGCAGGAAGATATTCGTCTACGCCGAGAAGGACCCGAACAACATCCCGTGGTCGGACCACGGCGCGCAGATCGTGGTTGAAGGCACGGGCGTGTTCACCGACGCGAAGGGCGATCCGGAGAAGGGCAAGCCGGGCGCGTCGGCGCACGTGAAGGGGAGCGTTAAGAAGGTCATCATCACCGCCCCCGCGAAGAACGAGGACGCGACGATAGTGCTGGGCGTCAACGACGCGACCTACGACCCCAAGGCGCACAACGTGATCTCCAACGCCTCGTGCACGACCAACTGCCTCGCGCCGGTGGCGAAGGTCCTTCAGGATACCTTCGGCATCGAGCAGGGCTTCATGACGACAATACACGCTTACACCAACGACCAGAAGGTCGCCGACCAAGCGCACAAGGACCTCCGCCGGGCTCGCGCGGCGGCGATGAATATGATTCCCACGACCACCGGGGCGGCCAAGGCGATCTCCCTCGTAATTCCCGAGCTGAAGGGCAAAATGCACGGGTTCGCGATGAGAGTGCCGACAGCGACGGTTTCCGTTGTGGACCTCACTCTCAACCTAAGGGACGCCGCGACGGTCGAGTCGATCAACGCGGCGATGAAGGCCGCGGCCGAGGGACCGATGAAGGGCATCCTGGGTTACACAGAGGACCCCGTGGTCTCCTCGGACTTCAAGGGCGATTCCCGCTCATCCATCTTCGACGCGCCTTCCACGATAATGATCGGCGACAAGTTCGCGAAGGTCCTGTCGTGGTACGACAACGAGTGGGCGTATTCGGAGCGCGTGGCCGACCTGATCGATCTTATGGTCAAGAAGGGCTTGTAGGATGGACAAGAAGACCGTCAAAGATATCGACGTAGCAGGAAAGCGGGTTCTCGTCCGCGTGGATTTCAACGTTCCCCAGGACGATGACCGCAATATAACCGACGACCGAAGAATCAAGGCGGCGCTTCCGACTATAAACCACCTGATCGATCAGGGCGCGAAGCTCATCCTGGTCTCTCACCTGGGCCGGCCAAAGGGCACGGTGAATCCGAAGTACGCTATGGACCCGGTCGCGAAGCGGCTCTCGGAGCTGCTGGGCAAGCCTGTGACCAAACTGAACGACTGTATCGGCCCCGAGGTGAAAGCCGCCGTTGACGCGATGAAGCCGGGCGACGTGATATTGCTCGAAAACGTGCGGTTCTACCCCGAAGAGGAGAAGAACGACCCCGAGTTCGCGCGAAAGCTGGCCGAGCCGGTGGAGGTTTACGTGAACGACGCGTTCGGGACCGCGCACAGGGCACACGCTTCGACTGAGGGAGTTGCGCACTATCTGCCGCCGGTCGCCGGGTTCCTTATGCAAAAGGAGCTGGATTATCTCGGCAAGGCGCTGGAGGACCCGGAGAAGCCGTTCGTGGCGGTGTTGGGCGGCGTCAAGGTCTCGGACAAGATCCAGGTGATCGACAACCTGCTCGAAAAGGTGGACACCCTGATCATCGGCGGCGCGATGGCTTTCACGTTCCTGAAAGCCCAGGGTTACAGCGTCGGCAACTGCATGGTGGACGAACCGGGCGTCGAGCTGGCGAAGGACGCGCTGGCCAAAGCGAACGTGAAGGGCGTGAAGCTGCTGCTGCCTTCTGATGAGAAGTGCGTTCAGCTCGACTCTGAAGTGGAGGTCCCGAAGGGGATACCGGACGATATCGAGGTGAGCATCTGCGCCTCGGCGGCGATCCCGGACGGCGCGCGTTGTTTCGACATCGGGCCGGCGTCGGTGAAGGAGTTCTCGGAGATTCTGAAATCGGCCAAGACGGTTGTGTGGAACGGGCCGATGGGGGTGTTCGAGAAGAAGGCGTTCGCGGAAGGGACGCTGGGTATCGCGAAGGCGATGGCGGAATCGGGGGCAACGACGATCGTCGGCGGCGGGGATTCGGCCGCGGCGGTAGAGAAGCTGGGTTTCGCGGACAAGGTCAGCCACGTATCGACAGGCGGCGGCGCGTCGCTGGAGTTCCTGGAAGGGATAGAGCTTCCGGGCGTGGCGGCGTTGATGGATAAGTAATGACGCCGTCAGTACGACTACCAATCGATCGCGCAAGCGACCATGTATGCAGGCGGAGAGAGCAATAGGCCGTGTTGATAAGCGATGATCAACTGAGAGACTTGGTGCGCCGTATCGTGGATGCGGCGCACCCTGAAAAAGTGATACTGTTCGGCTCCACTGCGCGCGGCGAGGCAGGGCGCTACAGCGACATAGATGTAGCCGTAGTGGTTCCTGACGGCACGCATCGCCGGCTCACGGAGCGGCATATCTATCGGGCAATGATCGGCTTCAAGCTTCCGGTGGACGTCGTCGTGGTGACGAACTCCGACCTGGACAAATACGGCGACAGCCCTGGGCTGGTATACCGGGAAATCCTAAGAGAAGGGGCGTTGCTGTATGCGGCGTGAAGACTCCGGCCCCGGATCTCCACTCGCCTGGCTGCGGTACGCCCGCGCCGATCTCGCTTACGCGCGAGTACCTCCGCCGGAGGAAGCCTCCTTCGATCTGGCTTGCTTCCACGTGCAGCAGGCGGCGGAGAAGGCCATAAAGGCCGTGCTTCTCTCCTTGGGCATCGACTTCCCCTACACACACAGCATCCAGACATTGACCGACCTCCTGCCGGAAGATGTTCGGGCATCCGCCGAACTCGACCCGGCTGTCGAACTGAACGCTTACGCGGTTCTCACCCGGTATCCACGAGATCGGGAAGAGGTCGATGAGCAGGAATATAGGGAGGCTTTGAAGATTGGGGAGGCTGTAGTATTGTGGGCATCGACGTTCGTCATTGAGAACCGAGGGTAGATATTCGTCGAGTCACAAACTTCCTCCACCGGCGGAGGGGCTTCGCCGGAGTTCCTGGAGGGGAAGGTACTGCCGGGAGTAGCGGCGTTGATGGATAAGTAGATGATATGCTTCGGGGCGAACTACAAGCCCCGAAGCATCCATACACCCACTACAGACAGGCATTCATTCGCTTTTGCGTGGTGTATTATGTCACGAGGTGGTAAATTGCTGGGAACGTGCAAGCTCTGTCGTTCATACGGTGAATTGCGAGAGAGCCATTTCATACCTAAGGCCGCATACAAGGCCATTCAGCAATCAAGTGGATCGCCACCTGTTATTATAAAGCCCGAAGTACTGATTCAGAAGAATGAGCAGATGGTAGCCAATATCCTCTGTCCAGATTGCGAACAACGATTCGCAGAGAATGGCGAAGACTGGGTAATGAAATATTGCGGCAGAAAGGGAAAAGGCTTTAAGCTCAAAGATCTAATTGATGTATCCAAGCCCGTCGTGAGTGCTGAGAGTGGCGGGCTGAAAGTTTATTCTGCGTCAGGCATTCCGCAGATAGATGTAGGGAAGTTAACGTATTTCATATCAAGCATTATGTGGCGGGGATCCGTCCACACTTGGAAGTCGGGAAAGGACGTGAGCGTAACCCCGGTTCTCGGAAAGAAGTATGAAGAGGAGTTGCGAAAATTTCTCCTGGGCAAGGCAGAGTTTCCTAAGAACGCTGCTGTTTGGGTTGACATAATTCCCCCAAATTCTGACGTATGGGGCTTTGTTACGACTCCTTACGGTGGGAAGCAAGAGCAGTTCTGGCGGTACCAGTTTCTATTCCTTGGGATATCGTTCACGTTCTTTATGGGCAATCGTATAGATCCCGACGTTCGAAGATTCTGCACCTTCCGCTCCCCGGAAAAGTTCCTATTCGTCGGTGATGACGCTACCGAGATGCTTGCAAGAGACATCAGCAGATCAATAAAGGAATCGAAGCGGGTCTGTGTTCCTAGCTTGCGTAGACAGGGAGAGTAGGTGTCCCTATCCCTCGGCACACGCCTTTCGTCCCGAAGCACGCCACCACCCAACTCCCCGCCCCACCCCCCTTTCGCGTCTTTCGCGCTCCTTCGCGCCCTTCGTGATTCAAACGTTGTGCCGCCCCTCGATACGCTTCGCTACTCGGGGATACGGGAGGTGGGTTTGTTTCGGGACTGAAGTCCCGAAACACCGGGGGTTGGCTTCGGCTTCACAGAACAAGCCGAAGCATCCTCTCCATCTGTGTCCATCTGTGGTTTCAGACTTCCCGGCTGACGGCTTCTACTCCGGGAACTTCTTCCGAGAAAGATCCCGATACACTTCATCGTCGTTTCGCTTCCCGACTACCAGTATTTCCAGCGTGTCTCCCTGGAGCCGGTAGGCTATTCGGAATTCCCCGAAGTCAACCCGGTGCAGGTTCCCGGAGAGTCCGTGAACCGCTTTGCTGTCAGGAGGGTTCGGGGTCTGGCACAGGTCGAGGATTCTGAACAAGACCTGCCTTGCCTGCTTGGGCTGCATTTTCCTGATAAAGTCCAGAGCATCTTTGCTAGGTATCATTCGGGGCAGGCGCCTATGATGTCCTCGAACAGCTTCTTGGTCTCTTCCTTGCTCGCAAATCCACGCTCCAGAGCTTTCTCCGCGCGCTCTGCCCACAGCCTGTCCTGCGCGGCCTCAAGACGCTCGTAGTCCTGGACTGACAAGACAACAGCTATCGGGCGTCCATGCCGTTCAATCACGACGGGCTCGTGCTGGGCTACATCTATTAACTCTCCGAAGCGGCTCTGAGCCTGCTTAGAGGAAAGCTTGGCCATTCTCGGCGCCTCCTTTGCCGGATAATAGCTACTATACATCTTTGATCGGAAAGTAGCTACTAGATATATTATACCCTGACGCGCTTGGGATATCAATGGCAATTCCTCTCAAGTGGCTGGCGCTTGTGGTATAATAAGTAAGAATCTCTTACTGGAGGATCCACATGCCAAACTCGCGAATGATAAGAGTCTCGTCAAAGGGCCAGATAGTGCTGCCCAAGTCCCTGCGTGAAAAGGCGGGAATATCCGACGGCGATTTCATCTACATCGAGGAGGTCGACGGTATACTCCTCATAGAAAAACCCGCGCCGAGTAAGCTGGCCGCGCTTACGCAACGGCTTCGCAAAGAAGCGTCCGAACGGCGTTTCACCAGGAGAGACCTCGAAGCAGCCATATCCGAAACCAAGACTCAAAGCAGCAGATGAGCAAGCCCAGGGTTCTGGTTGACACGAACGTTCTTTTGTCAGGGCTCATCTGGAACGGCAACGAGGCGCAGTTGCTCGAAATGGCGATCTCAGGCGATATTGGCGTCCTGATGCCGGAGATCGTTCTGGAGGAAGCCCGGCGAGTATTGGCGGGCAAGTTTCCCGGGCACACGGACGCCCTGGATCGCGTTGTAGATGTGATCGATTGCGAAATCGTTCCCCGGCCTCCCTCGGCGAGTCTAGAGCGGGCCAAGCAGGCGCTCAGGGACATCAACGACGCTGAGATTCTGGCTTCCATAATCGAATCCAAACCGGGCTATGCTGTTACGGGCGACAAGGACTTGCTGACCGCGGAAGCGCTGGCGGTGTTCCCTACGAGCAGGCGCAAAGACTTCCTGAGGAAGATCGCAGGCGAAGGCTAGCGTCTGTTCAGGTCTGTGCATCAAGCTCTACGTTTCAAGACGACAGGATTGTGGGATAAGAGAGTAGCTAACACAGAAGTTACGTGGTCGGAAAAGAGTTGGGCTGGGGTTTCCGGACTCCGGCCCGTTTTCATTGGAGGGTGTGAGTTCAGGGAAGAACGCAGATGAACGCAGATAACCGCCGATTGATGTGGATGGGAGGGGACTGCGCGAACTGACTTTGTGGCAATACCAGACGTTGGATCATGGAGATCGTTCCCAGGATAGACAGATGGGCCACGTCACGAACACACGCGTGGCCCAGTCGGTTACGGGTTCGGCTCAGGCTTCATCTGGTCAGGATCCCGCCTTCTCTTGCGGCAAGCCAAAACTGAAAGCCGCTGTCCCCGCTTTTCTCTTGATCACCACAACGCCAACCCCAGACACGTACTTCAGCTTTTCCGGGAAAGATATGCCTCCCAAAGCCCACCGTATAGCTGTGGCGTCGAGGAAATCTCTCGAGTCAAGATTACCAAACCCATCCTGCGCGAGCAAACTCTGCAATTCTGGCATCTCACATTGAAAAACGAGAGGGTCTGTCGGATCACTGTAGGCGGTCAGAAGAATGTCTGGTTCCCTATCTGCTGGTCGGCTGTCAGTATTGGGCTTAGTGCAGTAATCCTTGGACACACCCCACACAAGAATCGAGGTCTCAGGGAGCCCAGGGGATCCCAGGCGCAACGTGCTCCCCGGGGTCATCCCGCCGGAATCTTGTGGCGCTTCGCATTCAACCTTCACACGCAGTCCCGTCGTGGTGGTACTGGTAACACTATGCTGCGTGGTCAAAGCCAGGCTTGCGAGAAAGCCAGCATCCGTAGCAGTAGACGGAGTTCGCCGAAACTCAATAACTGGAAGTATGTACTGCTGCATCTCGCCGTACACGCGGCACTTGGTGGCCCGCACGATGCTCTCGCTGAGCGGTACTATGGCGATCATGTCCGTGCCCACGAAGTCCAGAGACTCGCCCGCTTCTCGTCGCGGCGATCCTTTTGAACTCTCTTCGGCCAAGGACACTAGCCTCTTGGCAACCGCAGATTTCAGCTGCTCAGCATGCTTTCCAGCCTGGTACCAGTACGCGAACTGCGCGTAAGCGGCCAAGGAATCCTTATCGCAAGCTCTACTCCACTCCTGATCCTCGATCTCTTCTATCCTCAGATGTGCATCGTTGGCGAACTTGCCGTCAGGAAATGCGTTGAGGTAGCCGTAGCACGCACCAACTCCTCCAACCGACTCCACTTGTTTCCACAGAATTCCCTCCACCCGCTCTAGCGTTGCCTTCGCGCTGATAGCGAGATCACTGTCCGGATGCTTGGCCAAGAAGAGCTGGCAAGCCTTCCCAATGACCCTTGCGTTGGTTACCGGCAAATCTCCCTTCGGCGCCGCAAGGCTGAACTCCGACTGCCCGACATTGGACCTACTGGGATCTCCGAATACGAGACGCAACCACGGAGCTGGATCCCCGGCGTATGGTAGCTTCAACCCGTCGTCGCCCCCTCCGGAACCGAGAGACTCCATTCCTTTCATGGCTTGGCTAATCGCCTGCCACCTGAACTTAGGCCGCAGCAGGGTGATCTCTTCACGGTACTTCCCTACTCGTTGTGTGCGCCCCAAGGCAAGGTCAGCGTACTTGGACTTGCGAACTGAAGTGACGGCGCCGTCGGGTGTCCGCACCTCCTCGGTACCGCTTCGCAGAGGGCCGACTTCAGCGTACGCCTCGACGCACTTGCTGAGCAGATCAATGCTCTGAGGATGATCCCCTGTGCTAAGCGCCGCCCACACGCGATCCATTGCCTGGTCAGCCATGCCACAGCACTCAGCAGCCAGCTTCCTGTTCTTATCCCACAGGGTCGCGCTCGCTCCCCTCAAGCGCTCCAAGAACTCCAAGTACGCTTCCGTAGTGTGGACGGCTTGGGTCTTCTGCCAAACCGCCTCAACTGCTGTCCGAGCGGATTCCCCCTTGGGGTGCTCTGTAACCTCTCCCCAGAGCGCCACCGCATCTTCCTCACGGGTGGCGCTGGGCGCAATGGTAGACGGTCCGTCGTCCGCCATTGCGGCTCTCGTTGGTAGCCACGGAGCGACCACGCCAGACACAGCCATCCACAGGGCCGCTATCCATACTGCTCGCCTCGCCTTACTCACTATGCACACGCCTCCTCTTGTTACGCCAATGCCACGAATTGATTCCGCAACCAAGCTTGGCGCCTACTACCATATTCACCGGGGAGCGCTGATTTGTCCTCTCTAGCTACCCGGGAGATTCGCGGCATCGGTGTGTATGGGGGGACACGCTTTTCGTGTCGAAGCCCCGGCTGGCCAACTGACGGCTGGATGCTGAGAGCTGGGAGCTACGTCCCCGCCTGTTTCGGCCGCTCTTCGCCGAGTTCGACGGCCTGGTCGCGGAAGCGTTTTTGTGTTTCTCGGGTCCAGTGGCGGCGGTCGCCGAAGGAGAAGGCGCGGATGGCGGATTGGGGCTGGATCGGGCAGTGTTGTTCGCAGATGCCGCAGCCGGTGCATTTGTGGTCGTTTACGAAAGGCCGGCTGACGCCGTCGACCTTCTTCCAGTAGACGGCGTTGTAGGCGCAGACCTCGTCGCAGACCAGGCACGGTTTGTCGGAATTCCACACCCAGCAACTGCTGCGGTCGATGATGGCCATGCCGATAAAGAGGTAGTCCTTTTCCTTGACCGTGAACGGTTGGATCGCCTGAGTGGGACACACGGCCTGGCATAGGTTGCACTTCTGCGTGCACTCGCCGATTTGCGGGATGAGGATTGGGGTCCAAATGCCTTCCAGTCCAGCTTCGAGCAATGCCGGCTGGAGTCCGTTCGTGGGGCAGACTTTCATACACTGGCTGCAGCGGGTGCAGGTGGCGAGGAACTCCTCTTCCTCCATCGCGCCCGGCGGCCTGATAAGCTGCGGACTGCTGGTTTTGATCTCGCTGTCGCGGCTTCGTTTGGCGCTGACGTGGGTCTTGGCGGCGGCGACCCAGACCAGGCCGAGCGCGGCGGACTGCAGCACGCGGCGGCGATTCAGGTCGTAGTCGGCCGTGTAGCCCTCTGAGGAGAAGCCGGGGCGGATGACGGTCACCAATGGCTGGCACGACCTGGTGCAGTTGTAGCAATAAATGCACTCAGGCGCGTCGTATTCCATCGGGTTCTCCAGGATGGCCGCCATTTTGCACTCCCGTGCGCAGAGCGCGCAGTCGGCGCAGCCCCCGCTCACGATCCGGCGCATCATCGAAAACTTCGACAGCAATCCCAGCAGCGCGCCGAGCGGGCACAGGTTACGGCACCAGAACCGGCGGCTGAAGGCATTGGCCGCGACTATGCCGGCGAGGATGAGGAACGCGACGAGGTTCATGCGGAAGAAGAGTTGGCTCTCCGGCATGAACCGATTAGCCGATAGGAATTGCAGCCGGTCTCCTACCACGGGGAGTCCGCCGAGCGCGGCAAGGGCCATTTGCGCGGGGCCGATGAACGCGAAAGTGAACGCGCGAGTGAGCAGGCTTATCGGGTCGAAGAGGTAGGCGATCTGCGCGGAGAAGAGGGCCGTGACGGCGACGGCGATGAGGACGTAGTATTTCAGCTTCTTATATCGCATGTCGGGCAGGACCTTGCGGCGCTTTCGCCAGAAGGCGTGGTCGGCGGCGTCCAAAATCGCGCCGAGCGGGCAAATCCAACCGCAGAAGAACCTGCCGAACACGATGGTGAGGACGACGATTGGGAGCGCGTAGAGGAGCGAGATGGTTATGATCTTACGCGCGGCGAGCATGGCGGTCGCGCCGATGAGGGGGTCGATGCGCAGGAAGAAGTCCACGGGAGCCCGGGACATCGGCGTCATGTTTCCCTGCGGATCGCTGCGACCTATCGTGGACAGGAACAAGAAGACGAACCAGAGCAGAAAGACGGATTGGATGATCCGGCGGAGAGTTTGCATGTTCAGGAGGCTCTTCATATTCATCACGAGTGGTTAGTGGTTCGTGGTTAGTGGTTAGTGGTTAGTGCAGACCGATGCGTCCGGTCACTAATCACGAACCACTCCTAAACTCTCATCATCTTGACCTTGTTCAGGTCGATTTCCCCCAGGCCATACTCGTGCGCCAGGCGGATGTGCTCGACGTTTTTGGGTTTCAGGCCGAAAAGGGTCGCGCCGTAGGCGTCGACCGCGACCGGGTCGGCGCCGGCGATCACCTGGCCGACGTCTTTTGTCTCGCCCGGCCCCTGCGGGCCGTTGGTCAGGAGTATTCGGTTGGCGTCGAGTATGGTCAGCGTCGGACGGACGGCGCGGCAGAATTCGGCGATGCACTGATGTACGCTTTGGCTTGAGTGCCACGGCTGACGGCTCCAGATGACGCCCATCAGGTTCTTCATACCGAGGCTGACCTTCGTGTCGCTGTGGCATTTGCCGATCGGGACGTTTATGAGCACATCGGCGTCGAGCACGTCGCTTATGACCTGCTCGTCGCTGAGTATCTGAGCGCCGGGGACGGTCAGTTTCCGGTACATATTCTCGTTGCCGGCTGAGACGACTCTGGCCCCCTCGCGCTCGCAGGCCGGGCGGATGCCGGTAATCTGGAGGACCATTTCGGCGGGCCGGTTGATAACGTGATCGACCACGATGATCTCCGACGCTCCCGCTTTCCCGCACAATTCGACTATTGCGGCGAGGACCTTCGGGTTAGTGGTGGCGGCGTCCTCGGGCCTTCTGGCCCAGGCGGCGTTGGGTTTGATGACCACACGGTCGTCCTTCTTGACAAATGCGGACATCCCGCCGAGCGCGCCGACTGCCGCCGCGACGAGGGCCGCGGGGTCTTTGCCGCTCGCGACGGCGAGCTTGCCCGCTACCGAAGCCGGCGACTTGCCGACCCTCGCCTTGCCTCCGCTCTGTTTGCCGTCGCCGCAGCCGGTCAGGGCAAACATCGCGCCCGTGGCGCCCGCGGTGATCAGGAACTCGCGCCTTGTCAGTCCGCTCATTTTGGCTTCGCCGCCTTCTTGAGGATTGTTTCCAGGAAACCTCCGATCTCGTTGCGAGCCTTGGCTCCGCCGTACATCGAAGTGACGGTGATGTAGTACTTGCCCGCATAGGCGTATCCGAGGGACTGCTCTTGGGAGTAGGCTATTGCCATCTCGTGCTTCGGCTGCGCGGCTGCGCCTCGCATCCCAGGCAACGAGAACCGAATGCGATTTGCTTTGTTCGCTTTGATCTCGGTGTCGAAGAACGTCTCGGCGGTTTTCTTCGACTTCATGGTGTGGACGGTGACTTCGACGATATCCGGGCCGCGTTGGTAGAGGTTGCGGGCGGCGTCCAAGACCCCGGCTTCGAGATAGCGTTCGTAGCCGCCGTCGTAGATATCAGTGAGGTCCTTTCCTTTGGCGTACTGTTGCGCGTCGGGGACCGCTTTCCAGCCTTTGAGGCCGGCGTCCTTCGCGATTGGAAGGATCTTGACGGCGGCGGGCTGGACCTGGCCCGCAAAGGCGGGCCACATCGCGAGCGCAAGAAGGAAGATGGAGAAGGACCTGGCGAACTTCATGGCTTAGATACTTACCATCTCGATCTTCGCCGGGTCGGAATTACCGAGGCCGCGAGAGGTGGCGCTTGCCAGCCACCGGGCCGGCTGAGAGATCGGCTTGAGGCCGACTTGCCTGCGTCTCTCCTCGACAATCTGCCAGCCGGCGTAGTCCACGGCAACGGGGTCGGCGCTTACGAGTATGCTGTGGCAGTCCCAGAGGGCGTCGGGCTTGTTCAGACCGGGACCTCCATCAGCAAGTGGTCGGATCGCGTCCACGACCACCAGTCGGGTCTTATCTTTGATCGCCGGAGCGGCGTTGATGTCCGCAAGATAGGGATCGCACCCGCCTTCGTGATACTGGCTGGGATTGTTGAACGAGCCGTAGTGGTTCTTCAACGCGCAGGTGATTCCGGCGATGCTGTGGGTCTTGAGAATCGGCACGTTGACTAGCGCGGTGATATCGTGAGTGAGGATTTTGGTCAGCCGGCCCGTGAAGCTGCCGACTGTGATCTCGTCGCCCCACTCGTGGTCGTTGGCGTAACACTTCGGCCCGCCGTTCTTGTCGATCTTGTAGCCGCACTTGGCCAGATCGCCCGTGCCGCGGTCCCAGATGATGATGTTGCCCGGCTTGACGCCCGCGCTGATAAGACCCGCGACGACGGCGTCAACGACCTCGGGGTGGGTGGACGCGTTCTTGCCGAAGAGGCAGTTGATCTTGATCCCCACTACGTCGTTCTTGTGGAAATACTTTTTCCACGCGGCGGCAGAGGATTTGGCTCCGGCGAGCCTGGACATCCCCTGTCCCACCATTTTGTCGATGACGGTCCTGGAATAGCTGCCGTCGGTCAGCGACGCCGTGTTGGTGACCTTTACTACCCGCGACTTGCCGGAAGCGGACGGCCCGGCGGCCAGCGCTTTGCCGACCGCGGGAACGGCTGATACTCCACTAATGGCGGCGCCTGTGATGACGGCCTGCCTCAGAAATTCGCGTCTTGAAAACTTGTCCCCCATCATTACTCCTTGTTTGGTTGTTGGTTGTTGATTAACCTCCCCCTAGCCCCCTCCTAAAAGGAGGGGGGATTACTAGCCCCGTCCTAAAGGGAGGGGGATTACGGGGGTACTAATCCCAGTCGAAGCTGGTCAGTGACTGGACGCCGGTCAATGCTTCGTTAAGGAGATCGAGGCTAACGCCGGTCGGAACGCGCAGCCGAATTTTCAGCATACGCAGGTTCGGCTCGCCCGTGTCCTCCATTCTGACGCCCTGAATCTCCACTCCGTGCCTGGTTATGGCTTCGTAGATGGCGGCCGGAGCCTGCTCCACTTCTTTCATTATAACCGTTAATTCTCGATAGCGCCTATGGGAAATCAGAGAATGCTCCACCCGGGTTATCACGCCGAGCACGACGAAGACGACAACGGCGGAGACAACGGCGAACGTTGCGAGTTCCCAGTTGACGCCGACGGCCATGCCGATGGCGGCAATGGTCCAAAGGCTGGCGGCGGTAGTCAGTCCTCGAACCGCGCTGCCCTGCCTGATGATCGTGCCGGCGCCGAGGAAACCGATGCCGCTGACTATCTGAGACGCGATTCTGGCCGGGTCCTGACTCTGGCCGGTGAAAGATACCGAGACGATCGTGAATACCGTCGAGCCCATGCAGACGAGCATGTGTGTTCGGAGTCCAGCCGGGCGGCCGTGAGTTTCACGCTCGTAGCCGACAAGCGCTCCGAGGACGCCGGCGAGGACAAGCCGGGCGACCATATCGAGCAGACCGATATCCAGGCCGGGTTGTGAAACCGCGGCGAATGGCATTGTATCCTCCGTGCGCTCGCCGTAAACGACGAGCCTGGCAAAACTAAAAGCAACCTGAAGCAAGCTACCGGATTTGTGCGTTCCGGCAGTGTCGATTTCGGGAATAGGTTCCAGAACCACCGAAAGCCTGAGCGTTAACCTCCCCCTAACCCCCTCCTAGAAGGAGGGGGGATTACGTCTTGCTCTGCTGGCCTGCGAGTGACAAGACCAGGGCTTCTTCGCCGCAGTCGGGGAACTTTGGGCATCGGACGCATTCGGTCCAAATCTTCTGCGGCAGGTCGGCCTTGTCCACAAGCTGGAAGCCGTTCTTCTCGAAAAATCCCCGTTTGTAGGTAAGGGCGAAGACCTTTGGAACTCCGAGCTGCCGGGCTTCGTCCAGACAAGCCTCCAGGAGACTGGCTCCGAGACGCTGCCCCTGGGCCTTTTCGCTGACGACGAGCGACTTGATCTCCGCGAGGTCCTCCCAGTTGATGTGGAGCGCGCAGCACGCGATGATCTCACCGTCCTTCTCCACGACGTAGTAATCCCGCAGGTTCTCGTACAGCTCGTTGAGCGACCTGTGCAGGAGCTCGCCCCTTTCGGCAAAGCCATTCACCAGCCGGTGGATGAAAGGAACGTCGCTGAGTTTAGCTTTTCTGATCGCTTTCAATTCTCTCGATTTCCTTCATCAGCTCATCTACGAGACGGTCTTCGCTGACCTTGCGAGCGGGCTCCCCTTTGACGAACACCATACCCACGCCCGCGCCGCCCGTGATGCCCACGTCGGCCATCCGCGCTTCGCCGGGGCCGTTGACCGCGCAGCCCATCACGGCAACCTTTAGAGGTCGGGCAGGCGGCCTGTCCGAGAGTCGTTCCCTGACATCTTCAGCCAGGGCGGTTATGTCGATGCCGCATCGCCCGCAGACCGGACAGGAGATGATCGCAAATCGCGGCTCCCGCAGGTTCAGGGAGTACAGTATCTCCATTCCCACCTGGACCTCTTCGACGGGATCGGCCGTCAGTGATACTCGAAGGGTGTCACCTATGCCTTCGGCAAGAAGCGCGCCGATTCCTACCGCCGAGCGTATCGTTCCCTCACGGGCGAGCCCGGATTCCGTGACCCCGAGGTGGAGGGGATAGTCCACAAGCTCGGACATGCGGCGGTAGGCGGCGACGGTCATCGGAACGTCGAAAGCCTTCAGCGAGATCACGATGTCATGGAAGTCCAGGTCTTCGAGGACCCTGACCTGGTCGAGCGCGCTTCGGGCAAGAGCTTCGGCGGATGGCTCGCCGTAGGCGGCGGTATCGACGGAGCCGGCGTTGACGCCGATGCGGATAGGAACTCCCCGCTGCGCGGCTGCCCTGGCGACGGCCTCGACCTTGTCGCGGGCGCCGATGTTGCCGGGATTGATGCGGAGCTTATCGACGCCGGCGTCGATCGCTTTGAGGGCGAGCCGGTGGTCGAAGTGGATGTCGGCGACGAGGGGTATTCTTATTTGCCTCTTTATGTCAGCGAGGGCGTTCGCTGCCTCGGCGTCGGGCACGGCGACGCGCGCGATGTCGCAGCCGGCTTCCTCCAGACGGCGGATTTGCGCAACCGTGGCATCGACATCGCGGGTGTCGGTGTTCGTCATCGATTGGACGGTGACGGGGGCGCCGCCGCCGATGGCGACCGGGCCAACTTTGAGTTGTCTCGTTTGTTTTCCGTGCATGATACGGTGGGCCCTCCAGGTAGGATACCTGGAGGGATAGAACGTTGGTTCTATTCCCTGAACTCCCACCCTCACCCTAACCCTCTCCCTCATAGGGAGAGGGGATTACGCTCGCCTCTTGCGGGAACTGTGTCGCGAGCCCCGCGGACCCATCACCCATCACCTATCCTAAGGGTGTGCCGGTGACCCATCTTGTTATGTCCACGTAGAAAAGGAGCGCGACGAGCGCTAGCAAGGTAGCCAGGCCGAACGCCTGGAACATCTGCATTTGGCGCACGGTGAGCTTCCTGCCGCCGCGGATGAACTCAATGAGCAGGAGCAGGATGTGGCCGCCGTCGAGGATCGGCCACGGCAACGCGTTTATCAGGGCGAGCGTGAGACTGAGCATGGCTCCCTGCAGAACCAGGGCAAACAGGCGATCGCGCACGCGGTCAATGTCGACGGCGTCGGCCGTAATCCGCGCGATGGCGACTACTCCTCCGACGTTCCCCAGCTTCTCCCGGGAAGTGAAAGTGTCGAAGGTCTCCTGAACCAGAAAAGCGGTCATCTGCGAGCCCCGGACTATGGACCCCACAACGCCGTATTTCTTACGCTCGCTCGCCGTAAGCTGCACGCCAAGCAAGCCAACTTTCTGCTTGCCCAGGGTCTGCAGACGGGGCGTGGCGCTAATAGTCAGCGTGCGCGTTCCCCTCCGCACCTTAAGGACAAGCTCTTTGTCTGCGTTTCGGTGAACGATCCCCTGGAGATCCAGCCCATGTCTGATTCTCTCGCCGTCGATCGCGACGATCCTGTCACCTGGCCTGAGCCCGGCCCTGGCCGCGGGAGAGTTTCGGCTGACCTTCTCGATCGCGTTCTGCACGTCCGACGGCAGCCCTAAGGTCGCTCCCATTGCGCAGAAGACCACATAGGCCAGCAGGAAGCTCATGAAAGGACCGGCGAAGACTATCAGGAATCTTTTCCAGATGGGCTGGGCGTTGTACCCCTGAGGATCGTCCTCGCCCTCACCGGGCTCCATACCGGCCAGTTTGTTGAAGCCGCCGAGAGGGACAGCGTGGATGGTGTATTCCGTGTCTCCGCGCTTGGCCAGCGTTGCCAGCCTCGGGCCGAAGCCAAAGGCGAACTCCTCCACTCTAACGCCGAGCAGCTTCGAAACGATGAAATGGCCCCACTCGTGAGCGACCACCAATACGCCAATGGTTATGACGAGCGCTATCGTAGTCTCAAGAACCAGCAATCTTTGCTCCTTCGATTGACGCCGCCGTCGCTCTTCTCGCCCAGGCGTCGGCCGCCAGAATATCCTCTAGATCCGGCGTCTGCATGGGTTCGTGCCGCGACATCGCGCGTTCGATCAATACTATTATATCAGTAAACCCGATTTTCCCGTCCAGAAAGAGTCCGACCGCCACTTCGTCGGCTGCGTTGAAGACGGCGGGCATGGTCCCTCCGGTCGAGGCCGCGATCTGCGCGAGCCGCAGGGACGGGAACTTGCGAAGGTCGGGGGCCTCGAAGGTGAGGGCGCCGACTTCCAGCAAATCCAGCCGCGGCAGACCTGTATCGATCCGTTCCGGGTACAGCAGCGCGTATTGGATCGGCAGGCGCATATCCGGAAGCCCCAGTTGCGCGATCACGGAGCCGTCGGCGAAACGAACCAGAGAATGGACGATGCTCTGCGGGTGGATGACCACCTCGACTTTCTCCGCTTCGACGCCAAAGAGCCAATGCGCTTCGATTATCTCCAGTCCCTTGTTGATCAGTGTCGCGGAATCAACGGTTATCTTCTTACCCATTTTCCACGTCGGGTGGGCGAGTGCCTGCTCCGGCGTTACTCTCTCGATCTCCTCGGCCGGCAGATGGCGGAACGGGCCGCCGCTGGCAGTCAGGAGTATCTTGTCTATGGCCGCCGGGTCCTCGCCGTTAAGGCACTGGAAGATGGCTGAATGCTCGCTGTCGATGGGAACGATGCTCACGCCTTTTTCGCGCGCCCGGCGCATGACGATCTCGCCCGCGGCGACGAGGACTTCTTTGCTTGCGAGCGCGATCTGCTTTCCTTCGTCGATTGCGGCCAAAGTGGGAAGAAGCCCCGGAGCGCCGGCGACAGAGACTACAACCTGGTCGGCCTGGGCGAGCGTGGCGGCGCGGAGCCAGCCTTCGTTGCCCGAGGCCACTTCTATGTCAGGCAAATCCCGCAGGCGCTCGCGGAGTTGGCCGGCAAGCGATTCTTTGCCGATGGAGACGAGCGCCGGGTGGAACCGCCTGGCCTGGTCGACGAGCAAATCCACGTTGCTGTGCGCGGCCAGCGCGACGATCTGTATTCTGTCGTGGAGCCGCGCGGCCACGTCAAGGACCTGGCTGCCTATGGAACCGGTTGAACCGAGAATTGAGACACGCTTCATGTTAGTCTAGAGTTGAGGGTTGAGAGTTGAGAGACCGGAACTTTGAGTTGTCTCGTTTGTTTTCCGTGCATGATACGGTACTTCCGGGACTCCCATTTCTGCTCTTCCGTTTCGGGCGCGATCAGTTGAGGGGAGGTCATTCAGACCTCACGCCCCAAACCTCCAAACTCCTCATCCGCGTTTATCCGCGACCATCTGCGTTTATCTGCGTTCTAAATGAAAGGATCAGACAACTTGATCCGCGGTCTTGCCGAACTTGCGGACGCGCTTTTGGTAGTCGGATATCGCCATTATCAGATCATTTTCCGAGAAGTCCGGCCACAACACGTCGGTTACCCAAATCTCCGTGTAAGCTATCTGCCAGAGCAGGAAATTGCTGATGCGAAGCTCGCCGGCGGTCCTTATGAGCAAATCCGGGTCGGGCAAATGCGGGGAATACAGGTGCGCGCTGATAAGCTCGTCGTCCACTTCCTCCGGCTTCAGCTCTCCATTCGCCGCCTTGGCCGCAATGGCGCGCACGGCATCGACAATCTCGGTACGGCCACCGTAGTTAATGGCGAGGTTGAGGATGAGACGATTGTTGTCTTTCGTGACGTTCATCTCGTGCCGCAGCTCGGCCCGGACGTCTTCCGGCAGATCGTCAAACCGCCCGCTCACAATTACGCGAACGCCGTTTTCGTGCAGTTCGTCCAGTTCGTTCCGGGCCGCGTGAGCGATAAGTCGCATTATGCCGTCAACCTCGTTCTTCGGCCTGCTCCAGTTCTCGGACGAGAACGTGTAAAGCGTCAGCGCCTGCACGCGAAGATCTATGGCGGACTCGACCATCGCCCTGACGGTAGCGTAGCCCTGGACGTGACCGGCCAGCCTGGGCAGGCCTCGCTGCCGCGCCCATCTGCCGTTGCCGTCCATTATGATCGCGATATGTTTAGGTATTCGGGTCGGATCGAGTCCCGCGTCCCTTGCCGCGTTTTTGGCCGGCGTTCTCAATTCGCGCGCGTCCCCTTCGGAAAGTGGTTAGTGATTGGAGGGGCTAGACCTCCATGAGTTCGGCTTCTTTGGCTACCTGGAGCTTGTCCATCTGTTCGATGTACTTGTCGGTCAGCTTCTGGACCTGCTCCTGGGCCCGTTTGTTATCGTCCTCACTGATTTCGTGGTTCTTCTCCATGCTCTTGAGCTTCTCGTTCACGTCTCTGCGAATGTTGCGAACGGTGATCTTGTGTTCCTCGGTCTTCCTATGGAGAAGCTTGATGAGATCGCGCCGGCGCTCCTCGGTAAGGTAAGGAATCTGCAGCCGGATAACATTGCCGTCGCTGGTGGGGGTGAGGCCAAGATCGGAGTTCATGATCGCTTTCTCGATGCTCGGTATCGCATTCTTGTCCCAAGGCGACACCATCAGGAGCCGGGGTTCCGGCGCCGTAATAGCGGCGAGCTGACTGACCGACATGGCTGAGCCGTAGTAATCCACGCTCACTTTTTCCAGAATGCCGGGATTTGCCCGGCCTGTCCTTATAGTGGCGAAGTCGTGCTGTGCGGCCTCGACCGCCTTCACCATCCTTGCTTCAGCGTCTTTGATCTGGTCAGATGTCACGTTTTGTCCCCCCGACTACCGTCCCGATCGGCTCGCCGAAGACAGCTCTTCTGATATTGCCGGGGACGGTTATGTTAAACACGACGATCGGCAGCACGTTTTCCATGCAGAGCGTAAAAGCAGTGAGGTCCATTATGCCGAGGCTTCTGTTTATCGCCTCCATGTAATCAAGCTGGGTGAACTTGACGGCTTCTTCGTGGCGCCTGGGGTCCTTGTCGTAAACGCCGTCGACGTTGGTGGCTTTGAGCACGACCCCAGCGTGCAGTTCGAGCGCGCGGAGGGCGGCGGCGGTGTCGGTGGTGAAGTATGGATTTCCGGTGCCGGCGGCGAGGATAACGACCCTCTGTTTCTCCAGGTGGCGTAAGGCGCGGCGTCTGATAAACGGCTCCGCGACCTCCGACATCTGGATAGCCGACTGCACTCGCGTGTCGATTCCCAGCTTTTCGAGGGTGTCCTGCAGGGCAAGCGCGTTAATGACCGTGGCGAGCATACCCATATAGTCGGCGCTGGCCCGATCGAGTCCCCCGACGGAAGCCTGCTCGCCGCGTATTATGTTGCCGCCGCCGACGACGATGGCCACGTCTACGCCGGCCTTGCGCACTTCGCCGACGTCAGTCGCTATAGTTTTGACAGCATCGGGGCAAATGCCGAACGAAAGGCTTCCGGCAAATGCCTGCCCGCTAAGTTTTAGTAGAACCCTGTTCCAGCGTGGTTCGGCCATCTAACCTCATGTGAGATTTCAGATTTTGGATTGCAGATTTCAGATTGCAGGATCAGGACAGGCTCTGAGCGTAGCGAAGGATCTACACGCGTAAGGTGGTTAGATTCTTCGCTGTGCTCAGAATGATGATCTTCGCGGCGTTGCTGATGAGTGATCCGCGTTAGACCTCAGCCGAGTTCCTCTCCTACTCTGTATCGCGCAAATCTGCGCAGGACTATCTTCTCGCCAAGTTTGCCCATAATGTCGTTGATGACATCATGGACGGTCTTCTCACCATCTCGAATGAAAGCCTGGTCCAGCAGACAGACTTCGGCGTAGAACTTCTCCATGCGGCCGACGACTATCTTGCCGAGGGCCTGCTCGGGTTTGCCCTCGTTGATCGCCCACTGTCTGTGGATTTCCTGCTCCTGCTTGATAGCATCCTCCGTGATCTCGGAGCGGCTTATGTAACGAGGCTCGCCCCAGGCGATCTGCATCGCGATATCGCGGGCAAGCGCCTGAAACTCGTCGGTCTTGGCAACGAAAGAAGTCTCGCAGTTCATCTCGACCATTACGCCTATCTGACCGCCGGTATGAATGTAAGCGCCGATGACGCCTTCGGTGGCGGCCCTGGACTCCCGCTTGGCGGCGACGGCGATGCCTTTTTCCCTGAGGAGATTGACCGCCTTTTCGAAGTCTCCAGCGGTTTCCTGCAAGGCGTTCTTGCAGTCCATCATGCCGGCGCCGGTGCGCTGTCTGAGTTCTTTTACATCACTGGCTGAGATAGCCATTTGTCCTCCTTACAGTTTCTGTTTCGGCGTTGGAACGCCGAAACAGCGAAAGGGTGTGTCGTGCGATTGGTTCAAGCCTCACCGATTGGTTCAACCCTCACCGACTAGTTCAACCCTCACCCCGGCCCCTCTCCCTTCCAGGGAGAGGGAGTTTGCAAGTCCGCGCGACGCGACTCACGCGCGAAATAGCCCCACCGCAGCCCTCCCCCAAATGGGGAGGGGGTTACGCTCGGCTCATTCGAGTTGTAGGTCGAATCCGGCTGACGCGCGAAACGGCCTAAGCGGGCCGTCACTCTTGCGCGACGCTCAGTTGTTCCTCAGCGTCAGGAGCCTCTTCGAGGAACGACCCCGCTGGCCGGGGTTCGCCGTTCGGGGAGACTTCCTGGCCAACCGATGCCTCGGAGACCTCGCCTTCCCCAACTTCGGGTTTCTCCTCCGCGGCCGCGGCCTTTGCTTCAGGCTCAGGCTCCGGCGGACGGACCTCGATAATAGCGTCGGCCAGCTTATTGGATATCAGCTTGATGGCCCTGATCGCGTCGTCGTTGCCCGGAATAACATAATCGACTTCATCCGGATCACAGTTGGTGTCAACAATGGCGACAACCGGGATTTCGAGCTTGCGGGCTTCCGCCAGTGCGATCCGCTCTTTTTTCAAATCGACGATGAACACGGCGCCGGGCAGCTTGGGCATATCTTTGATGCCTCCAAGCACTCTTTCGAGCTTGTCGGCTTCGTCTCTAAGCTTGGTGGCTTCTTTCTTGGTGAGCTTCTCGAAGATGCCGTCAGCTTCCATCTTGGCTAGTTCGCGCAGGCGGCCGATCCGCTGCTGGATTGTGCGGAAGTTGGTAAGCATTCCGCCCAGCCAGCGCTGGCTGACGTAGAACATCCGGCAGCGCTTGGCGGCCTCTTCGACGGCCTCCTGGGCCTGCTTCTTGGTGCCCACAAACAGGACGATCTCGCCGCCGCCGGCAACTTCCTGTATGAATGTGCGGGCGTCCTCGAACAGTTTCAGTGTCTGGTGCAGGTCGATGATGTAGATGCCGTTCCGGCCACCATAGATGTAGCGCTTCATCTTGGGATTCCAGCGCCTGGTCTGGTGTCCGAAATGCACACCCGCCTCCAGCAGTTCCTTCATTGTGATTGACGGCACTCTGTACGTTCCTCCTATTGGCTTTGTTCCTCCCGCTCCTTCGCTCCGAAGTCCGTCCCAAATGGGAGCCCGGATTCCGGTCCGGAACGGTGCGTAATACGCAGACCCTTTAGTGTATCACAGGCTGGTTGGGGAAGGCAAGAAAAAAAGGAGCCGTTGTAGTTGCAGAGCGAGTTTTGAACCGCTGAGACGCTGAGGGCGGAGTGAGGCGCTGAAGGGGTGTGTGGCGTCGGGGTTGAAACGCGAAAGGTGGACGGCGAGGGCCATGTTGCGGGAACGGTATGATTGAATGAACCTCTCGGATTTCGCCAGAGTCCCGCGGGACAGTGGCGCTGAATGATGGTATAATGTAATGTAATCATCTCCTGGGAGGTTTGTATGGTCCGAACTCAGCTTCAGATAGATGACGACGTGTACGAGGCGTTGCGCGTGAGGGCGCACCGGGAGCGCAAGTCGATGTCAGCCGTGGCGCGCGAACTGTTGCGCGAGGGGCTAAGTGGCCCTAAGTCACATCCGCCAAGAGGTCAACGCAAATTCGCGTTCGTGGCATCCGGGACGTCTGGAAGAGCAGATATATCGGTCCGACACGATGATGCCCTTGCTGAGGACTTCGCATGATCTTCCTCGACACGTCGGGCATATTCGCTTTGGCGGCCCGTGACGATCAGAACCACAAAGTCACCAGACGAGCTTTTGATGCCGCCCTGAAAGCTGATGAGGAGTTTCTCGTACACAGCTATGTCCTGGTCGAGGCGGCTGCGCTGCTCCAAAAGCGGCTCGGAATCGACTCGGCTCTCACCTTTCTACAAGAAGCCCGCGACTTTCAAGTCACGTGGGTCACGCCCGAACTCCATCAGGACGCGGTGGCCTATCTGGAGAAGCGGCGGCGTTCCAAGATCAGCCTTGTGGACGCGGTCAGCTTCCTGGTGATGCGCGCGGAGAAGGTGGAGCGATATTTGGGATTCGACCGGCATTTCGCGGAGGAGGGGTTTCGGGCGGTGGAGGGTGCAGAGTAGCAAGTTCTGAGGGCTGAGTTCTGAGCCTGACTCCGCCCGGGCGGTATGCCTGGACGGAGTTTCGTATACGCGGTAAGTGAAGGGGAACCCGACCATTATGGCGGTACCTAACAGAAGCGAAATCCAGCCCGGTCAGCGGGTGAGTGTAGTGGAAAAACAGAACCAATCGACCGGTCAACAGACCGAAGGCATTGTCACGCGGATTCTCACCAAGAGCTCGTCCCATCCTCACGGGATCAAGGTGATGCTGGAAGACGGACGAGTCGGGCGAGTGCAGGGGATATTAGGGAGTTAGGGAAACACCAGTGCTGAGTGCTGAGTTGGCTGTAACGCGGTCAGTCGGCCAGGGCATCGAATACTCGCTGTGCGCGGGTCTCCTGACCCCGCACCAAGCCCGACCGCAGGTCTCCACACCTACCATTCTCCAGCAAGCCGCCCATAGTATCGCTGTCTCGTTTTCGCTGGGGGCGGCGGTTCTACAAACGCGCCGCCCGGCGAAACAGACGCGATGGGTTGTTGTTGCCAAGCGCCAACCCCCTATACAGTTGAACAGCTTGGCAACAACACCCGCCTTTGGCTGCTTCTGCCAGCGCGTAGCGTCCCCGCCCTGGCTTGATGACAGCTCCGCTCGCTGTGCGCGGGTCTCCTGACCCCGCACATCGCCCGACCGAAAGCGCCGTTGTTTCGGGATTTGAGGAGCGCGCCCCACCTATCGCCACACATCACCCGCTATCAGTCGCTCCGGAAATCCCGAAACCCACCGCCACCTAAAGGAAAACACCGACGGATCGCCGAAGACCAACAACATGAAGTGGAGAAACATCGATGTCGGCCAGGGCTACTACGATATCACCGGCACAATCACCGAATGGCTCCCTGTCAGAAGAGGATTGGTGTCGCAGCCGGCCGACTGGCCCTACTCAAGCTATCGGTTCTATGAGATAGGAGAGGAATGCGGCCTGTGCATTACTCCCGTCGAGCCGTAGATAGCGCCCGGGGGGTTTCGGGATTTCCGGGTTGGGATGAAACTGGGGTGACGACCGACAACATGTGACTCCCAACCCTCAAATCCCGAAACAACAAGTCAGTTCCCGCGGCGCCTGGTGGCCATTACCACGTCCCGCGGGAACTGGGTGGGGTGTAGGCGTAGGTTGTATGCGCGGAGGCCGTTCCCGCATCAGGATGGCAAACCGCTACCATGTGGGTGGCTTACTGAAGCTGCCGTGCGCATCGGTCAGCGTTGCGGGGAACTGGCATGCTGCGAGCGTCGCGGGCTTTATCGTTTTGAACTCATCCGCTATCTGGCGCAACTGCCGGCTCGGCTTATCTTTGTGGGGATTGATCACGATTATCCGTTTGCCCAGTTCCAGTTTGGCAATGCGGATAGGCTCCAGAAGATCGGAGTCATTTGAGACAACCGCCGCTACGTCATAGACATCCTTGATCCCGTCCCATAGCAGGTGCGTGGCAAGGTTCACGTCTGAACCTTTTTCCTCGGTCCTTAAAACCCGGGCGGTTGCGGGGCCGCCGGGTTGGCATGTAGCAAGCAACGCAGTCACTTCGTGCGTAAGGAAATGGCCGTACACGATTGATAGGTTTGGAATTGTCGATAACGCTCTGAGGTACGTTTGTTGCCTGACAGGCTGGTTGGGATCGTGCGGCTGTGCGCTGACCCTGGCGGTGTAATACTTGATGTTGAGGACAGAGTGGCCGGGCAGCATGAACTTGCAGAACTTCCCGACGTCCAGCCAACGGTAAGGTGTGCCTTTTGTCGCTCCGTAGTATAGGTTGAAGCCATCGATATATGCGCAGGTTCTCATAGTAGGCGTGTCAATAAAAAAGCAAAGCCGCCCGCAAGCGGCTTTGCACCCTGCCACCTAAGCGACAGGGGGGATGACTGTTCTTACGGTAATATCATACCACGTCCGCCAAAGATGTCAACCCATTTCGGGGTGGCTGAACCGCTGAGACGCTGAGGTCGGAATGAGGCGCTGAAACGCGAATTGCGCGAAGGGGAAATAGGAGCGGGAAGAGACTTCAGCGGGTTCAGTATGCTTCAGCGTCTCAGCGGTTCAGACTCACATCCCTCGGATTTCGCCGGAGTCAGTTCCCGCAGGATAGTACCCTGGTAAAAATACCGGTTTTTGTGGCCTCCACGCTCAGCCGCGAAAAGATTCTCTTGACAAGTGCGGGAGAGGGTAGACAATGTCCATAGTATATTGGTGACGCCGAGCGAGCGTATTGCGGGACGGAAGCAGGCAATAGTCGCCGCGAGCGTCACAATCCTACGCAACCGAGGGGAAAAGGATGAAGAAAGTGTTTGCAGTAACGGCAGCCGCAGCGCTGCTCTGCCTGGGCGGAATCGCTGAGGCAGTAGTCATGGAGACGGTCACTGTGGGCGACCCCGGGAACGTCGCGGATACGCGTAACGGGACTCCCGGTTATGGCTCAGTCGGCTACACGTACAACATCGGCAAATACGAAGTTACAGCCGCGCAATATACGGATTTCCTGAACAAAGTGGCAAAGACCGACATATACGGACTGTACAATATTTATATGGATACGGTCAACGACCATTACGGTTGCAACATCAAGCGCAGCGGCGTCTCCGGTAAATACAGCTACAGCGTAGCCCCTGATCGGGCAAACAGGCCAGTGAATTTGATCAGTTTCTGGGACGCCTGCCGGTTTGCCAACTGGCTCAATAACGGACAGCCGACCGGGTTTCAGGATGCCTCCACCACCGAGCGTGGCGCATACACTCTAGATGGTTACAACGGCGATGACGGCCACTATATCCAGCGAAATACCGTAGCGAAGTGGGCAGTGACAAGCGAGGATGAGTGGCACAAGGCGGCTTACTACAAGGGTGGCGGAACCAATACCGGTTATTGGGACTACCCGACCCAAAGTGATACGGCTCCGAGCAACGTGGGCGCCGACGGCTACACCGACCCGGGCAACCATGCCAACTATTACAAGAATGATAGCTTCACTATCGGTTATCCTTACTATCGGACGAATGTCGGCGAGTTCGAGAACTCGGCAAGCCCTTGTGGCACGTTCGATCAGGACGGCAATGTCGAAGAGTGGAACGAGGCATTAGTATCTGAGGGTTCCACTACCGATTACGCTTTTCGTGGTCTGCGTGGTGGTTCATACAACGGCCTCGACTACTACGCCAAAGCTTCGGTTCGCTACCATTCCTACCCTTCGGGCTGGGGCGAGGGCTTCGGGTTTCGTATTGTCGCCCTATCACCGCCTGTCATACCTATCATCATTGACATAAGGCCGGGAAGCGACCAGAACAACATAAACCTCCGTTCGCGTGGGGTAGTGCCCGTAGCCGTCCTGACCACCGACGAATTCGACGCGAGCAGCATCGATCCGGCTTCCTGCCGGTTCGCCGGCGCCGCGCCATTGCGCTGGGCGATGCAGGATGTGAACCGGGACGGTCATCAGGACCTCATACTGCACTTCGACACACAGCATCTCAATCTCTCCGCGGATGCGGTTACCGCCACCCTTACTGGAGAGACGCGGGATGGTCAAGCGGTTGAGGGGACGGACAACGTGCGAATAGTCCCGCCTGCCAGGTAAGGCATGCTCTGCGTCCAACGTCGTGAAGCTGCAGTAGGGGTTTCTTTCTAAATACAAGATTTCACCAAAGGGGACTGGACACCGCCCCAGAGATAAGCTCTGTACATTGAAATTTGGATTCTTGTCACCGATCCGACTTTGGCGGAAATCCAAATCGGTAAGCAGGATTCTCAAAGGGGGAGAAAAAGATGAAAGCGCTGGTATTCGTAGTAATGGCAGTCCTTGCGTTGCTGTGCCTGGGCGGCATCGCTCAGGCAGATGTGTTCAACATGCCGCCGGGCCTGACGAACCTGGAAACGGTCGGCGTTGGCAACGCGGGAAATGCGGCCGACGCCACCGGCTACGGCTCGGTGAGCTACAACTACAACATCGGTAAGTATGAAGTCACCGCCACGCAATACACCGAGTTCCTCAACGCCAAGGCAGCCACCGACCCCTACGGGTTGTACAACACCTCTATGTGGAGCGATTCATACTACGGCTGCAAGATTCAGCGCAGCGGCAGTTCGGGCGGCTACACCTACAGTGTGGCGTCGGATTACGCGAACAGACCGGTGAACTACGTCAGCTACTGGGACTCGCTTCGTTTCGCCAACTGGCTTGGTAACGGGCAGGGAAATGGGGACACGGAGAACGGCGCATACACCCTGACACCCACGGGCATCGCGAACAACACTATTACGCGCAACGCCGGCTGGAAGTGGGCAGTGACCAGCGAGGATGAGTGGTATAAGGCCGCTTACTACAAGGGAGGCAGCGCCAACGCCGGGTACTGGCTGTATCCCACCAAAAGCAACACATCGCCGGCCAACCAGGTGTTGCCCACGGACCCCGGCAACAGCGCCAACTATTACGTCGGCGGCTATAGTATAGGCAGTCCGTATTACCGGACCAACGTTGGTGAGTTCGAGAACTCAGCGAGCGCGTATGGCACGTTTGACCAGGGTGGCAATGTCTGGGAGTGGAACGAGGCCATGACAGGCGCTTATCGCTGCCTGCGCGGTGGTTCGTTCTACACCGACGGCGGCTACTACCTCCAAGCTTCGTCCCGCTACAACGACTACCCGACGGACGAGGACACCGGCGTCATCGGATTCCGTGTTTCCGAAGTTGTTCATGCCTATGGTATCAACAACAGGGCTGCATCTGATCCGATTATGTCCACCGCCTCCGCCAGATTCAATTTTAGAGTATGGGGCAAGGTGACGATTCTGGTTAGCGGTAACTCGTTCACCGTTGATGACGGCTCCGGTATGCCTGTAAAGGTGGTAGCTCCCGGATTCAGCGGCATCCAGGACGAGGATTATGCCTGCGCTTTGGGTGCGTTCTCCGGCGAAGGCTCGAACCGGGTGTTGAATGCTCAAGCGTCCGACGTCGTGAAGCTGCAGTAGGGGGTGAACCGCTGAGACGCTGAGGTCGGAGTGAGGCGCTGAAACGCGAATTGCGCGAATTGCGCGAAGGGCGCGAAGGGTGGATTGCGGGGGGTCAGTAATTAACAAAGCCGCCCGCGAGCGGCTTTGCGCCCTGTCACCGAAGCGACAGGGGGGATGACTCTTCTTACGATAGTATCATACCACGTCCGCCAAAGATGTCAACCAAGAGTTCCCGTAGCGGCTGGCTATCTCCACGTCCTGCGGGAACTGGGTGGGGTGTGGGCGTAGGGTTTGTGGGCAGAGGCCGTTCCCGCAGGATAGAACCAGCCCCTCGGATTTCACCGGGGTCAGCTCCCGCGGCGGCTGGTGACCATTACGGACCTCACCTGCCGTCCCAGTAGAAATACCAGTTTTTCGGGGAACACACGCTCAGTTCACTGTATGACACCTTGACAAAACCTGTGAGGTATATATCATGCCGGTGATAGCAACCGTCCACAAGAGGCGGTGTGGTGCTTCGCCCCAAGAGGGCAGGAGGAAAAGGATGAAAAGGGTCTTTGTGGTAACGGCAGCGTTCGCGCTGTTGTGCTTGGGGGGGATTGTTCAGGCTGTTACCATCGACACAGTTGCCGTGGGTAACGCCGGCAATGCGGCAGACACCACCGGCTACGGTTCGGTGGGCTACAACTACAACATCGGCAAGTACGAAGTCACCGCCGGACAGTACACCGCGTTCCTCAACGCCAAGGCAGCCACTGACACGTACGGGCTGTACAGCACGAACATGGCGGGCACGTACGGCTGCCAAATCCAGCGCAGCGGCGGTTCGGGCAGCTATACCTACAGCGTGGCGTCGGATTACGCGAACAGACCGGTGAACTACGTGAGCTATTGGGACTCGCTGCGTTTTGCCAACTGGCTCAATAACGGCCAGGGCAACGGTGACACGGAGACCGGCGCATACACTCTGGGCGGCTACAACGGCATTGATGGCCGCGCCATCCAGCGCAACGCCGGAGCCAAGTGGTTCCTCACCAGCGAGGACGAGTGGTATAAGGCGGCTTACTACAAGGGCGGCGGAAACAACGCCGGTTACTGGGATTATCCCACGAGCAGCAACACTGTCCCGGGTCGTGACATGACCGACGCCTCTGGCAACAACGCCAACTATTATACTGATGGCCCCCTGATCACCCCGTACTACCGGACCGAGGTCGGCGAGTTCCAGAACTCCGACAGCCCTTACGGCACGTTTGATCAGGGCGGCAACGTCTGGGAGTGGAACGAGGCCATTATAGACCCGGGTTCGTTTTACGCCGATCGCGGCGTGCGCGGCGGTTCGTGGAATAGCGGCGGCACTGACGGCCTCCTGGCATCGTACCGCCCCAGCATAACCCCGACGTACGAGCACGATGGTTTCGGGTTCCGCGTTTCCGAAGTTCCTGAGCCGTCTTCGATTATCGCATTGGCTTGTGGGGTAGTAGGACTCTTGGGCATAAGACGGCGCAGGGCGTAGCAAATGACGGCGAACACCGCATAGCGTCATTCTGAGCAAAGCGAAGAATCTGGGTGTAGTTCGAGCCAGGGTTTGGCTATTACGATACAGCCGTGGACAATGGCGGGAGTAGATTCTTCCCCCGATGCTTCGGGGTCAGAATGACGGTCGTCCCTACACCCCCACCGCCCTCTTGACCTTCTTCACGCCCTTTGCCCCGCCGTTGTTCGACCCCATTCTCTGGTACTCCAACGCCGCGCTCACCAATCCCGCGAAGAGGGGGTGGGGGCGGTTGGGGCGGGATTTGAACTCCGGGTGGAACTGGGTGGCGATGAAGAAGGGGTGGTCTTTCAACTCGACGATCTCGACCAGGCGATAGTCCGGCGAGACGCCGCTGAAGACCATTCCGCCGCGGCCGAGCTTGGGGCGATAGTCGTTGTTGACCTCGAAGCGGTGGCGGTGGCGTTCGGAGATTAGGTCCTCGTTGTAGAGGCGGCCGGCCAGGGTGCCGTCGCTGACGCGGCAGGGGTAGGCGCCGAGGCGCATGGTGGCGCCTTTGTCGGTCACGTTCTCCTGGTCGGGGAGCAAATGGATGACGGGGTGGGGGGTATTCGGGTCGATCTCCTCGGAGTTGGCGTCTTTCAGATGACAGACGTTGCGCGCGACTTCGACCACGGCCATTTGCAGACCGAGGCAAAGGCCGAGGAACGGGATCTTGTTCTCGCGAGCGTGGCGAATCGCGGCGATCTTGCCTTCGATGCCGCGTCCGCCGAAGCCGCCGGCGACGACGATCCCGTGCGCGGGCTTCAGCTTCTCAGCAACATTCTCCTCGGTCAGCGATTCGGAGTCCATCCAGGTGATTTTGGCGCAGCAGTCGTTGCCGATGCCGCCGTGCCGCACGGCCTCGCCGATGCTTATGTAGGCGTCGCCGTTTGCCACGTATTTGCCGACAATGTAAATCTCGACCGAATGCTTGGGCTTCTTGAGGATGGATACCATACGCTTCCACTCGTCGAGGTTTGCGTGGCCGTCCGTCAAACCGAGCTTCTTGACGACCAGCTCGGCAAGCCCCTCGTCCTCGAACTTGATCGGAATCTCGTAGATCGTCTCGCTGTCAATGGCCTCGATAACGCCCTCGCTCTCAACATCGCAGAAGAGGGAAATCTTCTCGCGCATGTCTTTGCTCATCGCGCGCTTGGTGCGGCAGACCAGCACGTCCGGCTGGATTCCGATCTCGCGCAGCTTCATAACGCTGTGCTGGGTGGGCTTGGTCTTCATCTCGGCCCATGGGCCGACGGAGGGGACAAGGGTGACGTGGACATACATCACGTTCGCCGCGCCGACTTCTTTCTTCATTTGGCGAATCGCTTCGAGGAACGGCAGGCCTTCGATGTCGCCGACCGTGCCGCCGATTTCGACAATAGCGACCTCCGCCTCGGCTTCTTCCGCCGCGCCTTTGATGCGCTGCTTGATCTCATCGGTGATGTGAGGGATGACCTGGACCGTGCTGCCGAGATACTCGCCGCGCCGCTCCTTGCCGATGACCGCGCCGTAGACCTGGCCCGTGGTGACGTTGGCGCGCTTGGTGAGGCTGATGTCCACAAAGCGCTCGTAATGGCCGAGGTCGAGGTCGGTTTCCGCGCCATCGTCGGTGACGAAAACCTCACCGTGTTGGAACGGGTTCATCGTGCCAGCGTCCACGTTGATATAGGGGTCGAGCTTCTGCACCGTGACGCTGAAGCCGCGGTTTTTCAGAAGTCTTCCCAGGCACGAAGTGGTGATCCCCTTGCCTATGGAAGATACGACGCCGCCGGTAACGAAGATGTATTTAGTCATTTGCTTTCCGTCCCCTTTTCTCCCATTTTGCACGGCTTCTCTTGTTCAAATTAATGTTTCTCAATGCAATGCCTGTGGTCCTTCAGCGAGTTGGAAGTAGAGAAGTCGGAACCCCTCCCCAACCCTCCCCCAAAGGGAGAGGGAGCAGGTTCGGCTCTCCAGCCAACTCTCAACTTCCTCCATAAAACCTCACGCCGCCCTTGCCCAGCTTCACCGATTTTGCTATTGCGGTTGCTACGAATTGCTTGGCGAACGTCACTGCCTCAGCGATGTCATGGCCTTGCGCCAGCAGCGCGGTGATCGCCGCAGTCAGGACGCAGCCTGTTCCGCGCATCGGCTCGCCCTCGACCCGCTCGCCGCGGAACTCCCGCGATGTCTCGCCGTCGAACAGCACGTCGACCGGTTCGCCGTCAAGGTGTCCGCCCTTGATCAGAACGTATTTCGGGCCCAACTTCCATATCTCTTTGGCTGCCGCCGCCGCGGCGGCCGCATCGCGAATCTCAAGACCTGAGAGGATTTGCGCCTCGCCGACGTTCGGCGCGACGAGCAATACGCACGGCAGGAGGGACCGTTTCATCCTCTCGACGCCCTTGGCCGAGAGCAGCCTTGTGCCGTCCTTGGCGAAAATGATCGGGTCGAGCGTCACGTTGGCTATTTCCCGCCGATGTATCCGCTCGGCCACGATGTCCACCAATTGCGGCGAGTACAACATCCCGATCTTGCAGGCGTCAACGCCGATATCCCTGGTCACGGAATCCATCTGCGCCGCGACGATTCGGGGCGCGACCTTGGAAACCTTCTGCACTCCCCTGCTGTTCTGCGCGGTCACGGCGGTCACGGCGCAGGTCCCATAAACGCCCAACTGGGCGAAAACCCTCAGGTCCGCCTGGATTCCGGCGCCGCCGCTCGAATCCGAACCGGCTATCGTGAGAACGCGCTTCACAGCCGCAGGTCCTTCAATGACCGAATAATGCGCTCCGGCTTCATCTCATCCGGCGCGTCATGCGCTTCCTCTTCGGTCGCGACGCCGGTGAGGACCAGGATAGTGTGCGCTCCGGCCTTTCTTCCGACCAGAATGTCCGTATCCAGCCGGTCGCCGATGATGACGGTCTGCGCGGGCTCGGCGCCGGCGAGGGTCATCACCATTTCGAGGCTGTAAGTCTCGGGTTTGCCGATAAGCCGGGGCTCGACGCCGGTCGCGGTCTCTATGGCCGCGACTATCGCGCCTCCGCCCGGACACAACAGCCCCTCTTCGAGCGGAAACGTCGGGTCTCGGTTCGTCGCGACGAACTCCGCGCCCCTGTAAATCGCCTGCTGGGCGTTGAAGAGCTTCTCATAGTTGAACTGACGGTCGAGGCCGGCCACCACGAAATCTATGGGCAGGCCATCCGGCTCCTCCACTACCTCGGCGCCGGTCTGCTCCAACTCCTCTTTGAGCCCCGACTCGCCGACCACGTACACGCGCCGGCCGTCCGGCTTGACCTGCCGAAGGTACAGAGCGGCGGCGTAAGCGGAGGTCATGATCTCGTCGGGTCGAGCGGGAATGCCTAGCTTGGTGAGTTTATCGGCGTACTGACTTCTGGACTGGGTGGAGTTATTGGTGAGGAAGTAGACCCTCTCCCCTCGGGAGCGGAGGGCATTCACTGTCTCGGCGGCCCCGGGCTGAAGTTCATCTCCGCGGTAGATCACGCCGTCGAGGTCAAAAATATAGGCTTTGAGCGCCTCGCAGGGCAAAGACCTTCCTCTTTAGGTAGCGTTCCATGTAACGGTCAAGTTTACCACACGATGGGACGGGAGTCAATGTAAACGCCGAAAATGAGGCAAGACTAATATTTTCTTATGGTCTATCAAATTTCTATTGACAGCCATACCTTAGATTTGTTACCCTTGCTGTGCTTGAGCTAAGAAGGAACAGAAGGAGGATACTCAATGTCTTTGAAAGCAGCCGCATTGGCGGCGACCACCGCACTGGGAATGACCATCTTTACACTTGGCGCAGCTTGCGCCGACCGCCGTCTGTATCTCGTCACGTACGGCTACTACACGCCTGTTAAAGGCGAAATAGAAATCGAGCAATGGACCGACGGCTTCGTAGAGAGAGGCGGTGGGACAGCGTACCGGTCGCGGACTGAGATCGAATACGGCGTCACGGATCGGCTTGCGGCAGCCTTATATCTGGTCAACAAGCGGCCCGTGGGAGGACCGTGGAATTACGATGAGACCAAACTTCAACTGCGCTACAGGCTTACAGAAATCGGCAAACGGTTTTGGGACACAGCGGGCTACCTTGAGATTGTCCGCCCAAACGATTCCGCGAAACCCTACGAGATGGAAGCCAAGGCCATCTTCTCCCACGAGTTCCCAAAGTTCAACCTCTCGCTTAACTTGATCGCTGAGAAAGAGCTTGTTTCAGGCGCGGAGACCGAAAAAGGATACGCAATAGGGGTGGCTCCGTACGCGAAAGGGCGGGTGCGCTGTTCGCTGGAATTGTTCGGAGGCGAGCACAAGCATTATGTCATGCCGGCTCTATGGTGGTCCAAGGGCGCGCGCAACATGGGTATCGGTCTTGCCGCCGGGTTGACGCCCGACAGTGACCGGCTGCAGGTCCGCACGCTGTACGCGGTGGAGTTCTGATCTCGCGGCCCGGGCGAATAGTCGGAGGAGTCGGAGGGGGTCAACCGGACCTTGGAACCCTATAACCCTATGAACCTAAGAACCCTAAGAAGGTGGCGCCCTCGAAAGGATTCGAACCTTCGACCTATTGCTCCGGAGGCAATCGCTCTATCCCCTGAGCTACGAGGGCGTAGTTGAATTATACCAGAAGGCATCCGGCTGTCAAGCGACGGCGCGATGGCGGCCGGCGGGATCGGACGGATCCGACCGATCAGTCCGATCCGTCCGACTCCGCTCTCTGCTCACCGGTCACCGCTCACTCCACTCCCCCAGCAAACCTTGAGTAGGATGCACCCGCGAAGGAAACCTCCAACCTCCCGCGGAGGAAGGGACGGAAGATGGCGGCGCGCCCAAAAAAGCATCAAGCAACGGTCCCGAAATAACCTGGTAATATTGCTGGCAAACATGTTGCAACGGCATATGAAGTGTGGTATAACCTTCTCGGTCGGCATCGCAACTGACTGAGAGTCCAATTGGGCGGAGCGCGCTTCCTTATTCGGGTAGATTCGACCGCGTAGATTGGCCCTGTGGCCAGCGATGCCGTTTGTATACAGGACGCGGGAAGACGGAATCTTCCCAGAAAGAAGGAACGCCTTGAGCGCAAAATCTTTGTATGTAGGTAATCTGTCATATTCTATGACAGAGGATGAGTTGCGTGACTTGTTTGAGCCCTATGGGCCGGTCACGGAAGTCAGACTAGTTGAGAACCGCGGATTCGGCTTCGTGGACGTCCCCGAAGAGAAGGCCGCGGAGGCTATCGACGCCATCAACGGCAAGGAAGTCGGAGGACGGACGCTGACAGTCAATGAGGCGAGACCTCGCAGCGAGACCCGAGGCGGCGGTGGACGCGGCTTCGGTGGCGGCGGTGGCGGTGGCCGTGGCGGCTTCGGCGGTGGTGGTGGTGGCCGTGGCGGCGGCGGTGGCGGCGGACGGCGCGGCTGGTAGATCACCGGCTGTTCTGAAGAACGGACATACCAGGGGAGGCGGCAACGCCTCCCCTTTTTTCAACGTAGCTGACAACCCTCCCGGTCCAACCTCACAGACCTCATGAACCTCATGAACTTCATAAACCTATACCTCCGGACCTGCTATAATACTGATGCAATTGACCCAGGAGGAATGCCGCAAATGCCGGAAACACGTTTGATCGATCGCGTACTCCTCGCGCTGCTGGTGGCTACAGCCGTATGCGGGTTGTTCGCGGTTGGAGAAGTGCACGCAAGTAAGAAAGGAGATCGCAATAAGGTGAAAGAGTCGCAGTGGTTCCAAATGCCGGACGAGAAGGTAGAAACACGATGGTATACTTGGGAGAATCCCCAGGGGGCCAAGGGCGAGGGTGGTAAAGCGAGGTCCGGGCGAAAAGGCGCGCCGTGTACAGGCATCGCTAAGAACGGCGGGACTCTCGTCCTGGCAGACATCCAGGGCAGCGGCACGATCCGCCGAATCTGGATGACGCCCGGCCCGCGCGACGCCGACATGCTCCGCGGCTGCAAGATCGAGATATACTGGGACGGGGCCAAGACCCCGGCGGTTCAAGCCCCGCTCGGCGATTTCTTCTGCCACAGCCTCGGTCACATGGTGGCGTTCGAAAACGCCTGCTTCTCCTCTCCGGAAGCCCGCTCGATGAACTGCTTCATCCCGATGCCGTTTCGGAAGAGCGCGAAGATTCAGATAACCAACGAATCGCCGAAGCCCATTTCCATCTACTACGATGTCGCCGTCACCCTGGGGGATAAGCACAACGACGAGACGCTCTACTTCCACAGCTATTGGCGGCGCGAGAACTACACCACCGTCCGCCGGGACATGACGATCCTGCCGCAAGTGAAGGGACGCGGGCGGTTCCTGGGATGCAACCTGGGAGTGCGACTGCATCCTTCGATGACCAACTTCTGGTGGGGCGAGGGCGAGGTGAAGGCCTACCTCGACGGCGACAAGGAGTTCCCAACTCTCTGCGGCACGGGGACCGAGGACTATATCGGCACAGCCTACGGGCAGGGGCATTTCGCCCACAGGTTCCAGGGCAACCAGTATATCAACGACCCCAAGGACGGGCCTGCAAACGCGTACGGGTTCTACCGGTTCCACATCCCCGATCCGGTCTATTTCCGCAAAGACGCGCGGGTTACAATTCAGGTAATGGGCGGTCCCAGCTATGCGCAGATGCTGGACGCGATGGCCAAAGACACGTCGCTCAAGTTCATGAAAGCCGGCGAGCCGGGCCAGTATTACACAAAAGAAGAGCTGGAAAAAGAGCCCAACCGCGCCGACGTGATGGAACGGATAGACGACCACTGCGCCACGGCGTACTGGTACATGGACAAGCCGGAGAACGGACTGCCGGCGATTGCGGGGTTTGCGGAGAGGATAAAGGATTTGCCGTAGGGGGAGGTTGAGGGTTGAGGGATTCAAGACCGCTGGTGTGGGATCCTGCAAATGGGAAGGCAGCGTGAGACTTCCGGCGAGAGGAGTCGTCTGAAATGAAATCCGGGCTTGACCCAATAGCATCTCCAGCATCGCGCGTACTAATCCTGGGCACAATGCCCGGTGAGAAGTCACTTGCTTGCCAACAGTATTATGCAAACCCGAATAATCAGTTGTGGAAGCTTCTTTCAGCTATTCTGGCCGAGCCTACCCCGATTAGCTATGAAGATCGAGTGAGGTTCCTGCTGCGACAGGACATAGCAGTTTGGGACGTGCTCGCTTCGTGTGATCGTGTTGGATCCAGTGATTCAGCAATTGCAGAGGAATTACCGAATGACTTTGAGCAATTCTTCCGCAGGCACACAGCAATAGATGTGCTCTTCTTCAACGGTAAGAAAGCGGAGGCGTTATTCAGGAAACACGTGACATGTAAACAGGGGCTTGCTTTCGCGACACTTCCATCGAGTAGTCCTGCGTGCGCAATGAGATTCGAGCATAAGGCAAAGGCCTGGGTGGCCATTGCTGATGCATTGAAGCGTTGACGGAGCGGAGGTTGGCGAGTGGTTTTCTCCAAAAGGACTTCATACACTCTTGTCGATCTCGCTCAACACGTCTTCAAGCCGAATGAACGACTGAGGCTGCGCCCGCATTCTCTCCAATTCGCGCAGATCCTCCGCATCTTCCAGGCGCTCCAGCAGTTCCCGATATTCCTCTATGTCCACGATGACCGCGGCAGGTTTGCCGTGCCGAAGCACTATCTGTGGGGTTTTCCGTTTCGTTCTCATAATTCCATCCGCTTGTTAGAGTACCCAATTATAGCAGGATTTGCAGTTCCCGGCCCAGCAGGATGCACACCACCTCATGCCTAACACAATACTGAGAACACAAGAACCGGAGACCACTTTGCCCCAACCTAAGGTTTCAATCGCCAAAATCGACCGCCCCATAGACCCAGCCGCCATACGCCGCGCGGTCCAAGACGCAGTCGAGTTAGCCGGCGGGCTGCAAGTGCGCGGTAAGCGTGTTGTTATTAAGCCGAACGTCTTTTGCCCCAGACCCTCGCCGACTACGACCGACCCGAGGGTGGTCGCGGCGCTTGTGACGCTGGCGAAGGAGGCCGGCGCGGCGCGCGTCACTGTCGCCGAAGGCCGGAGCATCTCCACTGCCAAGTTCCGCAAGCAGCACAACAGCACGCGAGCGTGCTTCGAGGCTGTCGGGATGACCGCCGCTGTAATGGAAGCCGGGGCGGACGAGATTGTCTATCTGGAAGAAGACGAGTTCGTGCAAACTGATGTGCCGAACGCAGCCGTTCTGAAGCGGGCGACGGTTCCGCGCACGATTCTGGAAGCAGAATACCTGATCAACGCGCCTGTTTTGAAGAACCACTCGCTGACCCTGGTGACGCTCGGGATCAAGAACCTGCACGGGATCATTTCGGACTCGGACAAGCTGTTCGGCCACAATTACCGCCAACTGCCGCAAAAGCTGGCGGACATTCTCCACGTCCGCAGGCCGGATATCACCGTGATAGACGGCGTAACCGGCCAGGAGGGCGACCACGCCGACGAAGGCAGGCCGGTCGACTTGGGAATCATCATCGCCGGATTCGATACGGTGGCTGTGGACGCCGTCACGTCGGCGGTGATGGGACTCGATCCGATGGAGGTCGATACTACGCGGGCCGCCGTTCAGTCGGGGCTTGGAGTCGGCGATCTCTCGAAGATAGATGTCGTTGGCGCGTCCATCGAATCGGTCGGGCGCGTTTTCAAGCGTCCCGACATCGAGATATCAGAGGAGCGATTTCCCGGCATTCGCGTCATCGCGGGCGATTACTGCCGTTCGTGCGAGTATTACATCCGCCGCGGCATCGACAAGCTGGTCGAGCAGGAACTGCTGAATCCGGACGATCCGATCACTCTGGTATACGGCAAGGACCCGCCTGCGCCTGAGAACGTCGAGGGCAGGACGATCATCCTGGGAGATTGCGCGATGTCGTCGGAGTCGATCAAACGGCTCAGGGACAACCTGTTCCTGGACGGACGCCTGCGGGTCGTCTTCACCTGCCCGCCGATGGAGTTCCGGATGATCGCGCCGCGGCTCGTGCTCGATTGAACTCGGTTCAGGGAAGAACGCAGATGGGAAGGCGGATTGGATAACCGCGCGGAAGCTTTGGGAAAACGGCAATATGTGGAGGCGTTGAGTCTCCGGAACGACGAGGTGGAAGAGTTCATGCCTCGTCGTTTTGTCATCGGCTCCCGCCTGTTCATCAGGCACAAGGGGAGCAACGCAGATTTCGACCGCCAGGGGGAGGAGATCACGCCGACAACCCACGAATGGGGCCTCGGGTCGGTGTCGTATCGCAACGGCTCGGTTCAGCGCGGGCAGGATACCCGTCCGGCGGAGATCACCGTCAGGGATGGCGGGGGGACTTATCGCAGACCGGAGGGAAAACCGATACGCGAGTCGTGGTCGCCGGCGGGCTACAGGTCAGAGTGGCGGCTGGACGGCGGCCTGACGCTTCGCGAGGAGATCAGCCTGCGCCGAGACGTTTTGGTCGATGTGATCTCGTTCTCGAACCCGACCGGCCGAAAGCAATCGGTAAGCGTGGCGGTGACCGGCCTTGCGCCGTTGGGTAAGGGCCTCAGTCGAGCGGATCTCAAGTGGCAAGTAAGCTGGGACGGAAAGACTCGCCGGCTTCACATCGACGAGGAAAAGGTTTACGCAAAATACCACGATGCGGCGCGGCTGAGCGCGCAGCTTCTCGCGATTCGCGGCGGATTCGCCGTTGGCGTTCCGGCGTTTGCTTCCTCGACCGATCTGCTCAACGCCGGACAGGGACGCTCCGAGTTCAGCGAGGAGACTGTGGACGATCAAGCCGTCTGGGCTTATCGCATTCCCATCTCAGGCAAACTGGCGCCGGACGAGACGAAGAAGCTGGTCGTCGCTTACACCGCCTATCCCACCGCGCAAATGGCCTCACGGGCGATGCCAAGCGCATTGAGATACGCCGAGAGGTCGTATTCCCTCGCGGAGAAAGAGTGGAATCGCTATTTCGCCGCAAATGCCCCGAGGTTCAAGTCAGACGACGCCGCTTACGTCAAACTCTACTACTGGAACCTTTACGCCGACAGAGCAAACCGGATCGAGTACATCGGCCATGCGACGATCAAGCTGCCCATCGTGCTGGACGATAAGATAAGGTATACGAACTTCCAATGCACCGGCTGCTACGGGCGGAGACTGCAAATGGAGCGGTGGCTGCGCGACGACACCTGCCGGAACGGACTGGAGGTCCTTTTGGGCAGCCAACGGACGGATGGGAATTGCGGGATCGTCGTCGATGATCCCGGCGCTGAAGGCGGGATGCTCACCGAAATGCCGATACTCGCCGCGGCGGTCTGGGCCGATTTCGAGGTGACGTGGGACAGTGAGTTCCTCCGGCGAGCGCTGCCCGCGCTTATCAGATACGACGACTTCTTCCGCAAACACCGAGACAGTGATAATGACGGCCTGATCGAGGTCCTCGGCATGGGAGAGATCGGCACATACGACGACTCTCCTCGCTGCTACGAGATGGGCGCAAGCCACTGGTTCGATTGGGGTTTCGCGAATCAGCCCGCGGAGCCGGTGGACGTAAACAGCGTGATCTATCTGCAGAGGAAACTGATCGCGCGGATGGCGCGGCTGCTCGGAGAGGATAGAATCGCGAATGAATTCGAGAAGCGAGCGGCCCGTCTCAAACGGCAGATGGACAAGGTTATGTGGGACGACGAGCGCAGGTTGTACTCCGATGTCTATGGCCCAAACCACGTACGCGTTCGCGCAAAAACGCCGGCGATATTCGTTCCGCTCAGGACCGGACTGCCGGACGCCGGGAGAGCGAAGGAGCTGATCGACGGGCATCTTCTGAATCCCAAAGAATTCTGGGGCGAGAATCCGCTCCCCACCCTGTCCTACGACGACCCGCAATACGACCCGTCCGTTCGCCTGGCGTGCGCGGCGCGCGGCGAGACGTCGCTCGACCTTGTCTGGGACGTCATTGAAGGATTGGCCGGATATGGCGAAGACAAGCCGGCGGCGCAGCTTACCGACAGGGCGGTGCGGTTGATGGTGAGAAGCGGAATCCCGACCTCCGGCGAGCGTTACGCGCCGAACGGCAGGCCGATCGGGGGGTACATCTACGGGTGGTCGAACCTCATCAACGACGCGATCATCACGAGGGTTCTAGGCGTGCGCGCCGACCCGGAGTCTGAGACAATCACCTTTGCTCCGGACCCACCTTCGGGTATGAGCAGGTTCTCGCTGACCGGCGTCAAGATCGGCGGCGGAGAGTTCTCGTTCTCGTGCCAACGGCGGGCAGGCGGAGAATTCCTGACGGTGTCCTGCCGGCGCGGACCGTCGCGTAAGCTGAGGCTGAACGGCCGGGAGCTTCTACTCTCTGCAGGCGACAAAGCCTCGGTTCGACGATAGCGACGGAACTGAACGCCCGCCTCGGGCGTCCTATAACTAACGACGGAGTTGACAGTTGGCGGTTGACGGTTAAGAGTCGAGGGTTCTCGAAGGTGAGCAGCCTCTGTTTGTTTCCCACTTCATTTCGTGTTTTCGTAGTTTCGTAGTTTCGTGATTAAGGAGCTACGCGAAGGCTTGTAACAGTTCAGGAATAGGAAGTAAGCGCCGCTTAATGTCATTTCGGAGCGGAGCGCCGGCGGAGTCGAGAAATCTGCTTCTGTAAAGTGGCCGGAAAAAGCAGATTCCTCGTTCCTCGGAATGACGTTGCCCGGCAGGTACTCACCATTCCTGAACTGTTACGGAGGCTTCGTTGACTCCGAGGTCATGCGTGGTATAATGTAAAGGAAGTTTTCGGGCTTCGCCCGGCCTGCGCCGGCGCAAATAAGCTCCTGGGAGCGTTTAGTTGGGCTCTTTTACCAGATATTCCGACCAGCCTCCGAAGCCGAAGGGCTCCGCGGGCTGGGTATGTTTTGTGATTGCCATTATTATTCTGGCAGCGTGCAGTTTCACGTTCGGTTTTGCCGCGCGCGAGCGCGCGATCATTAACGGCCACGCCCTCGAAACACGCAGCCAATTGTCCGCCTTCAGCCCGGCAGGCAACCGGGTCGACGTCGGCAGCCGGTCCGATCAGGACATTCGCCCGATGCAGACCATGATCGATGCTCTGCGGCAGGTGCGGCATTATTTCGTGGAGCGCATCGAGGACTCCCAGGAAAAGGACCTCACGTATTCCAGCCTGGCCAAGATGATGGAATCGCTAGGCGATCCCCAGAGCCGGTTCCTTTCCCCCGAGCAGCGTGAATTGGCTGACGACGCGCTCCGCGGCAAGTTCCACGGAATAGGCGCCGTGCTCGGCATGAAGACCGAGAAGAACCCGGTTCCCCACGCCGTCCTGCCAACTCCTGACAATCCGCTGACCTCGCCTGGGACCCTTCCTCTCACTGCGCCCCAGCCTGTCCATACTATGGAAGGCAAGCTGATCGTGATTGCTGCTCTGCCGGGAAGTCCCGCGGAGAAGGCGGGTCTTCAGCCAGGAGACTCCATCATAGAAAAAGACGGCAAGTGGGTCATTTCCTATAATCCGATCGACTCCGCCATGTCCATGTACAAAGGTGTGAAAAACCGTCAGATCGACCCGGCGGAGCTGCAGAAGGCCCTGGAAGCCGCCAAGAAGAAACTGGAGAACGGCATCACCATCCAGAAGGCGGCGGATGAGCTTACCAAGACCGATACAGGCACGTTCAACCTGGTGGTTGTGCGGAAGGGCGAGCCAAAGAACATAAAGGTGACTCTTACGCCGGGTGTGACGGAAGTCGCCTCGGTGGAGCATAAAATGCTCGTCGCCGGCACGGGCTACATCCACGTGAACTACTTCGGACGTGGCACGGGCGACGCTTTCGGCGAGGCGTTGGCGGACCTGGCGGCTAACAAGGCCACAAGGCTCGTTCTGGACCTTCGCAACTCCCCCGGGGGTTCGACGGACGCCGCCCTGCGCGTGGCGGGATGGCTGGAGCCGCGAAAACCCTATGGGCTGTTGGCGAAAGCTCACGACGCGCGCGAAGCCTTGACGACTCCCGATTCGAAAAAGGCCGCCGCGGACAAGATCGAAGGCGCCTCGGCTGATGCTCTCAGAAAACCGATTGTTGTTCTGGTCAACGGCGGCACATCCAGCGCCGGCGAAATGCTGGCCGCGTCGCTCCGCGACAACGGGATCGGCGTCCTGGTGGGATCGAAGACTTATGGAGACCTGCTGCAGCATACGATGTTCGTCCTGCGCGACGGATCGGCGGTGACCTTCACGACAGGCAAGTACCTCACTCCCAAGGGTCTGGATTACAACGGAAAAGGCCTCAAGGTAGACGTGGCCGTGGCGGCGTCCCGCGATGGCGACGCGCAGTTGGAAAAGGCCCTGGCCGTGCTCAAGGCGAAAAGCGGATCATAGTATGAAAGTAGCGAAACTGTTCAGCATATCCATAATGACTTGCGCGCTTCTGATCGGAGCGTTCTTCCTCGGTTTCGTCGTTCCGGACGCGGTCGATGCCGTGAACGCGAGGAACCCGCACAAATTCCTTGCCTCCCTGCAACTGCTTCCCGACAGGTTCGAGCAGCTCACCAATCCGTCGGGGCAGGACGATCAGTCGCAATTGCCTCTCGTGGACACCTATTGGACGGTCCTGAATGAGGTCAGCGACAAGTACTACGGGAAAAAAGTCGATCAGCGGGAACTCACCTACTCCGCCATCCGCGGTATGCTAGAAGCCTTGAACGACCCATACACCAGGTTCCTCGATCCGAAGGAAGCCAAGGATATGCGCGAGCAGAACGAGGGGAATTTCGTCGGAATCGGCGCCGAGCTCGACACGGACAAGAAGACGCACCAGGTGTACATCAAAGAGCCGGTGGAAAAGAGTCCCGCCGAGAAGAAGGGACTGAAGCCCGGAGACGTGATCCTGAAAGTTGACGGCAAGCCGATAGCAGGACTCGACATCGAAGAGGTGGTCAAACGGATTCGAGGGCTACAGGGCACGGTAGTCAGGCTCACCATTCACCGGCCCAAGGTGAAGCAGCTTTTGGAATTCCGGATCGTTCGAGATGTCGTTCCGTATCGGATGGTCAAGCAACAGATGCTGGACGAAACGCAGAAGATCGGCTACATCAAGCTGCGCGGGTTCAACGAAAAGAGCGATTCCCAGTTCAACGAAGCTCTGACACATCTGGAGCAGCAGAACATGCGCGCCCTGATCCTGGATCTGCGAGATAACCCGGGCGGCCTGCTGACGACGGCCGTCGATATCGGCAGCAGGTTCGTGGAGAGCGGCCCGATAGTCATCATCCAGGAACGCGGAAACAGGAGAAGCACTCTGGACGTGGAGCCTGGGAAGCACAATCACAGAAAATATCCGTTGGTCGTGCTCGTGAACAAGCACAGCGCGAGCGCGTCCGAGATAGTCGCCGGAGCAATCAAAGACAATCATGCGGGAACTCTCGTCGGGGCGACGACTTTCGGCAAAGGCAAGGTGCAGACGATAGTGCCGCTAATGGACGGCTCCGCGGTGTCGATCACTACGGCCAAGTATTTGACACCTGCGGGCACCGACATCAACAAAGTCGGTATCACGCCCGATGTCCTGGTTGAGGTTCCCGACTCCGCGGCGCTCGAAATCGATCCTGACGATCCGAAAACGGACAAGCAGTTGATGCAGGCGCAGGAAATCGCGAGGCAGAAGTTGCTGAGCGCCGGCGGATCAGCCAGAGCTCAGCCCCCGCGCCGAGCGGCTGCACGGAAGTTCTGAGTCCTGAGTTCTGAGTTCTGAGTTCTGAGTATGCCCATCATCCTAGCCCCAACACAGTTCACTTAACGTGGCGCATCCGCCAAGTCCCCCTCTCCCCCTGGGCGGGAGAGGGTTGGGGTGAGGGGGGATCCGCTTAAGTGAACCGTATTGATCCTAGCCCTTAACTCCTTCGACTCCATCCGCGTCTATCCGTGTGCATCTGTGTTCATCGGCGTTCTTTCCTGAACCCCACCTCTCGACTCCGTACATAGCTGAGGCGCTCGCGTCAGGTGGGGTATGTCCGCAAGCGCCTCTTATTCCGGCTGCAAATCCGCCGGAAAACTAAACAGCCGCGTGTCCCGCCCGATGTGGTGGGCGGACAGCGCCGCGGTCGACTTTGCCGGAATCGGGATGGGAAGGCTTGGCGAAACTGAACTCATCGTCAGGACCGCATCTATTGATGATCGCGTCCGTGCGGGCGGAGATCACAAGAGCCGCATAGACTACTCCGAGAGTCGCCACAAGGCCCGCGGCTAGAATGAAACCGATCGGCGTCCAAAGTATGTCCATCATCTTCCTCAACCTCTAATCCGGTCTTTCGCTTTGCGCTGCCCGGCAGCCGGGCGCAACTCACTGAGCTTGTTCCCACAATCGGCAGAGGCAAAACCTTGTTGGGTTGGGGTTCAGAGAAAACCACAGATAAACACAGATGGACACGGATGGGAAGGAGTCGAGGGAGACGAGGTAACTCCCTCTCCCTGGCAGGGAGAGGGCGGTGAGGGTTGAACGTAGCGGACTTCCGACCACTGCTGGGAATACAAGGACGTGACCCCCTCCCTCTTTAGGGGAGACCTGAGCTGGGGTTGCCGGCCTGCAGCCACGGTTTTCGTGCGGAAAAGCCAGCCGCGGGCCTACAGAACGTTTATCCGCATACGCGGCAAGGTATATCCATCGTGGATCGTCTAGACTAGTGGAGGGACACGCCATGCCACGAGATCCTGTTTGCGGAATGCGAGTGGACGAAGATACGCCCTACAATCTCGAGTATGACGACGAGACATACTACTTCTGCAGCGCCTCTTGCGCGCAGGAGTTCCAGGAAAATTCGGAGGATTACGTCAGCCCGTTGCAGGAATCGCTGGGCGAGTAATCCCGTCCGAACACTATGACTTCCCGAACGGCGGTCAGCCTTAAGTTGAGAGGACCGCCGTTCTCACGTAAGGTTTATCAGGTTTGTGAGGTTTGTAAGGGCGGAGGCGCTCGTTGCCAATAAACCTCATATTATCGAGAATAGAACCTATCCCGCGGGAACGGCCTTGTGCAACCGCGTGATCGAACGTCACCGAAGTTAGTTCCCGCGGGAGGCCGCAACCAGTTTTCATTCCCTTGGCTAGCGCCGAGCGCCATGACTGACTCATACCTCATAAACCCCATAAACCTTACAAGCCTCCCCCTGTAACTATTACCTGTTTTTTCCCGTCCTGAAGGAAAACGCACAACCGCGCCGAATAAGAGGGTGTGTTCGCAGGTCCGCCGGTATAAGCGCCGGGTTTCCGCCCGATTCCGGCGGCGCATTATGTCCGGGCGCGCAAATCTGTGGCATAAACTCATTGGCGCTCGACAAGGGATTCCCGGAATGCGCAAAGCCGGCGAAACGTGTCGCGGAACCGAACCCTTACCCAATGGGTATGTACTGAAGGGCAGCTCAACAAAACCATGACGCAGGAAATGGACAGGAAGAAAACGCTAAGCGATGCCGCGCATCTGCGCCGGGCGGCGGATTGCGAGAGCCGGGGGCAGTATGACGCGGCCGTCAGGAGTATGCTGAAGGCCATTCGCGCGCGACCCGATAAGGCCGACTCGTGGACCCGGCTGGGTGGTCTGTACCGCCAGTTGTCGAGACTAGACCTGGCGATCGAGATGTACAAGAAGTCGTTGGATATCGACCCCGACGACTCACTAACTCAGGAAGCGCTGCTCCAGTCCTACCTGGAGTGCAACCGATACTCTGAGGCCATCGACCACAGCAAACTGCTTCTGAAACGGTGGCCCCGGAACATATACGCCAGGGACGTTCTCGGGGTGGCGTATATGCAGATGGGCTTGGTCGACAAGGCCATACGGATCACTGACGAGCTAATCCGCCTCGACCCCACGGACCCGTCGAACCATTTCAAGAAGGGCGTTCTTTACCAGCAGAAAGGTGAGATCGGCATGGCCATAAAGGAGTTCGCCCGCGTTGTGGATATGGACCCGGAGAGTTCGATCTCGGAACAGGCCAGGGAAGCCGTAGCGTCGCTCGACACCTATCAGCTTCGACAGATCGTCTCCCTCGCCTCGGAGGATAACGTGTTCCGCACCAAACTCGCGCGTGACGCCGAATCCGCCGCCCTGGAGAAGGGATTCGTCCTCAGCTATACAGGGCTGACGGCCCTGAGGCAGATGTCCTTTGAGAACCCTCCGGACGGAGACAGCCCGAAATACTATCACTATCATTGATGGTTGTTAGTTGCTGGTTGTTGATTGTCGTGTTGGCTCGCGAAACCCATTTCCCGAAACACTCCTCGCCCCGTCTTTCCCATCCGTGTTTATCTGTGTTCCGTGGTTTTCCCTGAACCCATGCCGCTACTTCGTGCCAAATCGCACGAAAGTTCCTGTTGACACCCCCCTACCCGGCATTTATAATAGGTTTCGGTGGCGCAAAGGGGCGCCGAGTTGATAAATCTGAAAGCCCACAAGGAAGCGCGGCCGCCATCCGACGAGGTGAATTGGAGTGGCCAGCGCTTTTGTCTTGTCCGGGTAGACCTGGTTAATGGATAGCGGTTTTATAATCACAGTCGCAAAAATGGTCGGCGTTGCCGCCGTTATACTGACTTTTATACTCATAGTTGTCATGTATCCCATGATCTACGGTCTCCGGCGGGTCATGGCGTTCATGCAATCGAGGATCGGACCCAACAGAGTAGGTCCGCAGGGATTGCTGCAAACCCCGGCAGACGCTCTCAAGCTTCTCCACAAGGAAGACATCATACCGCGCGGCGCCGACAGATGGATATTCACCATCGCGCCGATTCTGGTTTTCGTTCCCGCGTATCTGGTTTACGTAGTCATCCCGTTCGGCAAGGACCTGGTCGCGAGCGATCTGAACATAGGCATCGTCTACGTCAGCGCCGTGACCAGTATCGCGATAATCGGCATAGTTATGGCCGGGTGGGCGTCGAACAACAAATGGTCGCTCCTCGGCGCGTTCAGGGCGGCGGCGCAGTTGGTCTCCTACGAAGTGCCGCTCGTTCTGGCGTTCTGCGTGCCGATCGTGCTGGCCGGGACGCTGAGCCTGCAGAGTATTGTAATCGAACAGGCCGGCGACGTGCGCAATTGGTTCGTGTTCAGGGCGTGGGGGCTCGGCGCGCTGGCCTTCGGAATCTACCTGGCGGCTGGGTTGGCTGAAGCCAACCTCACGCCCTTCGATATAATGGAAGCGGAATCCGAATTGGTCGCCGGCTTCAACGTGGAGTACAGCGGGATGAAGTTCGCGCTGTTCTTCCTGGCGGAGTTCGCGGCCGCGTTCACGCTGTCGGCCCTGGCGGTCACGCTGTTCTTCGGCGGCTGGCAGGCGCCGTTCAGCTTTCTGGCTTATCCGGTGTTCGGGATCAAGGTCCCGGAGACGTTGACTTTGCTTGGCAGGACCGTGCCGTTCGCGGCGTGGACCGAACACGCCGTACAGTTCGCATGGTTCTTCGGCAAATCGCTCGCAATGGTATTCGCGCTGATCTGGGTCCGAGCGACCCTGCCGCGCGTTCGTGTAGACCAGCTTATGAATCTGGCGTGGAAGGTCTTGATTCCTATCGGCCTGGTCAATCTCGTGCTGGCCGGTTTCTACGTAGCGCTGAAGTAAACAAGACCTAAGACCCTAAGAACTTAAGAACTTAAGAACCTAAGAACCCAATATCATATGTTATCGCTGCTAAAAGAAGTCTTATACGCGCCATACAGCGTGGTGAAGGGACTCATCATCACCATCATCCACCTGTTCCGGCCCAAGGTGACGCTGCAGTATCCGGACGAGCGGTGGGACCTGCCCGAGAACTACAGGGGCATTCCTTCCCTGCCGATCGACCCGAAGACCGGCACGGACAAGTGCATCGCGTGCGGCGCGTGCGCCCGCATTTGCCCGGAACAGATAATCACGGTCGAAAGCGAGACCGGCGAGGACAAGAAGCGCAAACTGACCGAGTTTAAGATAGACGCGAGCAGGTGCATGTGGTGCGGCCTGTGCGTCGAAGTCTGCCCGCCCGGCGCGCTTGTGATGAGCAAGGAATACGAGCTGGCGACGGACTCGCGCGAGGGTATGGTCTACGACAGAGAGGACATGCACCGGCACGGCGGAACGTTTGCGGAAGAGTCGGAAGAGTCGGAAGAGTCGGAAGAGTCGGAAGAGTCGGAAGAGTCGAAGGAGTCGAAGGAGTCGGATCCGACAGATCGGACGGATAACAACCTGACGGAAGGAGCGAAAGCAGAGTCGTGACTGGTCAAGGCGTGGCATTTGCGGTCCTGGCGGCCATAACAATCATATCGGCCCTTCTCGTGGTAACGATCAAGAACATCGTTCGGTCGGCGCTCTTCCTGGCCCTCAGCTTTGTTGGAGTCGCCGGCCTGTATATCTTGTTGAACGCCGAGTTCCTGGCGGCTGTGCAGGTGTTGATCTACGTCGGCGCGATCACGGTGCTGATGCTCTTCGCGATCATGCTCACGCAGCAGATAATGAGCGCGAAGATCAGCCAGACGACCGAATGGTTCTGGCTGGCCCTGCCGATGGCGCTGGCCATGCTGGCCACACTGATCTTCTTCTTCGCCATGCGAACCTACCCGGTCAACCCCGCCCCGGACGCGCTTGCGGTCGGCACGACCATGCCGCTCGCGGAAGCCCTGCTGAAGCCCTACCTTCTGCCGTTCGAGCTTGCTTCATTCATTCTGCTCGCCGCGCTCGTCGGCGCAATAGTGATAGCCAGAGAGGAGAAGCCCGGTGCAACCGATTAACTGTTATCTCGGCGTTTCCGCGATACTCTTCTGCATCGGCCTGTTCGGCGTTATGACCAGGCGCAACGCAGTCGGCATCCTGATGTCTATCGAGCTGATGCTGAACGCGGCCAACCTCAACCTCGTGGCTTTCTCCGCCTACGGGCCGAAGCACGGACTGACGGGGCAGGTATTCGCCGTTTTCGTCATAACCATCGCCGCCGCGGAAGCCGCGGTCGGCCTTGCCATAGTAGTCAACCTTTACATGAACGCAAAGCACGTAAACGTGGACCAGGTCAATTTGATGAAGTGGTGAGGGGAAGAGTCGGAGGAGTCGGCGGTTTCGGGAAAAGGGTTTCCCGAAACAACGCAGTCGGCGCAACTCCCTCTCCCTGGCAGGGAGAGGGTTGGGGTGAGGGTCGAGCTTTACGAACAACCGATAACCGACAACTAGCAACCGACAACCAACAACCAATATGTCCGAATACGCTTGGCTGATACCTTTAATACCGTTCCTTGCTTTCGTCGCCATCATCTTCGCGGGGCGGCGGCTGCCGGGCCACGGCGCGTACGTGGCGATAGCCGGAATGTCGGCGTCACTGCTGATCTCGCTCGTCATCGCGGCGGGCGCGATCACGCACGGCGGTCATTTCGAGCCGGTGGTGAGAACCGCCGCGTGGATTCCTTACGGTTATTCGACACTCAATGTCGGCTTCACCGTGGACGCGCTGGCAATAGTGATGCTCATAGTCGTCACCGTTGTCGCGCTGATGGTGCAGGTCTACTCGATCGGCTACATGCACGGCGACGCGCGGTACCCCAGGTTCTTCGCGTTCCTGTCGATGTTCTCGGCGGCGATGCTGGGCCTGGTCCTGGCGAACAACCTGCTCGTCATCTACATTTGTTGGGAACTGGTCGGGCTCTGTTCGTATCTGCTGATCGGATTCTGGTTCGAGCGTCCCACGGCGATGCGGGCGGCGAAGAAGGCGTTCCTGGTGACCCGCGTCGGCGACGTCGGGCTTTTCCTCGGAATGCTCACGATATACATGGGGATCGGAAGCCTCGACCTGCAGACCGTCCTGTCACACGAATCCGTCTCGACGATGGCGAAGACTATCGTCAGCGTCGGACCGTGGGCGCTGCCGCTTGCGGCTTTGGCGAGCCTCGGTATCTTTTGGGGCGCGGTGGGCAAATCGGCCCAGTTCCCGCTGCACGTGTGGCTCCCGGACGCGATGGAAGGCCCCACCCCCGTCAGCGCGTTGATCCACGCGGCGACGATGGTGGCTGCGGGAGTATACCTGGTCGCGCGGACCTACCCGCTTTTCGCCTATTCCGATCATTCTATTTCCCTCAACGTTGTCGCCTACACGGGAGCGATCACCGCGCTTATGGCCGCCACCATCGGCTTCACCCAATACGACATCAAGCGCGTGCTCGCCTACTCGACCATCAGCCAACTCGGCTTCATGATGATGGGCCTTGGCGTCGGCGGATACGTGGCGGGGATGTTCCATCTGATGACCCACGCGTTCTTCAAGGCCAACCTGTTTCTTGGCTCCGGCAGCGTAATACACGGCACGGGAACGCAGGACATTCGCGAAATGGGCGGCCTCAAGAAGCACATGCCGCGCACGTTTTGGACATTCATCATTGCAACTGCCGCCCTGGCGGGAATCTTTCCGTTGGCCGGGTTCTGGAGCAAGGACGAAATCCTGCTGACCGCCTTCCACGCCGATAAGACGATCTTCTACGCCGGCGTCATCGGGGCGTTCATGACGGCGTTCTACATGTCCCGTCTCTGCATTCTGACGTTCCTGGGCGAGCCGAGGGATGAGCACATTCACGCGCACGAAAGCCCGCGGGTTATGACGGTCCCGCTGATCGTCCTGGCTTTCCTTGCGGTCGTCGCGGGTTGGGTCGGGCTGCCCGGCAAGAACCTGTTCGCCGAGTTCCTGCATACCGATTTGCTGCACCTGGAGCATCACGCATTTTCGTTGGGGATTGCCGCGGTCGGGACCGCCGTCGCCCTGTTCGGCGTCCTGCTCGCTTACATTGTCTATATGACGCCCGCGAGCCGGACCGTTGCGGCTCTCGGCCAAATCTCGGTCTTTCGTTTCATCCATTCGCTGGTCTACAACAAGTATTGGCTGGATGAGATCTACGGCGTCATCATCATCCGCCCGCTGTTCGCGGTCACGCGCTGGATGTTCGCGATAGACAGATGGATAATCGACGGCACAGTCAACGCGGTCGGATGGTTGACCGTGGCGATCTCGCGCGTGCAGGGCTGGGTGGACAAGTGGATTGTGGACGGCCTCGTGAACCTGATCGGAATCGTCACGAGAGGGGCCGGCCTCATACTCAGACGAACCCAGACCGGTGTCGCCCAGCAATACGCAATGGTAATGCTCCTGGGGCTTCTGGCCTTGGTTTACTTTTATCTGATTCGCGCCGGTTAGACGTCTGGGCGAACACGATGCCTGGGCGAACACGATGCCTGGGCGAACACGATGCCTGGGCGAACACAAGGTTCGCCCCTACCGTGAATAAGGCGATCTGACGACTAGACTCAAGAGGTCTTGCTGGTGTTTCGGGACTTGAGCGGAAGTCCCGAAACAGACGTTTTACTGATTCAGGAGGTCTTTTCGACCATGGACTCGTGGATACTAACGACGATAACTTTCACCCCACTGCTGGGGACAATTGTCCTCATGCTGATACCGCGGGAGAAGGTGTCGGCGATCAAATGGACTGCGCTGCTGTTCAGCCTGCCGCCGCTGGCGCTGTCGATCATACTCTGGTTCGCCTACGATTGGCACAAGGGCGGGATGCAGTTCACGGTGAACGCGCCGTGGATCAGAGACATCGGCGTGTACTACCGCATGGGCGTTGACGGCCTGAGCGTGCCGATGATCTTCCTGACGGCGCTGCTGACGACGCTTTCCATCATCTACTCCTGGATCATCAACGAGCGGCCCAAGGAGTACTTCTGGCTGTTTCTGCTCCTGGCGACCGGCATGTTCGGAGTGTTCACATCCCTGGATTACTTCCTGTTCTACGTGTTCTGGGAAGTCGGCCTGATTCCGATGTATTTCTTGATAGGCATCTGGGGGGGCGCGCGGCGCGAATACGCCGCGATCAAGTTCGTCCTGTATACCCTCGTCGGCAGCGTAGCGATGCTGCTTGCGATCCTGGCGATGTATTTCAACGTGACCGACCCGGCGACCGGCAGGCACACGTTCGATATGATGGTGATCGCGGCCCAAAAGCCTTTCGCCCACGCGCACAATATCCAGTCGCTGATCTTCTGGGCGCTGTTCATCGGGTTTGCGATCAAAGTGCCGGTCTGGCCGTTCCACACCTGGCTTCCGGACGCGCACGTCGAAGCCCCGACCGCGGGGAGCGTGATCCTGGCCGGCGTACTCCTGAAAATGGGGGCTTACGGCTTCCTGCGGGTCCTCCTGCCAACGCTGCCGTGGGCGTCAACGCACTACTGGACGGCAATCGCGATACTCGCGCTGATCAGCATTATTTACGGCGCGCTGGTCGCAATGGCTCAGACCGACCTGAAGAAGCTGATCGCGTATTCGAGCGTGAACCACATGGGATACGTGATGCTCGGAATCGCTGCGGCGGTCTCGCCGATAGCGGCGGTGAATCTCGACAACAGGGCGGTCGCGCTCAACGGCGCCATGCTCCAGATGTTCAGCCACGGGATCATTACGGGCGCCTTGTTCCTTCTGGTCGGCGTGATCTACGAGCGCGCGCATACCCGGAATCTCAATGAGTTTGGCGGTCTTTGGGCGAGATTGCCGCTGTTCGGAAGTATCTTCATCACGGCATGTCTGGCCTCGCTCGGTCTGCCGGGCATGAGCGGGTTCATCGCGGAACTGATGGTCTTCCTGGGCACGTTCAAGGCCAGTGTTCTGTTCGCCGGACTCGGGACCATCGGAATCGTGGTGACGGCGGCGTATCTGCTGTGGACGATTCAGCGAATACTGCTCGGACCCGCGAATCCGAAATACGAAAAGCTGTTGGACATGGACGGCCGCGAGATACTTGTGCTGACGCCGCTGGTGGCCCTGATGCTGCTGTTCGGACTCTGGCCCGCGCCGATATTGCAGATTATCAACAGCTCGTCCGTTCAAATAGCAAGACTGTTCACCATCGGCGGCTAGCGCAGCATAATGTAGGGGCGAACCTCGTGTTCGCCCGAACCGGATTCAGGTTAAAAACCTTATGAACGACTTCAAAAACTTCATACCTGACTACCGTTACGCGGTCCTCGCGCCGCAAATCCTGCTGGCGGTCCTGGCGCTCGCCGTGCTCGTCGTCGGACTGTTTACGGATCGTAACCGGAAGAGCAAGCTGGAGCACTACCTGCCGCCGGACTATCTGGCCGTCTGCGGTCTGGTCGCGGTCCTCGCCTGGCAGTCCAGTATGCTCTGGCGGTCCCTGAAGGCGGGGGAAGTTGTCCAGGCTGTCAAGCTGTTCCCCACCAGCCCCGGCGATCCCCTTTCCCCGTCCCTGATGGTGATGGACCGGTTCGCGATGTTCTTCTCGCTCATCGCGATCGGCGGGAGCGTGCTGGTCGGGCTGCTGTCGATCGACTACTTCCGCAAGCGCGATTTCAACAGGGGAGAGTACTATTCGCTGTTGATCTTCGCGACGCTCGCGATAACCCTTGTCGCCGCGTCAACCGATCTGATAACGATCTACCTCTCGTTGGAGTTCCTCAGCCTTTGCTCTTACGTGCTGGCGGCCTACCTGAAGGGCGACCGCAAATCGAGCGAAGCAGGATTGAAGTACTTCCTGTTCGGCGCGGTGGCATCGGCGGTGATGCTGTACGGCATGTCGATGCTTTACGGCGTGACCGGATCGACGGCGCTTTCCGCCATCTTCGAGGGACTCAGGACGGCCCCTGGAGATCTCGCGGCGACCGCGTGGTTGGCCGTCGTTCTCGTGCTGGCGGGGCTGGGCTTCAAACTGGCGCTGGTCCCGTTCCACCTGTGGGCGCCGGACACTTACGAAGGCGCGCCCACTCCGATCACCGCGTTTCTATCGGTCTGCTCCAAGGCCGCCGGATTCGCCGTTATTGTCCGCGTGCTTGACATCGGTGTTCCGCTTCCGCAAAACGGCCTGGGCGGAGTAGACTGGTTCTCAGTCGTGGCCGCGCTTGCCGCGATCACAATGACGTTGGGGAATCTGGTCGCGATCTCGCAGCGCAACATCAAGCGCATGCTGGCCTATTCGAGCATCGCGCAGGTGGGATATATACTGATCGGCCTGCTGGCCGCCACCAAATCGAGCATGGGAATGCCGGGGTTGATGATCTACGTCTTCGGCTATCTGTTCATGAACCTGGGAGCGTTCACGGTGGTGATTGGGCTGTCGGACAAGACAGGATCGGACGAAATCGAATCCTACGCGGGCCTGATGTCCCGTTCCCCGCTCTACGCCGTGACCCTGACGCTGTTCCTTCTCTCGCTTGCGGGGATACCGCCGACGGTCGGCTTCCTCGGCAAGTTCTACGTCTTCGGCTCGGCAATCGAATACGGCCAAAAGCTCTGGCCCCTGGTCGCCCTGGCCCTGGCCAACAGCGTCATCTCAGTCTACTACTACTTCAACGTCGTACGGCAGATGTTCTTCATGCCCGCCGCGAGCAAAGACCGGATATCGCCTTCAAGTGCCATCGCCGTAGCGCTCCTGGTCTCGCTGGCAGGAATCCTCGTTTTCGGAATCTACCCGCAGCCGCTGATTGATTTGGCCCGCTGGTGCTCGGTGGTGTTCTGATCTTTGGAGTGCGGAAACTTGCAGGCTGTTGCAAAACTTTTCTGTTCACTATTAGTAAACAGGCATGAATATTGGAGATGGGTGTCGAATACCTTATATGGAGGATGACGATGCCCAACTTCAAGCGGATGCCGATGGAACCATCTCAATTGGTGATG
>JAUSGG010000167.1 GCA_030649165.1 Armatimonadota bacterium
CATCACCAATTGAGATGGTTCCATCGGCATCCGCTTGAAGTTGGGCATCGTCATCCTCCATATAAGGTATTCGACACCCATCTCCAATATTCATGCCTGTTTACTAATAGTGAACAGAAAAGTTTTGCAACAGCCTGCAAGCCGCCGCACTCCAAATGTTCCGCCCCCATGGTTGGATAGGTCGGTTGGCGGTTGGCGGCTATTGGCAGTATAATTGCGGCAGGGACAACAATGGCTACCGTCTATATCGCTCTCGGCTCCAATATGGGAGACAGAAAGATGAACATCCATAAGGCCCTTCGCAAGTTCGCGGAGTGCAGTATGGCGCGCGTCAAGAAGGTCTCTTCACTGATCGAGACCAAGCCCGAAGGTTTTCTGGACCAGTCGGATTTTATCAACGCGGTGGCGGAGATCGAAACAGAGCTGCCGCCGGAGGGCCTTTTGGCCGCGGCCCTCGATGTGGAGAGTTGGATGGGCCGTAAGCGAACAATTCACTGGGGTCCGAGAGTCATAGACATTGATATACTTCTGTATGGTGAGATCAGCATCGACAAGCCCGGTCTGACGATTCCGCACCCGGCGATGATGCGCCGCCGGTTTGTGCTGGAGCCGCTGGCGGAGATAGCTCCGGACCTGGTTCTGCCGGGAGGAGTTACCGCGCGGGAGGCGGCGGAGAGGCTTGCGGGAGCGCAGGAGGGGCCCTCCAGGTAAGGTACCTGGAGGGATAGCATAGTACGGAGGCCCTCCAGGTAAGATACCTGGAGGGATAGCAGGGATAGTATAGAGCCCGGAATATATGCCGCTATTCAGATATACGGTCGCAGACAAATCGGGGAAGACGCTTAACGGCGTGATGCAGGCGGTTGATGAGGCCGACCTGGGGCGACGGCTGGCGTCTATGGGCTTTGCGCTGCAAGCCGCCGTTGCGGCGGGCGGCGCGGCGGCACAGCCCGCGGCGTCGCAGCCGTCTGTGCGGACGGCCGTGCAGGTGGACCGCATACCGCCGTCCCTGGAGCCGCGAATACCAATGAGGACGCTCGCGGCGTATCTGCGCCAAATGGCGGCGCTGATCCGATCGGGCCTGGGGCCGTACCAAGCCACAAACGCCATACTCACCCGGACGCCAAACCGGCGGCTGCGCCGCGCGCTGCAGGACATGGAGGATCAGGTTCGCGGCGGAGGGGCGTTGTCACCAGTGATGGCGGCTTATCCCGGCATATTCCCTACAAAGGTGGTCGGACTCGTCTACTGCGGCGAACTGGGCGGATTCCTCGACAAGGCCCTGGATGAAGCGGCGACGCACATCGAAGACGAAACCAAGGCCCGCCTCTGGCCGCGCATAGCAGTCGGGTTCCTCAGGATTTGCGTCGTTTGGTCGCTGATCACGCTGCCGGCTGTCCGCGCTGACGTCTGGATGGACAAGCTGCTGAACATGAGCGGCGGCGGCACAAGATACCTGTTACATTATTACCTGAACGGACTGCTGCGCGTTTCGCTGCCGCTGATTCTGATCTTTCTCGCGCTAACGTACATCTGGCCGCACGTCAAGCGAATCCCGTCCGTGAGGTCGGCTTTCGACCTGGTCATCTTGAAAGCCCCGATATGGGGCGCGCTTCACAAGAGCCGGGCGCTGGCGCGTTTCGGCAGGTCGCTCGCGGAGCTTTACTCCGCCGCCGTGCCCCCGGCTCCCGCGTGGAACGCCGCCAGTTATAGCTGCCCCAACAGCATCCTGGCAAACAAGCTGCGCTCGGTCGGGCAGACGCTCATCGGGGGCGGAACGCTGTCCGAGGCGCTGGCGGGATCCCGCGTTTTCGACCGTGACACGGAGGCTCTCATTATGACCGGCGAGCAGGCCGGCGACATTCCCGGAGTCCTGCAAAAGGTGGCGGAGTACAACGAGGGATTTGCCGTCGCCCAACACAGGAAGGGCCGATGGATATCGATCAGCGCCGGAATAAATGCTTTCCTCATTATGGGAGGCATACTGACTATCATTTTCTTCGCGGGTTACGCCAAAGTCTTGAAAACGCTGCTCGATCAAGCGCTGGGAGGAGAATAGGTTGCCGACTTTCAATTACACCGCCCGCGACAAGCAGGGCCGGACGATAGCCGGGAGTATGGACGCGACTTCCGACCGCGAAGTTGCGGGGACTTTGCGCGAGCAGGGACTGCTTCCCCAGCGTATCTCGACAGCTTCGCAGATTGCCAGGTCTGAAGGATTGGGCGATTTTCTGACCAGAGCGTTCCTGCCGGTGTCGCTTGGGACGAGGATGTTCCTCTTCCGACAGCTCGCGACTATGCTCCACGCCGGGATGCCCGTGGGTCAGGCGCTTTCCAGCATTGCCTCTCACACGAGGAACAAGCGGATATGTCGGGCTCTGTCCGAGGTCCACGAGCACGTGGTCGCGGGCGGAAAGCTCTCGGAGGCGATGAGACGCTATCCCTGGTTGTTCGGCGACCTGGAGCTTGCCCTCATCGAGTCGGGCGAACTAGCGGGCGGGATGGACCGGGCCGCCGCGCAGGCCGCGGACTATCTCGAAAAGCAATTGGAGGTGCGCCGCAAATTCAGCCGCGCCACGTTCTACCCGAAAGCTCTCCTTCTTGCCGTCATTCTTATTCCGCCGCTGCCGGCCCTGATACTGGACGGCTTCCAAGCGTATCTGAACGCGGTCCTGAAAACCGCGGTTCCGCTCGTGCTTCTCTCACTCACAATATGGATAGTGTTCCGCATAGCCCTCCAATCTCCCGGATTTGCTCGGATGTGGGACGGTTTCAAGCTGGGAATTCCGGGCATCGGCGGTAACGTCCGCAAGTTCGCGCTGGCGAAGTTCGCCCGCGCGGCCGCTGTACTGTACGCGGCCGGCGCTCCCATGGCGCAATCCGTGGAGACCGCGGCCGCCGCCTCCGGCAACCGTTTCGTCGGCAAGCGACTTGCCGCGACCTCTTCCGCGCTCAGAAACGGCGCGGATCTCCACAGCGCCCTCTCTGACAGCAAAGTCCTGACGCCGCTCCTGGAGGAGATGATCGCCACCGGCCAGATGACCGGCAATGTGGATGAGATGATGAACAAGATCGCCGAGTATTATGAAGCCGAAGCTGAATCCGGCATGGACAAGCTCGCCGTAGTTATCGGGATTGTCGCATTCCTTCTGGTCGCGCTGTACATCGGCGTAACCGTGATCGGCGGGTATTCATCGCTCGGCGGTATCTACGGCCGCGAAATGGGCAACTAGACATGCGGCCTCTACGCGACTACTACGAAATACTCGGTGTTCCCTCGACCGCCACCACCGCGGAGATCAAGAGGCGTTACCGCGAGCTTGCGCGCAAATTTCACCCGGATGTGGCCAAGGACAAGGCCGTCGGTCACAGGGCGTTTTCACAGATCGCCGAAGCCTACAAGACTCTTTCCGACCCCGATCAGCGAAGGGCCTACGACGCTTCGCGCTCTTCATCCGGTCCCAGCCAGTCGCGGACTTACCAATCGCGACCCACCGGGACGAGACCAACAGCGCCTCCCGGCGAACGCTCCGTTATCGGAGATCGCCTTGTCAATGAAGCCATGCACGCTTTCAATACCAGGCGGCTGCAGCAGGCCATGAACATATGCCGTCAGGCTATCCGGTTGAACCGCAACAACGCGCGCGCGCACGCGATTCTCGCCGACATTTACCGAATTCAGGGCAAGAAGGAGCAGGCGATACTCGAATACGGCTACGCTGTGCAGTTCAACCCGGCGGATCGCGAGTCTCAGGAGAAGCTGGAGAAGCTGCTTCAGCCAAAAGGGGGCCGCGCGCGGGTCTCGGCGGAGGCCGCGCGGCGCAGGCGTCAGGAGCCGGACGAGTACTCCGCCGAGATCCGCTCCGCCGCCAACGTCGCCAATATAGTAGGCTGGGGACTCTGCTTTTTCCTGCTCTTTCTCATCAACCTCTATCCCGGTTCCCCGATACCGGGTATGAGAATATACTTCCCGTCCGTATCGACCTGGAGCTGGAACCTGGTCGGGATCCTGGCCCTGAACGCCGCGCTCATGGGTTTCCTGATGGCGGTAAACAAGCTGGTGGACCACCCTGACGAGGAGTTGATGTTCCAATACGTTCCGGGGACGATGATACCGGTCGGGATTCCGCTGCTCATATTCTCTATGGTGTTCTTCTATGTCACCGCCGCGGTAACGCTGGGGCTGAACTTTCTGCTCGGCTCGTTCTCCAAGTCTCTTGCCTGGATGTTCGCGGCGGTCACCGTTCTAACGCTCGGCGCGGCGCTGATGTATCAACCGGGCCACGTCCAGGTTGCGCTCTACGGCGGAAACATCGCGTTCCCCGCCGCCGTGATAGGCTGGTACATCGGCAGCATGTTCGGGCCGATGGAGAAGTAGGGGGAGCTTATAGCTGTCAGCTTTCAGCTATTGGTTTTCCCGACTCCCAACTCTCGACGTAGGTCCAGGAATGCGCAGAGCTTTCACCCTCACCCCGTTCGCTACGCTCAGGGCAGGCTCTAACCCTCTCCCTCAAGGGAGAGGGGATTGCGCTCGTGCTTTCCCGAAAGTGAGTGTCGAAGAGGATGGCGCTCGCCATTCCTGAACAGTCTCATTGACACCGCCGGCCCTCAACGATAAGATAAATCAGACTCATCCTTAACCTTCGCGGTCTTTCGCGGGGGATAGCTCTCCCCGGATCAATTCTTATTGCAGGTGAACCAGATGCTCAACTCCCTTTGGGACGGGATCGTAAAACGGATAATCATCCACCCCGGCGAATTCGGCGGTATTGATTACATCTTCTTCGGTGGTTATTTCGTCATAGTGCTCGTCATCGGGTTCTGGGTTGGTCGAAAAGAGAAGACGACGATCAGCGAGTATTTCCGCGCCGCCAATACCCTGCCGTGGTACGCGATAGGCTTTTCCATCATCGCGGCGGGAATCAGCTCCGAGCAGTTCGTCGGAGAGATGGGCTACGCTTATTACCTCGGCATGCCCGTGGTGAACTGGGAGTGGCTGATCTTCCCGGCCATCTCGATACTGCTGTGGATATTCATCCCGATATACGTCCGCGGTCGCATCACGACGATGCCGGAATACCTGGAGCGGCGGTACGGCCCACGGCCCAGAACGTTATACGCCAGTTTGATCGTGGCAAGCTACGTTTTCGCGAATTTTGCGCTGGTCTTCTATACCGCCGGTATAGCCATGGAGTTCCTGTGGGGCGTGAACAGAATCTTCGCCATCTGGGTGCTGGCCATCACCACGGGAGCCTATACGATCTACGGAGGGTTGAAGTCCGTTGCCTGGACCGACGTCTTCCAATGCGTGCTGCTGCTGGGCGGCGGGATTTACGTTTTCTTCGCCGGAATGCACTACATCGGATGGGATTTCGCCGGTATGCTCGCGGGGCCGAAAGGATCTCCCGCGCAGCATGCGCACCTGTTCGACCCGTCGCTAAAATCGGAGATTCCGTGGACGGCCCTGATCATTCTGACGCTTTCGACCAACACGTGGTATTACGCGACCGATCAGTTCATCAACCAACGCTGTCTGGGAGCCAAGAATGAGTGGCATGCCAAGATGGGTGTGCTCCTTGCGGCGGGCATACAGCTCATAATGCCCCTGGCGACCTGCTTCCCCGGTATGATATACGCCATTATAGAAGTCAAGGATAAGATTCCGATCGCTGAGCGGCTGCCGGATATTAACCTCGCATATCCTTCCGTCGTGAAGGCTGTTATACCTCTGGGGCTGCGGGGATTGGTGGTCGCGGCGGTAATCGGCGCTATTATGTCAACGATTTCGGGCCTCGTCAACTCGACATCGACTATGGTTAGCCTGGACATTCTGCAGCGGTGGAAAGGCAGGAACTGGTCCGAAATGAAGGTCGTCCGGTCAGGGCAGTGGGCCGGAGCCATTGCGCTGATGCTGGGCGCGGCAATGGCCGGCGTTGTCATGAATTGGGACAGCATGTTCCGCTACTGCCAGGACATCTGGGCGCCTATGGCCGCCCCGGCTGTGGTAGTATTCCTGGCCGGCGCTCTGTGGAAACAGGCGAAAACCCGGGGCGCGCTGGCCTGCCTCTGGTTGTCCATCCTGACCGTTCCGATGACCTTCGGCGTCAAGTACATCTCGGAATTTACGACGCCTCCCGCGGGGCAAGAAGCGCTGAGTCCACAGCAGCTTCAGCATCACGCCCAGTACTTGCACACCTGGCTGAGCGTCGTTCTGCCCATTGTTGCGGGCGTCGGGGTGATCGGATGTTTCTACCTCGCCAAGTATAAGAAGAGCGCCGTATTGGCGTTGGCTTTGGGCCTTCCGGCCCTGTTTGTAACGCTTGTTCTCCGCGTGACGACCCTGTTGCAGGTCACGCATGGGGCGCTTCCGGGAAATCTGACGAACGCAATGGTCTGGGCCGGCGGAGTATATCTGATCGCAATCGCCATCATGCTCACCCTCTCGTTGATAGATTCGCTGCTTGTCGGGTCGATCGTATCGGTCGCGCTCTCGGCGGTAATCGTGGCGCTGACGCTGTTCAGCGCGCCCGTCGTCGCTTTCGGGGTCCTTCTGACGATTGTAGGATCGATCATCTACTATTGTTTCGCGGCCAAGAAACCGGTTGAAAACATGTGGGACCGCTCCATGCTCGGCCTGCCCAAGGGTGAGACACAGAAATGGTACGCAAGCCTGTGGGGTTGGTGGCTGGTAGTCGGCGCCATCTTCGTGGGTCTCTATATCTATTTCTGGTAGAGTCTGACGGCCAGACATCGGCCAGAGGGACCGACCTCCCCCTAACCCCCTCCGAAACGGAGGGGGAACCTGCCCCCTCCCTTTCAGGGGAGAGTTGGGGTCGTTTGCTTCCTCCCCTCTCAGGGGAGGGCTGGGGAGGGGTTCGGTTTTGCCCCTACGCCGCGCGTCTGCGCTTGCGTTTCTTCCCCATCTCCTCCGAGGCGGCGGCGTTGAACCGGTAAGCGTATATTCCGGGAGGGGCGGGTTCGGTAGGTTGGTCTTCTCTGGACGCCGGCTCCCACGTCAGGGCGGGCTGCTCTTCTCGTCCGGGGTACAAGGCCTGAAAAACCTCCAGCGCCAGTTCCCGCGCATCGTGCTGCGTTTTGGCCCAAATCGTGAGTGTGATGCTTCCAAAGCCTTCAAGCGGCTCGATCAGTTCGACGTCGCACTCCCATGCCGCGCACCCGTCCACGGGCTCGGCCATAGAAATGAGGCCGCGGCAAACGACCTCAAGCAGGTTGAGCGGATGGCGCGCGCCCGCGATGCGCTCGCGCGTCAGGTCAAGCGCGCATTTCAGGTGCGAGCGCGCCAGGTCATAATCGTTAGCGTCGTACTCGATTCTTGCCAGCCCGACGTACGCGTCGGGGTTGAAACCCGCATCGCACACCGCGGCGTAGTACCCGCTCGCCTGTTCGAGCAATCGGGCGTCGTGATACGCCTGGGCCAGCCTGATGAGCGTCTCCTCGCCCGGCTTTTCCCGGATCAGCGCGTTTGCCCTCCGTTCGGCCTCCCCGGCGTTTCCCATGAGCGCGTTCACGCGCACGCCGCACAACCTCACGTCGGTCTCGTCTCCCGCGAGTCTCTCAAGGGTTTCGAAGCATTCCATTGCCTCGTTTACCTGCCCGGAGGCGAGAAGCATCTTCACGAGCATCAAGAGCTGCCGCGGCTCGTCGGGTTTCAGGGAGACGGCGCGGCGCGCGCTGTCCACACCCTGCCGCGGCTTGCCGAGCTGCCACTGACAGTGTCCCAGCAGCGCCCACGGTGTCGGTTGCCCCGGAGTGTCAAAGGTAGTCTGGAGGAGGTACTTCTCCGCCGGCTCCCAGTTCTCGAACAATGCGGTCAGCCAGCCCATCGCCCACGCAAAAGACCCTTGGATGTTGTAAGTCTCGCAAGCTTTGTTGATCGCCTTACCGCATTCTTCCGACCAGCCAAAGTACGCCGAGGCGACGCATCTGCCCATCAACCCTTCAAAGCCGCGGCGGTTAGCTTTCAGGCAGAGTTCGGACGCCGCCCATGCGCGCCGGTAATCGCACCTACCGAGCGCTTCATAGCAGACATCGGCCCAATACCTGGCTTTCGCCTTTCGTCCTCTCAGGTTCCAGGGGGCCTGCGATTTCAGGCTCTCTTCAACGCGCGCCTGCCAGTCCGGCTCGTGCGCGTCCACACTTCTGGATTCCAGCGCCTGTTCCCAGGTGGTCAGCGACGGAAAAGGCAGCGGAACGCGCTCGCTGAACCGCGAACGCAGGAACAGCCAAACGCAGAACCATTCCACGGCGACCAGCGCCACACACATCGTAACCGCTAACGGCGGCCTGGAGGCGGCAACCGACATCAGGATGATCAACGTCAGTCCGGCGACTATTCCTGTCAAGAGAGCGACGAACTGGCCGCAGGTGAACTTGTGGGAACCCCCGCTCGCTCGCGCCGACTTTCTGATCCTCGCCGCGTCTTTTCCTTCGTGCTCCTTGACGACAGTCTCTTCGTTGGCTATGAGGCGTTCGGCAATCGCGTCCGCGTCTTCGAGCAGATCGATGGCGGGGCCGTCGTTCCCGACGGATGGAGACGGGTTTTGGGGCAGAGCCGCCAGTCGGTCGCACAGGGCGGGATGGCAATCGTAGACCGAGGCGCGTCGGGAGAGCCTCGCTTTTTCTTCCAGGCGCGACCTTTCATCGGCGCTTGCCGGAGTCAGTTCAGAACGAAGCCACCCGCTGAAACTTCCGCCGCGCTGAGTCCGCACCACCCGGTCCCGCCAGGTCAGGCTTGCGCTCCTTGAGTCCGCTATGTACATCTTGATCAGGCCGGCGCGCACCGTATCCGAGCCGCAAACGTCGGCGGCGATGCGGTCGGCGGCGAATTCCTCCTGACGCTCGTACAGAGCGACAAGCCTGCTGCCGGCTTTCGCGAAGACCTTTGTGATTCCCAGAAGGACGGCCGCCGCGTAGAACTGCTTTCGGTCTCTCTTTACTCGCGCCACCAGATCGTCGAGCGCCGCGCCGAGCTGGTTCACGCGCAACAGGCAATTCCAGAGCCAGTTGCTGTAGCCCCGGTTGACGAGCTTCGCGTGCGCCATCTCGTGGACAAGGACGGACGTCAGTTCAGCTTCAGTCAGGATCGCAAGCATGTCGTATCCCAGCATGAGCTTGCAACGGCCCCGGCCGATCCGGTAACCGAGCAGGCGCACCCCGGCGTTGTTGATCATCTCAAGGGCAATGTCATCGGGGGGATCGACACCCACTCGCGCCGCCGCGTCTTTGACGAGATCGTACAGGCGCGGCGCGTCGGCTCTCGACAGCGGAAGATGGGTCTCAGGGCCGGACCTTATCGCCATACTCCGGAGCAGCAGGGACACGAGCCGCGTCAGGGCGCGGACGGGGGGAACCATGTAGCGGCTCATAAGGAACCGCGCGGCCCCCACGCAGACTATCACATCGAGGGCAAGAAGAGCGGCAATCAGGAAAAGCGACGAGGCGCAGTACAGGTAAAACGCAGCTACGACCGCGGTTGCGGCAACAACCAGCGCCGCTCTCGTCCGCTTGGGCAGCGGTCTTTGCCGCGCCCTGCTTCGTGTCTGCTGCTTGGCGTTCGGCAGGCCGGTCGTCATTTCGTCTCCTGTGCGGTCGGTGGCCAGCGTCAAGTTGCAGTGCACTACTTAGTATCGGAAAACCGGGCTCAGAACCATATACCCGTTTAGACGACATGTCGCCGTTTGTGTTGCGGCAGGTGAAAGTCGGGGCCTTCTTGAACTAAACCTACGGGAGGGCGCTCATGGACAGGCAGGCGTTTCTGCTAGGAAGAATCAGACTTGTGCTGGGGCTATTCATCATTGGCCTCGTAGTCAGCGGCCTGACCGCTTTTCCCCTCGAATGGGAGTTGAATACCCTCGCCCGTTGGATGGGAGCGCCCGACAACGCGACGGTGGACTCCACGACTGGCCTTCTGCAATGGATCGTCAGGGTGCGAAACGGCTTGACCGACACCTATAGCCGATACCCCTGGCTCGCCTACGGCACCGATTGGTTGGCCTTCGGCCACCTGATGATAGCCGTCGCATTTATCGGCGCTCTTCGCGATCCGCGTCGGAACATCTGGGTGGTCGAATTCGGGATCATAGCCTGTGCGATGGTGGTTCCTGCGGCGCTTATCTGCGGGCCAATACGCGGCATACCGGTTTACTGGCGGTTGATCGACTGCTCGTTCGGCGTGTTCGGTATAGTCCCACTGTGGCTTGTTCGGAGATATATCCTGCAGCTCGATGCGAAGACCTTTGGCTGAGGCGATTATGGCTCTGATTTCTCCATCTATGGCTGACGATATCGAGCGGCGCAAGGAGAACGTTCGACGGGTGTGGGACTATCGGCGCGTGGACCACATCCCGATCATGCTGCAGGTCGCGTCCAATCCCTGGGGTTACACTACGCGCGAGCGCTTCCTGGACGCGGACAAGCAGTTCCAAATCGAGATCAAGGGCGTCAAGAGGTCGCTTGAACTGGTCCCGGACGACTACATCCCGTCTATGCGCGTAGACGTGGGCTGCGTGGTCATCGAAAGCGCGCTCGGCGCGCAGATCGTCTTCTCCGATAATCCCAACCAGACCTGCACCGTCAAAGAGCCGATACTCAAGAGCGCCGACGACATCTATAGACTCACGATGCCAAATCCGTGTACGGACGGTCTGGTCCCTGAGGGATTGCGGCGGATAAAGAGTTTCGTCGAGCGGACCGAGGGCCAGGTGTACGTCTCCGGCCTGGACATGGGCGGCTCGATGAACGTGGCATTTACGCTTCTGGGGAGCAGCGAGTTCTATATGCTCAGCTACGACGCGCCGGAGGCGCTGCATCATTTGGCCGATTTCATCGCCGACGTCTTCATCCTGCTGGCCGAGGCGTGCATCGAGGCCGCGGGTGGGATCGACCGCGTTACCACGACGGATTTTCCTTACTGGTGGCAGCCGGAGAAGTACAAGGGCCACATGTCGGACGACATCTGCGCGCAGTACTCGCCGGACTTCTTCAACCGGTTCAGCAAGCCTTACAATAACAAGATCTACAAGAGGTTTGGCGGCGGAATGATGCACAACTGCGGCCCGAACCCCTGCGCCGGCGAGTATCTTTCGCACGAGCCGCGCATACGCGCAGTTGACCTGGCCTACGACTACTCGAAGAACGACCTGGACGCTTTCAAGAAAGCCTTCGCGCGCGAGGGGCTGATCTACTTCGGCTTCGGCGGGCCGGACTTCGGCCTGGCCGATTACAGGCAGGTTATGGAAGTCCTGGCCCCGGACGTGATATGCGTCCCCTGCGTAACCTGCGGTCCCGATGACGACGTGAAGGGCATCTACGGGGCGTATCTTGAAATATCGTGCGAATACGCAAGACGGATGAATTGGAAAAGCGATTAGCTGTCAGCCGCCAGAAAAAAGGAGCAAGGCGCAGATGAAAATCCTACTCGTCCAACCGCCAATAGACTACATAATCAGCGAGGCATACCGGACCGAGGGCCTCGGTGTCGGCTACATCGCCGCCGTGCTGCGGCGCGAGGGCCACGAGATTACGCTGCTCGACGCGCACCTGCTCGGCTTCGACCTGCGCAAGACGATCTCGGAGATCATCGCCGCGGACTTCGATGCGCTTGGCTTTACAGCTACCGACGTTCACCGGGCGGCGCTGATCCGGCTGGTCAAAGCGGTCAGGCCGGCCAAACCCAAGGCGATCATCTGCGCCGGAGGTTATCTTCCATCCCTTGCGCACGACCGGCTGCTCAAGGCTTGCCCGGGTCTGGATTTCGTGGTTCGCGGCGAAGGCGAGGCGGTCGCCGTGGACGTGTTCGGGCGTATCGCTGAAAAGAAGGACTGGCGCGACGCTCCGGGCGTGGCGTATCGTGAGGGCGACCAGATCGTCGCAAATCCCGCTCCACCGCTGATTCGCGATCTCGACTCTCTTCCGTTCCCCGCCAGAGACGCGCTGGAGATGTCCTCCTTCCGAGTGGAGTCCGCCGGGGTGGCCGGCAGCCGCGGGTGTTATCACAACTGTTCGTTCTGCTGCCTGCGCGTCATGAACCAGATCAACGGCAGCCGGATTCCCAGGTTCCGCGGCCCGGAGAACGTCGTCGCCGAGATCGAGGAGGTTCACCGCAAGCTGGGCGTCACGAAGATCAGGTTTGTGGACGACGACTTCATCGGCCCGGGGCGGAAAACTCGTGAACGGGCGCTGGCGATAGGCGCGCTGATCAAAGAGCTGAACGCCGGGATCAAGTTCATGATCGAATGTCGGGCGGACGAGGTCGATGAGGACATCCTGCTCCCGCTCAAGGAAGCGGGGTTGACCAACATCTACCTGGGCGTCGAGTCCGGCGTGCAGCGCGCGCTCGATACATTCAACAAACGGGCGACCGTGGAGCAAAACAAGAAGGCGATAGAGCTTGTCAGGTCGCTGGGAATCAACCTGCGCTGCGGGTTTATTATGTTCGATCCCTACGCGACCGTGGATGAGATTCAGCAGAACATCAGGTTCGCCAAGGAAATGGGACTCGACAAGGACGCCGCGGGCGGCCCGGCCCCGCTCATCACCGGACTCAAGCTCTTCCACGGCGCGCCGGTGACGGAGAAGCTGAAAGAGGACGGCCTTCTGCTCGACAACGGCTTCGAGCTGAGCTATCGGTTCAAAGAGCCCGCTGTGGGGCTGATGTTCAAGACGGCCCTTGTGTGCGGGGCGGTGTCATCAGTCGCGAAGCGGGTCAAGGCGGTGTTCAAGAGGAAGCGCTGAGGACTGAGGACTGAGGACTGGGGACTGGGGGCTGAGCGCTGAGGACTGAGGACTGAGGACTGGGGGCTGGGGGCTGGGGGCTGGGGCGCGAAAAGGGCTGCGGTCACTGCGGAACTGACTTCGATGATATTCTACGAGCTGGTCGCATTATACCGTTCCCCGCGGGACAGGTTGTCGGTTTGGCGTAACAGGACAGCCCCTTCCGGACGCGGCGCCCAAATCCCCCCTCCTTCCAGGAGGGGGTTAGGGGGAGGTCACTCAGAGATCAGGACTCAGGACTGACTCATACCTCATCACTCTAGATGGCCTCGATTACGATGGGTCTTACCGTCGATCTTGTCGCCTCCGGGTTATAGTAATCGTACGCCGCCCCTGCCGGCACGACCACGCGGACCGGGTAGAGCGCGCGCAGTTTGTAGGAGATCCTCAACGGGTGGCCGGGTTTGATGTTGCGCAGGTAGAAGATGATCTGCCGCGGAGTGACCTCATACCGCTCGATTATGCCCTTGGCGCGCAGCGCGTCGAGGTCTTCGGTTACCGGGGCAAACCCCGGCGGCAGGCCGAGGTCCACAATCGCCATTTTCACCGTTCCCCTGTTGGCGCTGACACGGGCCGTAACGTCCGCCACGCCGTCCTTCTCAACTCGCAATCTGCCGTAGCTCACGTCTATGTTCAAGTCCCCGGCAGGCCGCTTTGAGACCTTCGACCAGGGAGCATAGTACTTCGCCACGACTTGGTAGACCGGCGAGGCTCTGCCTTTCACTCTCAGCTCGACTACGTTGCGGCCCGCGCGCGCAAATCGCGATGCGTCCACAACGCTCATAACGTCAGCATCGTCGCCGGAGAGTCGCACGGTCCCGGCGGACCGGCCGTTGACGATGACCTCAACGTCTCCCCTGCCGCCGGCGCCTTCCGACGCTCCCGCAACGAGCGCTTTAAGCGCCAGTATGGTCGCCTGCGTCGTGCTCCACGAACCGGAAGTGTCGCGTGTCGCGATGAGCTCCGCCAGCGCCTGCCTTGCGGTGTCGGGATGCGTGTCAGATTTCAGGAACGCGTAGGCCGCAAGCGCGGTGGTTTCCGTATTGGCCACGGCGCCGCCGCCATAAGTAAGGGATTGTCCGCGGGCCGTCCACGACGCCCTTCCGTTCTTCACGTGCGCCGACTCGGCGAGCCGGTCCAGAATCGGTTCCGCCGCGTCTTCATCTCCGCTCGCTACCAGCGCGTTCGCGGCCAGGGCAAGAACGTAAGGGTCACGCTGCTCGCCGATGTTCCTGCGAACGTAACCGCACGCCCGGTTGACGGTGTCGGTTTCCGCAAATCCGCCCTCGGCCAACGCCCATGTCACATAAGATGTGAGAGCCAGCCGTGAGCCGAGCGAGTCCCACGTGGACGTGCTGTGGTCCTGGTTCCACGAGCCGTCGGACTTCTGACGTTGTTGCAGCAGACCCAGGGCGCGCTGGATCAGTCCGCGGTCGACCGTCGAAACGTCCGCCATGTCCGCCAACTCCATTATGCCGTAGGCCGAAAGGACGGTATTCGCCGGGGCCTCGCCAAACCAGTCAAAACCGCCGCCGTTGACCTCGAAGGTCAGCAGTCGCTGGTATCCCACGCTGATATACTGCTCCGCCTTCATGCTGATCTCCGGCCTGTCCTTCTTCGTCGCCTGCAGATATTTGAGGATCAGGACGTTGGGATAGGTCACGGACGACGTCTGCTCGAAGCACCCATACGGGACCTGCAGCAGCGCGTCGAGTCCGTTTACTACCTGGCTGAACACGCCCGGGTACACCTTCACCAGCAGCTTTGACGCGCCGGGAATAGCGTGCTTGGGGATGTTCACCCGCAGCGTCGTGTCGCCGGACACCACGCCGTTCTTCACTTGGCTCTGCTCCTGGCCGTTGGGATAGACCGTTACCTCGCGCCGAATCGCGTCGGAAAGCGCTCTGGAGCGGGCCTCGACCGTCAGCGAGCGCCGACCAAGAGCAACGAATGTAAGCGGGAAGTAGACCACGCCGACTTCGTTGCCCTTCAGTTCGAGCGTCTTTGTGGTCGGGCCTTTGGCGCGGAACCACTTATCCGGCCTGAGGCTCACCGATACTTTCTGCGTCGTTGGCTGGTAATTATAGACCGCCACGGGCACGGAGACGGCATCACCCTGCGTCACGCCGACAGGCAGGTCGAGATCGACGAAGAACTCCTGGAAGACCCGCATCGGAGCATTCGCGGACCCGACCTGGCCGTTCATCGAGCTCGCCAGCGCCGAAATCCGCCATCTCGTGATCGAATCGGCGGCGGTCAAGTCTATCCTGCCCACGCCGGACTCGTCCGTTATGACCGCAGGGTTGGAGTAGAGCGTCTCGGGGAAGAACTGTCGGACGCACGGCGGCTCCTGCGCGCCTGCCGTGGCAGGCTTGTGTTCGACCAAACTGAGACCAATCTCTTTCTTGTTGTCCCGCGCGAGTCCCAGTGGCTCCTGCGGAGGCGCCGCGTCCGGAGCAGCCGATGGGGATCCTCCTTCGCCGACCAAAGCGTTGGCGCTGGCCCGGAACTTCTCAGAGCTCCTCGCCATCTCCCTAGCCTTACCAAAGACCGGAAACAGGATCATTACAAGAACTATGATAACTCCCAATGTGGCGAGAACCGCCGGCACGTATCCCGTCCGCCTGCCCGTGAGGACAAGCGAGGCGACCCAGAAGAACGCGAAAACAGCAAGTGTCCAGCCGGTGAAGCACTCAAGTCCGTCGGTCGGAGCGCCGTCCGACAGGGCTGTCATCAGGTACAGAACGGTCGCAATCGTGACTATGACAAGCCCGGCGGTTGAGGTGAACAGCAGCGCCCGGTGGCGTCTCTTGTAGGCCAGCGCTGCTTCCAGGGGGAGGAATATCGCAAGCGCGCCGACGGCGAAAACCCCCGCCATATCGAACTGCGACTGTACTCTCTGGACCTGCCAGTCTTTCTCTTTCTGAGTCACCGCCTCGACCCCTGCCTCACCCGCGTCGACCGCCGAGGCAAAAACGATCCGCGCCGCGCGCTGCATCGACTCGCCATCGTGCATAGAGGCGACCGCCGTGGCGTCGCCCCATTCCGGCAGCCGGCCTTTTGTCTGAAGCCGCGGCTTCATGATCTCCAACAATTCGGAGCGATAATAGTCGTTCGTGCCATACTCGCCATACTGGGAAGCAGGCGCGAATTTCGTCTGATACCGCGGCTTGAGTATCTCTTCCTGCAGGGCGAAATACAGCGCCGCGAGCCCCGGGGCTTGCTCCTCGACGCTGAAAACGCTCTCATCGACTATATTGACTCCGATGGCCGCGGCCACGCCGCGCCGGTCTTTGCCGGTCACGTGCAGCCCGATGCTCGCCTTCTCGCCCGGTCTATAGACCGATTTGTCCGGCGCGATTTGTACGTTCAGTTCCCCAGCGGGTCGCACGAGACAAGTCGCGGTGTCCCTTACCGGAACGCCGACGGGTGACATTACGTACGCGCTGAACGTGACGGAGCCCGCGTAGTCGTTGGACAAATCGAGGGCAATCTCAGCTCTGCCCCTTTTCAGGTAGAGCGTACGGGTCAGCACGGTCTGGCTGTCCAGGACCACGTCCAGGTACACCGGCCCCGACTTCCTCGTGCTCAGGATGACTATCTCCGCGGTATCGCCCACGTCGTAGATCGCTTTATCCGCGCGGATCAGTACGCTGCCCAGCGAAGCGGCGTCCTTTATGGCCGGACCCATTCCGTAATCGCGCCGCGCGTATTCCGGTAACTCAAGGGCGCCGTCAAAATCGAACCTTCGCGCGGACTTCAGCCCGTCCGCCGTCGAGGCCGTAAGCCTGACGCTCATCGGCCCGTCCGGCGGGGTCAAGCGGAACTCCGATACGCCCAGCGCGTCGCTCTTGGCCCGCTGAGTCGCGCCGCCTATCGAAAGGGCCGTCTCGGTCCCGGCGGGACGCCCGTCCGGATACGAGGTGACCACATAGACCACGTTCTCCAGCCCGGGCGCGAACTGGCCGCTCTCAGGCACGATGGCGATCCTTATCGGCTCGCTTGCCACCGGCAGCACGCGTGTGATCTCCTCCGTGTGCCGGGCGGTATCGACAACGTTTGCGACTATCCTCACCGTCGCGCTGCCCTTGTCGAGGGGCTGCCCGGCGAGGACCTTTGGGATCGCCGCGTCAAAGGTGAAAACGCCCTCGGCGTCGGTCACGCCCTTTATCTCGGCGAACTTGTCGAACCTGACGTTGAGCGCCAGCAGGCTGACCCTCATGCGCGCGCCCGCCGCGGGTTTTCCGAAGAAGTACCTCGCGGTGACCACGCCTTTGAGCGTCTGGCCCGGCAGATAGTAGGTTCGGTCCGTCTCAACCTCGACCTTGAACTTCGGCAGCACGTATCGCTTCACCGTGACAATCTTCTGCGTGTCGGTCTCGCCAAGGGACGCGGTTATCTTATAGCGCCCTAGGCCGATCTCGTCCCCAAGCTGGAAATCCGCCGCCGCGATTCCCCACCGGCTCGATTCGATCGCTCTCTGGAAGACCTTGTTGCCTTTCGGGTCCTCGATGACCAGCTTCACCTCGTCGTCGCCCGCCGGTTTCAGGCTCGGTCTGAGCAAAGAAAGGGAGCGGACGTGAATCGTCTGTCCCGGCTGATAGACCGGCTTGTCCGTTGTGAGAAGGATTTTGGCCACGCGCTCGACGCTTACCACGGTCGATACGCTGTCGCTGCCCATACCCGAAGACGCGGTCGCGGTGAGCCGGTAGTCGCCCGCGAGACCATCGGGGACGCGAAAGCTTCCGCTCAACGTGCCGGCCTCATCAGTGCGTCCGGACATGAGTTTAACGCTGCGCCGGCCTTTGACGCTCCGCAGCGCAAGCGTCACCCGCGCGCCCTCGACCGGACTGTCGGCGCCTCTGTTGGCGACGACCACGCGCATCGATGCCGGCGCCCCGGCGATCAAGCGGTCCTGGCCGATCAGATAGACGTCCTGGCGGCTGACGAAACGCTCCAGGTTCGCCACGTAGAGTGGAATTGCGGCCGCGACGACCAGACACGCAGCGGCAAATCCCAGAGCCAGCTTAAAACCGAAACCCGGCAGCGCCTGCCTCGCGTCCCGGAGTCTGCTGAGAACCTGGTCGTTGAACCGGGCGCCAGGGTCTTCCAGCGGAGTCTCGCTCAGCGCGTTTACGCTCTGCCTCAGATCGAAAAGCTCCCGCCGGCACGCCTCGCAGCTTTCCAGATGTTCCTCCACCCGGCGCAGACGCTCCGGGTCGATCTGACCGTCAATGTAGGCGGAGAGCAGTTTTCTCACTCTATCGCATCTCATCTTCAGGCCTCCTTCTCCGCGGCCGTCCCGCCCAGGTACAGCGCTTTGAACGCCGCCCTGGCCGCGGACAATCTGGACCGCACGGTCCCGACCGGTATTCGCAAAACGCTCGCGATCGCCGAATACTCCATTCCGTCCACATCTCGCAGCACAATGACCGATCGAAGCTTCCAGGATAACTTATCTAAGATTGCATGTATAAAGATGGACTCTTCGACGGGCGTTGACATGGGGTAGATGCGGGGATCTACGCGGCCGGTTTTCGTGGATATGTGAGGGTCGATATCTAACGAGACTTCCCTTGAGGACTGCTTCCGGCGATAGTCGATGGAAAGCCGCACGATCGTGCGGTTCAGGTAGACCAGGAACGCCGCCGGGTCGCGGAGTTTCCTGATGGAGAGGAATGTGCGGACAAATGCCTCCTGGGCTATGTCCTCCGACAGGTCCGTGTCGCGCAGGAATGATCTGGCGACTCGCAAAGCCCTGGCGCGGTAACGGTTCACCAGTTCGTCGTAGGCTTGCAGGTCGCCCCGTTGGGCCCGCGCGATTACCTCCGCGTCCGGCCCAACTTCACTTGCACAGCTTGTCTGTGTCATGGGCGTCCTCCTGCTCCCTCTCACTTCAGGGGAGGGTGGGGTGGGGTTCTGTTGCCGTCCGCACGTTCAACCGGCTGCGTCCCGCCTGCTTGCTGCTTCTTCTGATTAGAAAGACGAGATGAGTCTATCAGAAAGTTCGGTTTTGGGGAAAAAGCTTTCAGCTATCAGCCATTAGCTGTCAGTTGTCAGCTTTCAGATGCCAGCGAACGATACACCTCAGAACTCAGCGCTCAGTCCTTCTCGTACACCGTCCGCCGCTCGCGCAGATATTGCATCAACTCCACGGACTGCCGCGCGCTGCGCAAATCTCCCTCCGGCCGTTTGCCCGCGCGGAGGTCGTCGAAGAAACAAGCGTTCTCGTCGTAGAACCCTGTCATTGCCCATCGCTCGTCGGAATCGCAGAGGTCCGGGGTCGTGAGGCGCAGCTTCAGCTCCCCCACCTCGAAGTGTCGAACGCTTCCCGTGGGATCGTATTCGTTGAACGTCGGCAGGCTGAGGAAATACGTATGGTCGTGCGCATACACCACCGCGGTCTCGAACCCCAGCCCGGACACGGGGCAGAAGTCCACGCTTCCCGTCGCGCCGGACTCGAAAACGCAGTCCATGAAGATGTTCGCCGTCGTCGTCCCGATCTCGGGAAACTCCCGATAGCGGAACCTGACGGATCTGTAATCGCTTCGCGCCAGGAATCGAGCGGTGTCGATGGCATGGATGGCCGTGGTGGAGAAGTCGGCGTCGGCCCTTTGCGCGCGAGAGAGCTCGTAGCGCACGTGCTGGACCCGCTCCGGGGGCAGTTCGCGGTCGAGAAGCTCTTTCATACTCTTCACGATCGGCATGTAACGGCGGTTGAACGACACCTGCGTCGGCGCGCCGGAGGCGTCCGCGGCGGCGATCATCCGGTCGATCTCCTCAACAGTCATCCCCGGGGGTTTCTCCATTATGAGGGGGAATCCAAGCTCCAGAATGCGGCAGGACAGCTTGCAGGTAAGCTCCGGCGGGCAGATGAGACACACGGCGTCGGGCTTCTCCGCGTGGAGCATATCGGCGATGTCCGCATAGTACCGCGGGAACCCCATATCCTTGGAGAATTGGGCCGCTTTCTCCTCGATGATATCGCAGCACGCTGAGAGTTCGACGTCGGGATTTGAGGCGGCGTATTTCACGCACGCCGGGCCGTGACCGTAGTTGGACATGCCCCCACATCCGACGAGACAGATTTTGAACACCATGAACCTCCTTGTGTCCTTCGGCAGCGTCGCTGCCGCTCTGCTGCCGAAGGATCGGATAGGGTCCAATCACCAAGGAAGACCTCACCCCAACCCTCTCCTAAGAGGAGAGGGAGTTCCCCCTATAACCCTACAACCCTTCCGCCCCGCGCTCCATGAACCTCCGTGTGTCCTTCGGCAGCGTCGCTGCCGCTCTGCTGCCGAAGGATCGGATAGGGTCCAATCACCAAGGAAGACCTCACCCCAACCCTCTCCTAAGAGGAGAGGGAGTTCCCCCTTATAACCCTATAACCCTTCCGCCCCGCGCTCTCGATAATAGCCGTCTATCGCGTCTTTCAACCCGGCCAGTATCTGCTTCGCGGCGTCAGATGGTTTCTTCCGGTCATACAACACTTGCTCGAGGATTTGGTGCCCGGCCCCGCTTATGAACCCATTGATCCTCATTTGAATCTGTTCTCTCGCGTCTTGATCGGGCCATACCCGATTCGGCGCGACAACGTTGGATGAATTCAGCCACTTGAGGTACAGCGCCCACTGCCGGCGCAGGCCGGGATCGGTCTGGATGGGGTCCGTATAGCCTTTGGCGCACCTGACGACCGCTTCCTCGTCCGGCCAGGGGTTTACGTGGAACCTGGCCGCCATCATCACCTTCGCCTGGACCTCAGGAGAGGTCAGATAGCGCGCGAACTCAAGGGCGTGCCTAGTGTGCTTGTCTCCCTTGTAAGGTATCTGCCGCATGACGCCGTAGCCGTCGGCGCCGGCCCGAAACACCAGCGGCATTCCCTTCCGGGGAGTCGGAATGGGGACGTTCGCGGTGCGGAAGTACCCGGAGCGCAGGCCGCGTCGGCGCTCGTCCATCTGCTCCGCCTGCGCGTAACCCGCGCTGCCGGGCGTGTCAGCCCATATAACGGCCGCGAGGCCCCTCTTATCGCAGTCATTCCCCTGCTGAGCGAAGTCGAGTCCGAGGCTCTTCCTGCTCCACGTGTGATCGACGTTGATGAGCTGCTGCATCAGCAACATCGGCGCGGCCAGCTTCCGCGGTGTCATCGCCGGGTCGAGCACGTAGCGTCCGCGGCTCTTGTCGTAGTAGAGGAATTCGCGTTCGGCCACCTCTTTGCCGACGGCGTTCGGCAGCAGGCGCGAATACAGAAACTCGTCGACCAGCGTCAGTCCGATGCCCAGCGCGTAAGCCTCTTCGCCCATCTCCCGGCGCAGCGCCGCCTGGACCTTCTTCATTTCCCGCCTGAATGTTTTGTAGTCCCAACCGTTGGCGACGTAGTAGTCGATGTCCACGCCGGCCTTCTCGAAACCCAGCCGGTTGCCGCGCAGAACGCCGCCGAACAGATACTTGATACTCGGGAAAAGATAGATGCGCCCTCTTCTCGACACGCCCGATATGCAGTTCTTCCCGTATCGGCGGCGGACTTCTTCGGGCATCATATCGTCCGGAACGGGCACGGCCAGGTCCGGGATTTTCTGCTTCACGCGAAGGCCGTCGATCTGCCTGACGGCGTTGACGCACACGTCGGGCGGCTGGCCTGTCGCGATGGCAACGTTGATCTTTCCCAGATAGCAGGCGTACGGCATTACGACCGCGTCCACGTAGACGTCTTTATGCCGCCGATTGTAATCGTCGACCGCTTTCCTGGTCGCTCGCTCTCGTCGAGCGCCGATCAGTTCTCCCACCCAGAACGTCACCACGTCCTTTTGCTGTTTGCGCCCGGAAGCCGGCCCGGAACCCACCCCGGCGCCGTCGAGACTCCCGGAAACCAGCAGTCCCAGCAGCCCCAGGAGGGCCGCCCAAGTAAGTAGGATTCCGGCGAGAAATCGGCGTGTCATCCGCGCATCACCCCTTGACCGCCCCCATAGTGAGGCCCTTGACGAACTGCTTCTGGGCCGCGAGGAAAACCAGGAACACCGGGATGCTCGCCGCAAGCGACGCCGCCATGATCTCCCCATAGTCGAGATCGCCTGTGAACTGCTTGTCCACGCCTATGAGCGAGACAATGCCCATCTGAACGGTATAGAGCTTCTGCGAGTTGATCACCAGATAGGGCCAGAAGTAGTCGCCCCACGCGCCGACAAAGCCCATTATCGCCAAAACGGCTATCAGCGGCTTGCAGAGCGGCAGGACCACGTGACGGAAGATGCCGAACTCCCCGCACCCGTCCATTCTCGCCGACTCCAGCAGGGAACTCGGCAGGGTCTGTACGAACTGCCTGGAAAGGAAGACTCCCCCTATGCCGGCGATCCCGGGGACCAGAAGCGCCGCATAAGTATCGACCCACTGGAACTTCCAGACCATCTCGTACATCGGGATGAGAATGACGAAGTAGGGGATTGTCATCGTGGCGATGATCGTCCAGAAGAGGAATTGCCGGCCCGGAAACTGCATTTTGGTCATCGCGTATCCCGCAAGGAGGCTGAAGATCAGGCCGGTCACTACCGGGACCGTGGACACGAGCAGCGAGTTGAAGAACCAGCGAAGAAGATTGCCGCCCACCCGCTCGTTGAACTTGACCAGGTTGTCCAGCGAAGGATGCGTGGGGACTAGCCGCAGGTCGGTCATGTCGAAGCTGCTGCCAAGCGGGATCAGGCTTGACACGACCATAAGGTACAGCGGCGCGAGCGCCAGCGCCGTGTAGAACAGCAACACCAGAAACGACAGAGTCTTCCATCTGAACGGCCACTTCAGGCCGTTGCTTCGGACGCCTGCCGCCGGATCGGACTTGGGCTTAATACTCGACATCGGTGGCCATATACCTGTAGTTGATAATAGAGACGGTGACGATTAGAACCATCAGCGCCACGCTCATCGCGCACGCGCGGCCGAACTGGTTCTCGTAGTAAAACGTGCGGTATATCACGTAATTCATGAAGTTGGTCGTGCCCAACGGCCCGCCGCCCGTTATGAGCAGAGCGGGGGCGAAAACCTGGAACCCGCCGATCAGGCCCGTGATCGTCACATAGACCGTGCTGGGCTTGACCAGGGGCCAGGTTATGTGGAAGAACTTCTGGGCCGGCGAGGCGCCGTCAAGCTCCGAGGCTTCGTAGTAGTCTTTCGGTATGCCTCCGAGCGCGGCGCAGTATATGATCACCGCCATTCCGTTGACGCCCAGCCACGACATGACGATGATCGTGGGCAGCGCGAGATGCGGGTCTCCGAACCAGGTGAGGTTGGCTGATATCAAGTGCAGCTTTCGCATGACCATATTGGCAAATCCGTCGCCGGGGTAGAAAATCCATCTCATAATGGCTGCGCTGACCGCCAGGCTGGTGACGCCGGGCACGTAGAGCGCCGTCTTGAAAAACGTCTGCCACATAGGCGGCAGGCTCATTATGAGGCTGGCGAGGAACAAGCAAACGACGACGCTGTAGGGCAGCGTTCCGACGATGAATATGATGGTGACCCCAACGCTCTTCCACCATAGCGGATCGCCGAATATGGAAGCGTAGTTGGTCAGTCCGACCCAGGTCGCCGACGATCCCGAACTCAGGGCTTTGTCGGTCAGGCTATAGTGAAGCGACCGAAGCAGCGGGAAGAAAAGGAAGACCGTGCTCCAGCCGAAAGCCACGGCGATGAACGCGTACGCCGCGTACCAGCGGCGGATTACGAACCCCGGTGTCCTGATTCCCGCCTTCGGCCTGAGCCGGCGTTTGATCGCACAGGCGACGTGCCAGAGGGTCGGCGGGACTATCGCCCACGCCAGAACGACGGTTATAAGCAGCGCAAACGGCTTCAGCGGCATCACGTACACTTCCTTATCACGAAAGCGCGAAAGGACGAAAAGACGAAAGAGCTATCAGCTTTCAGCTATCAGATGTCAGCCCGAACAGTTCGGTTCATCTTTTGCAGCCTGTTGGACCGCTTTATCTGCGTTTATCTGTGTTTATCGGCGTTCATCCGCGTTCTTCCGTGCCCCAACTGACCGACTATCTCCACGCTTCCCGCAGCTTCCGGCCCAATTCCTCGACCAGATGATCGTCCACCGCTATCCGCATCTGCGGAATCGTGCACGGCATTCCGTAGCTGAGCGTGGGATCGCCGTACCAGTTGGTCGGGCGGAAATCCAGGTTCAGATCGGCGTAAACGACCCCCTGTCCGTGGGTCTGCGCGATTACGTCCCCGGACGAGTTGATTATCATGCTGGGCGGGTTTATGGATGAGGAGACGAAATAAACGCCGTTGTCGAGCGCGCGAGTGCGCCAGGTGATCGGCTTGCCTCCGGCCACCGGCAGGAACAGGATTTCCGCCCCCCGATGCGCGTAATAGCGGGAAACCTCGGGAATCCACTCGTCGTAGCAGATGTGCATGGCGATCCGGCCGAAGTCCAGGTCGAAGACCGGATAGCTGTCCCCACAGGATATCCCCAGCTTCAGCTCGCCGAACATCGGGTGCGTTTTGCGGTACTGTCCTATCACATCACCCTGGCGGTCGAACAGCACGGCGGTGTTGTAGATGTGCTTTCCGTCCTTGATCACCAGCCCGGCGATGACGTACATGCCGTATTCCTTCGCCTTGGCGGATATGACGCGGCACGTGGGACCGTCCGGCGCCTCCTCGGCAGTCGAATAGACATCCGGGATCAGCTTGGGATCGACCCCGCACGTGTGGGAGAACTCGGTGAGGCAGACGATATCCGGGCGCAGCTTGCCGGCCTGGTCGAGCATGTCGCTGATCCTGGCGCGCTGACCTTCCAGCGTCAGAGGAGCGTCCGGCCCTCCGTTCCACACGCGAGCCGCGTCCGCGGACAACGCCGGCGGCGACACGCCGAACCTCGTGGTGGCCACTCTCACTATGCGGTGCCGCGGCTTCGGAACCCGCTCGACCTGGGGGTCGTAATACTCGACTTCCCCCGTTTCCGAAGCCTTGAGGTACAGCTCTACCTTGTTCCCCTCGTAGTCGGTAAGCACGGGGAAGACCTGCTCCAGCACGGTCTCCTCGGCCCACGGCTCGCGCGGCAGCAGCAAATGCTGACCTATCTCGACAAACACCGAGTTCGCCGGATTTGCTATATTGCGGGTCTTCACTCTTACCGACGCACGGTACCAGTGACCGATCTGCATATCGGCCTCGCCCCGCCACCAACTGAACGCATGCTTATCGCCGTTGGCGGAAAGCACGAGGCCGCGGCCATTCGCGCCGTCGCGGACCGAATGCCCCGTCGCGATCTCATCCCGCGGCGTCACAAACTCCCAATTATCAGGCGCTCCCAGGAACGCCGGGTTCTTTACCAGATTATCGCTCACTTATGCCTCCGGTATGGTTGTTGGTTGTTAGTTGTTGGTTGGCGGTTGGCGGTTGACGGTCACCGACCAAGACAATACAGGTTTCCATCCGAGCACGGAACCACAATCTCCCCCTTGCCGTCCCCGTTCACATCCGCGAAGACCGCCTGGCCGGGAGCGCCGTCGAACTGTTTGATCCACTTTACGTGGGATTCCGTTGCCGGCGCTGCGTCCTTGCCCAGGCAGTGCAGTGCCCCCTTCTCCGAGCTGAACAGTATTTCGTCAGATCCGTCTCCGTTCACGTCGGCGGCCGTGAGCTGTCCGATCGCGCCCATATTCTCCTCCCAGAGCATCTCCCCCGTCATGGCGTTATAGGCGCGGATGAAGCCGTCTCTGAAGATGTAGACAAGCTCCATTTTGCCGTCGCCGTTCACGTCCGCCCAGCAGCCGGGATATGGAACCTGGGTAACGACGGCCTGGGGCAGGAACCAGATCGACTCACCGTACGGATGGAACGAGCCGACCGCCGCCTGGCTGATGAAAACCGCCAACTCCGGCTTGCCGTCGCCGTCCGCGTCGCCGGCGCCGAGCTGGCATCCGACCGCCCAAGCCCCGGCGAACAAGGGTGGCTCTCCGCCGGACAAGCTCTGATTTGAGACGTCTCGCGCGGGATTGACGAGCTGCTTTCCATCCTTTCCACCCAGAATGGTGTAGTGGACGGTGGAGCAGGTCATAGCTATATCGTCCAAGCCGTCACCATCGTAGTCGAATATGACTGGAGGCCGGTAATCGGAGCAGTTTCCATACATGCCTTCATAAAGCGTCTTGATGTCCCAGATGACCTTTCCCGTCGCGCTGTCCAGGGCCGCGCAGTGACCACTCGACTTCTCGCCCGTGAAAGTGACTACCACATCCATCGTCTTTTTGCTGGTGAAATGCCCGGCCGAGATCGATAGTACTGCGAGGGTGGCGTTCCCCGACCATTTAATGCCGAAGTCCGCGGGCCACGCGCGCCTCCAGATCAGGTCGCCGTTCGTCTTGCACAACTCAACGCAATGCTGCTGCCATTTGGGATCGTCCGAGGAAGCCGCTATCCGCACGGCGATCATCTCAACCTTGCCATCGCCGTTGATATCCACGAACACAGGCGGCAGCTTGAGACCCTTGATGGTCTGAATCAGCTTCGTCGAGCCTTTGCCGGAGTTCTTCAGGACAAGATAGTCCTCTCCCGCTCCCGCGGTCACTACCTCGTTCACGCCGTCCCCGTCGAAATCCGTCACCAGGGTTGGGCTAAAAGCCGTGCCTTGCGCGGTCGCCGGATGCTGGATCGGAGGCGGGCCCGCGGGCATGGCCACTCCCTCGACGGGGCCGATGCCGTTTGCGGAACCCGCAAAAGCAGAGGCTTTGCCTGTGCTGTCAGTGATAAAGAAGACTTTTCCGTTCGGGCCATCGGCCAACTTGACGCGATCTCCTTCGTCGGGATGGAAGCTCAGGCGCAGCTCGGGATCGTTCGGCTCGCGGACCAGCGTCCCGTCAACCGGGCTGGTCCAGACTGTGGTAAGGCCCTTGTCGGCGCTCCATTTCATCACGGATACCGGACCATTGTCAGTGTCGTGCAAACCCGTCCTGTTTCGAAGAAAGATCTCCGCTCGTCCATCGCCATCGATGTCGGCGCAGCCGACCATAACCTGACCGACGAGTTCCTTCTTTGGCTCTTCACCAAATCCGAGCCATTTGTCCTTGGAGCCGAGGACCACCGCGCGCCAATTCTGGTCGCCCTTGCCGTCGAAATAGTTGCAGACTACCTCGCCCCAGCCGTCTCCATCCACGTCGCACGCGCCTTCCGGCAGGAACTCTTCCTTGCCTTTCAGCGTTGTGTCCTCTCCCGGCTCGAAGACGTGGTTCCAGCGAAGGGTCATATTCTTTCCATCGTAGTCGATCAGAACCATCTTGTTGTAGTAGCTGCTTATCACGATCGACGGATAGACGCCGGGCCGCATGTGGGGGTAAATGTTGAAGCGGCCGCCGTAACTGCGGGTCCGGGGCGGCCAGGTAACCCGGCACATCTCCTGGCCATGATTCACCTCGAACATCCTGACGCACATCTGAGACATCAGCAGAATCTCGTTCTGGCCGTCGTTATTCATGTCGCCAACGCAGAGCTGGGGGAAGTAGATGAAATCATCGGCCCACTGCCACGACCAAAGCTTGTAGCCGTCCTCTATCCCCTTGTCCCAGCAGAACAGGTGAAGCTCGCAACTGCCGCCGTAGGGAAATATCGATCGCAGCAACTGAAGCCCCTTGCGGTTCCTGTCGATCTTGCCGAACCTGTAGTCGCCTCCGTTAGTAGGGTTGAGCTCGGCCTTCCACCGGATTGTCCCCTTAGCCGGATCGAAGATGAAGTAGAGTGGAGCCATCGCGTTGAGGCCCGTTCCGAGCATCAGCGGCTCTTTTCCGCCGTCGCCGTCGAGATCGTCGAAGGCGATCAGGGAGAAGGATCTGGAGATCGGGACGCTGCGCCAGCGGACTTTGCCGTCCGCGTCGCGCCGCACCACGCGCCAGTTCTCACACGCGTAGTTTTCCGCCGCGCCGTCGCCGTCGAAATCGGCGCTGATGGGGTAAACGGGCGCGGCGCCGATCTTGCCGGTCCACAGAACGCCGGGCGCTTTGGATATCTTACCCTTGACTTCGGCGCGGCCTGAGCGCGGCAGGCCGCCGCCGGTCATCGGCCAGTCGCCTTTTGCCGCCCCTGCCGGACACCGGACCATGGCGCAGAATGCCAACATGACCACGGTCAAAGAGAGAAGAGTTCTCGCATGAGAGTTCGTCATGTTTCCTCCTGGAATGACGGTGACGCTATTACTCGAAAACGTGCAAGGGGAGATATTACAGACGAGTTCTAGAGTAAGGGGTGAAATTCCTCTCCACCGAAGCTATTACATCGCTGCTCGACAGGAGTTATCGGCCACGAACCGCACTGCAGGAACAGATTGCCAAGGCACAGTAAGATATGGTATATTACACGCGTTTCTATGGTATATAGTGAATACTCGGTATAGGAATCTGGCATACCGAGCCTGTTAGAACCGAAACCGTATCATTGACAGTGCTCAAGCCAGCAGGTATACTGCTTATGTTTACGGTTTCTCTTGCTGTAAATGGAGAGGACGAGAATGGAATCTGATTAGGATTATCGGCCTGACGGAAACAAGCTATGCGAGATGGCAAGTTTGATAGCAGACTGGCCCGCGTCTACTACCTCATCGGTGTTTTATACTACCTCTACAAATTAGTCTTGGTCGTCGGAGGCGTTGGGATTATTGGTTCCATAGTCTCCCTTCGCGGCTTTCGTTTTGCCAACGAAACACTCATTGCCTCAATCTTCATCCTCATCTGGGGCATCAACCTGCGGTTCAAAGTGAGCAAGATCCAGCGCCATAGCGCCAACCCAGGTCTGCACATTATGACGGAGGAGTGTGTTTATTCCGTTCTGGGCGGCGGCAGATTCCGGTACACCAAGAGACTTAGGCTGAAGGCACTGCGTGAAGGTGTGGATCACTATGACCATAAATTCATCTGGACGGGAAGAGGAAACAATCAACATATCCATGCAGAAAATGGTCGCTGGCGTCGCTGTTGATAACATTATTGTGTCAGACGAGCCTTTTGGCCCCAATAAGTCGTGCCGGGTGACCTTCGAGAGGCCCTTGCGACGAAAAGAAATAGTGGAATTCAGCTATACAATGGAGTTGGTGGACGAAGAACGTGCCGCACGTCCTTATCTTGCGCAGAAGATAAAGGTCCCGATTGACACACTTATTCTGCGCGTCCGATTTCCAGCGGGTGAGAACCCTGGCGAATGCCTGAAACTGATATACGAATCGCACGGAGCTACGATTCCACTGCTTGAAGAGAAAGCCCATCTCTCGATAGATGTTGATGAGGTAAGATGGGATATACCTCATCCGCGCATCTCCCGCTATTATCAGATACGCTGGTAGTGTTCTTTTCGCCGTCTAGTGCTTTCCCCCTTCCGTGTTTTCGTGATAGGTGCCGCGGCTACCTGAGTCGAAACAGCTTCTCCGCATTGGCCGTCGTTGTCGCGGCGACTCCCTCGATACCCAGGCCAAGCTCCTCGGCGATCCTCGCCGCCACGCGCGTCACGTAGCCCGGCTCGTTTCGCTTGCCGCGGACCGGCTGGGGGGCGGCGTAGGGGGAGTCAGTCTCTACGACCAGCGCGTTCAACCCGACGCGCCGGACCGTCTCCCTCAACTCATCGTTCTTTTTGTAGGTGACCGGCCCAGCGATTCCCAGGATAAAACCCATTTCCATAGCGGCGCGGGCGAACTGTTCGCCGCCCGAGAAATGGTGCATAACCCCCGCCGCGTGGCCGACCCCGGTCTGCCTCAATACCGCCAGGACTTCCTCGGCGGCCTCTCGGGTGTGGACGATCAACGGCAGGTTAAGCTCGATGGCGAGCGCAGCCTGTGCTCTGAAGGCTTCGATCTGAACCTGCCTCGGCGACAGGTCATAGTGAAAGTCCAGTCCGATTTCGCCAATCGCCACCACCCCGCCCGCCCCGGCCAGGGCGCGAATTTCGGCGAATGTCGCGGCGTCGAGGGTCTTTGCGTCGTGAGGGTGAACGCCGACCGCGGCGTAGATTCCCTCGAATCGGCCCGCCAGCTCGACCGCGCGCCTGCTCGAAGGCAGGTCATAGCCGGGGACGATGATGCGCTCCACTCCTTCCTGGGCCGCGCGTTCGATTACGCGCTCCAGGTCGTGGTCGAAGTCCTCGTGGTTCAGGTGCGCGTGCGTGTCTATGAGCCTGAACATCAGGATATGGAGGCCATGCGGCTCGTCAGGAAGTCGTCGATAGCCGCATTCACCAGATCGTGGCGGAAATAATAAGAAAAGTGGTCGCCGTCCTCGATCACTTCAAGAGCGCTGTCCGCGATACCTTCGTAGAGGACCTGGGCGGAATGCTGAATCTCCTCGCGCTCCTTCTCACCAACGATGACCAGCGTCGGGGCCCCGATCTCACCTAACCGCGTGGTCGAGTCGAACGACTGCGCCGCTCGCAACTGGGCCTCAGTAGTAAGTCTGTTGACGCCGGCCACCTGCTGCGACAGCCATTCCGGGGAATCCGTATCAACGCGCGCTCCGCCGAAAAGCCCTCGGATCCAACCGACGGCGCCGCGACGAGGCGCCCCCCGGGGCGTGAGCCACGAAAGAAGCCTGTCGGCATGCGCAACGGGCAGTTTGGGAAAGGAAGAGATGAGTGTCAGAGCGGCGGTCTGCTCCGGATAGGTCATGGCGAACTCCTGAGCTATCATTCCGCCGACTGAGTGGCCGCAGACAGCGGCGTTGTATATATGGAGACTCTTGAGCAACTCACCCAGGTCGCGGACCAACAGCGATATGGAATACTCCTCTGCTTGCCTCGCGGCACGGAGATCGTACGCGATAACCCGGTATTTCGGGGATAGGCCCAATATCTGCCGGCGGAAGCATTCGCCCGTCTCGGCCAATCCCGGGATGAAGACTACCGGCAGGCCATCGCCGGCATCTTGATATGTCACCTTCACACCGCTTATCTTTACAACAGGCAATCGGCAAAGCCTCCTTTATTCAGGGTTCCAGGGTTCTAAGGGTCTCAGGGTTTGGGGTCCTCAGCGCAGAGAACTCAGAACTCCCTATTCCGCCGCAATCTCAAACCCCACGTTGGTTCCGGCCGAGTCCGTCGCCAGATATACCTTATCCGCGAACTTGATCATGACCTTGTAACCCATTCCCATAGTCCCGGCGGTGGAGTAGCCCCTGGTCAGGGCGACGTTCGGAAGGGTCAGCTCCTCGATTCCGGGACCTGTGTCCGAAATCCCGAAGAACAATGCCCCGTCACGCCGGCCAAGAAACGCCGTTCCTCCATCGGCGTGTTTGATCGCGTTCGCCGCCGCCTCGACTACGCAGGCGATAAAACCATACGCGCGACTCTGGTCAAACCCTTGACTCTGAACTAATCGCCCGACTTCATCTCGCATTTCACCGAACTCCTGCATATTGCGCACGGTCCATTTGGCTATCGCGGAGGCGCAGAGTTCTACAAACTCATCCTTCGCCACGATGACAAGCTTGCCCTCGGTTGCGGCGAAAATGGTCTTCCGGTAGAAGTCCGTCTTGTGCGCTTCGCTCTCCAGCAGAGCTTCTTCGGCGCTGGATTTCGCGAGCGCCACCGAGAGATACCCGGAGAGTCTCTCCCACAGGGCGATCGTGTTCGCGGAGAACATGCCTGGCCGCCTGTCGTTCAACTGCAGAAGTCCCAATCGCTGCTCGCCCGCGTACAGCGGCGCCAGCGCGACCGATTCGTACCCTTCGCCGTTATACCGGTTGCGCGTGCGCGACTGGCGGTCCGCTTCACTTGTGGTGGCCAACAACTGAGTCGTGCAATTTGTCCAGAAACTGCCGTGTTCTGAGAAGAACGACTTGGACGGGTCGAATCGCGCGCATATCACGTTTCCGCACATGCATGCGACGACGGGATTGAAGTCCTTGTCCCGGATCACGCTGCCGGTCTTGTCTCTTTCACAAAGGCTGTTCTCCAGCAGGAGAAACTCCTGTGGGAATCCTCGCGCCTCGAAGTAAGGATAGTCGTCCCCCTCCTTCAGTCGGATGCCTATGGCCTCGCAGCCGGATTCCCGCTGGAAGAACGTGGCCGCGGCGCGAACCAACTCGCGGGTTCCCGTCGCCTCGTTCACGAGACGCAGGAACTCTACCGCAACTTCACGCTCGTGCTCCGCCCGCCTGCGCTCGGTGGTGTCAAGTCCGTAGAGATTGGCGTACGCCTTGTCCGGCACAGGAACGCAGATCACGGAGAAGACCTGTCCGTCGGAGTAAGCCAGATCGAACTCGCTGGACTGGCCGCTGCGCAGCGCCGCCTCTACATGCTCTCTGATCTCGCACCGTACGGTATTGCCTGTCTTCGATCCCTCCCTCACCAGCAGAGCCCCTGCAACAGGATTCATATACAGCGCGCGACCATCGCGGCCAACGCGCAGCACGGGGCTCGGGTTCTCTTTAGGGAATTGCGCCACGCTCTGCAATTGCTCCTCCGCCTGCCGGCGCTCCTTGTCTGACCGGTGCAGGGCCAGCGCGGTTGACGAGGCGAGAAACGCAATCACGATCATTATGGCTGCCGCATATATGGCCGTGCCTTCGTCGGATTCGTAGAGACCGGCAGTTTGGCCCCATGCAACGATCCAGCCCAGGACGAACGTAGACACGAGTGCGAATGGAAGTATCCTTCGCAGGACTATCCCGCCGGTGGATTCGCTTGCGGCAATCGCCACGAGGCCTCGGTCCGGCCTCGCGCAGATCAGCCCGGCGCTTAACACCATGAAGGCGACCGCGGTGTGGAGGGCCATGTGGGTATGATGAGGGATGCCGCTGAGATCGCTGATTCCGTAAACGTATCTGAAGACGGCAAGCGCTCCCATCGACCCGGCAAGAATCGCGAAGAATCTCGACGGATGCAGCCGCCCGCGGGTCCGCGCGTCCACGACCAGCAATGCCAGCCCAAGCATCACGAAGCTCAGAGCAGTGTTCGGAGCCATGCGCCCCGGCACATACGTGCCCACGGCGCCTGCCGGCTCTTTGAAGACCGCCTGGTCGATGCCCAAATCCCAGCCGAATATGTATTCACACAGCGTCAGCAACCCGATCGTCGCCACGACAGCTCCGATAAGCCGCCCCGCCGGCAGGCTCCTGCCCGGACGGATAAGCCAGAGGCCCGTGCCAAGGAGCAGGAAACAGAGCGCCGTATTGGCCTTCATCGCAACCCAGCCTGGCAGTATACTCTTGAGGGTCGGCGCTTCGAGCGCCCACCCGATTATCACGAGAAGCCCGACCGCGAACGTCACTGCGGCGGCAGTCTTGGAGAAGGCCGTCAACGACGCGGCGTACCGCGGCTCGGTCCAATCGCCCGTCTTCGATTTTATGTCGACTATGGCCAATGTCGGCCGCCTCCGCTGCCTACGCCGGACAAACCTCTACGTCCATCAGCGACGTGAAACCCAGAATCTGTACTACGTGTTCCGCGGTCTCTGAAGCGTCTTTGAGCGCCCGGGCGAAATCAGCCGAATTGCTCAGGTCGAGGGCGCCGGCGCCCGCTATCGTCACGCTGTCTCTCTCGTGCGTCACATTTACTATTGGTGTTTCGGTCATGGTAGACCTCTTTACTCAGTGCGATCCTCGTGGAAACTCTGACAAAGTGGAGCGAAGCTTTGAACCATTGATGCAAGAATAGCACAGGTGTGCCGCCTCGGCAAGCTCCGCGGTTTTCACGTGAGAGTTCAAATTTACGGGAAGAATATACTTCGGGACTCGTTTTTCGTCCCGAAGGGTCTCGCATGTGAGTCTGCTTCGGGACGAAATGCGTGAGTGTTCAAAAAGTCCGAAAGCCGCCGCTAACGTCATTTCGAGCAAGTGATCCCGATGGATCGGGATTATTTCGGAAAGGAACCACCCCGTTGTTTCGGGATTTGAGGGTTGGGCGGCATACGCATGCTATAGCGGACAGCTTCGGGTCCCAACCCGGAAATCCCGAAACGGGGCGCTTCCTTAGCCCGGATCATTCACGAAGACTTACCGGAAGCGCCCTCACCCTAGCCCTCTCCCGTCAAGGGAGAGGGGATTACCTTTGTCTTACGAGATAACGTATCTTGTTAGCCCCAGTTAGCCCCCTCTCCCCCGAGCGGGAGAGGGATGGGGTGA